>NZ_JBIAUE010000002.1:122759-426231 GCF_042892615.1 Streptomyces sp. NPDC001750 | reverse complement strand
GGAGCCGGGGGGGGTCCGTGCCCCCGGGGTGTTTTCCGGTTGTGGCGCGGGCCCCCGGGCGGGGCCCCCGCGACGCGGTTACTTCAGACCGTTGCTGATCGCGCCGACCAGCTCACCGTTGGCCGTGTCACCGCTGAACTCCCAGAAGAACGCGCCTCCCAGGCCCTGGCCCTTCGCCCACGTCATCTTGGACGCGATGGTGGCCGGGGTGTCGTAGCTCCACCAGTTGTTGCCGCAGCGCGCGTACGCCGTGCCGGCCACCGTGCCGGTTGCCGGGCAGCTGTTCTTGAGGACCTTGTAGTCCTCGATGCCGGTCTCGTACGTGCCGGGGGCGGCGCCGGTGGCGGTGCCGCCGGGCGCGTCCTGGGTGACGCCGGTCCAGCCGCGGCCGTAGAAGCCGATGCCGAGCAGCAGCTTGGAGGCGGGGACGCCCTGGGCCTTCAGCTTGGCGATGGCCTCGGCGGAGGTGAAGCCGGCCTTCGGGATGCCGTCGTACGAGGTCAGCGGGGAGTGCGGGGCGGTCGGGCCCTTGGCGTCCCAGGCGCCGAAGAAGTCGTACGTCATCACGTTGTACCAGTCCAGGGACTGGGCGGCGCCCGCGTAGTCGGTGGCGTCGATCTTGCCGCCGGCGGAGGCGTCGGCAGTGATGGCGGCCGTCACCAGGTTCTTGCTGCCGAACTTGGCGCGGAGCGCGGAGGTGATGGCCTTCAGTGCGTTCGGGCCGCTGGTGTCGCAGGTCAGGCCACAGGCGTTGGGGTACTCCCAGTCCACGTCGATGCCGTCGAAGACATCGGCCCAGCGCGGGTCCTCGACCAGGTTGTAGCAGGACTCGGCGAACGCGGCCGGGTTCTTCGCCGCGTCACCGAAGCCGCCGGACCAGGTCCAGCCGCCGAACGACCACAGCACCTTGATGTGGGGGTACTTGGCCTTGAGCTTGCGCAGCTGGTTGAAGCTTCCGCGCAGCGGCTGGTCCCAGGTGTCCGCGACGCCGTCGACCGACTGGTCGGCGGTGTACGCCTTCTCGTAGTCGGCGTACGAGTCACCGATCGCGCACTTGCCGCCGGTCACGTTGCCGAAGGCGTAGTTGATGTGCGTGATCTTCGCGGCGGAGCCGGAGGTGTCGAGGTTCTTGACGTGGTAGTTCCGGCCGTAGACGCCCCACTCGGTGAAGTAGCCGAGGTTGATCTTGCCACCGGGGCCGGGGGTCTCGCCGCCACCGCCGGTGGTGCGGATCTTGACCGAGCCGCTGACCGGGCCGGTCTGGTCGGCGGTGTCACGGGCCCGCACGGTGTAGGAGTAGTCGGAGCCGGCGGTCAGGCCGGTGTCGGTATGGGTGGTGCCGGTGACCGTGGCGACGACCGCGCCGTCGCGCAGCACGTCGTAGTTCTTGATGCCCTTGTCGTCGGTCGCGGCGGACCAGCTCAGCTTGACCGAGGTGTCGGTGATGTTGCTCGCGGTGGGGGTGCCCGGAGCGGAGGGGGCGTTGTCGCCGGGGACGCTGCCGCCGTCGCAGGGGTTGCCGTTCAGCTTGCAGCCGGTGGGGGCGCCGGAGCCGGTGCCGTTGAAGCCGAAGGAGACACTGGCACCGGGGGCGATGGTGCCGTTCCAGCCGAGGTTCTTGGCGGTCCAGTGGTTGTTGGACCCGGTGACGGTGGCGTCCCAGGCGGAGCCGACCGAGGTGCCCGAGGGGAAGTCCCACTCGATGGTCCAGGAGGACAGGGCGGTGGTGCCGGTGTTCTTCACCGTCCACTGGCCCTCGAAGCCGCCGCCCCAGTCGGACTTCTTGAGGTACGTGGCGGTCGCCGAGTCGGCGGCCTCGGCGGGGGAGGCCAGGCCCACCATGGCGGCGAGCGGAAGGAGCAGTGCGGTGACGCCCGCGACCGCTCTGGATCTGGTGGCCCTCCCGGCCCCGAGTCTGAATCGGGTCCGGCGTAGGGGGGTTTCAGTGCTCAACGGTGCTCCTCGGGTGAGGTCCGGACAATCGGGGGTGGTCCGTGGACTGCAAACCCTGCGCCGCCCAGAGCGCGCCTTGTCATGGCGCACTCACCGCAGTGTGTTGTGCGGCGAGATTAGGAAGGTCTGGACCAATCGTCAAGAGGTCCAGACCAAAGATCGTTCTTCCTGCCTCACATGCCCAACTCCTGTGCCAGCACCGCCGCCTGGAGCCGACTGCGCAGATCGAGCTTGCCCAGTACCCTGCTGACGTGCGTCTTCACGGTCGCCTCGGCCATCGAGAGCCGGGCCGCGATCTCCGCGTTCGACAGTCCCTCGCCGAGGCAGCCGAGCACCTCCCGCTCCCGCCTTGTCAGGGCGTCGAGCACCTTCGGATCGGGCGCGTGGGCCGTCCGCGCGGGCCGCGTACCGGCGAACTCCGCGATCAGCCGGCGGGTCACCGCCGGAGCGATCAGGCCCTCGCCGCGCGCCACCGTGCGCACCGCCTCCAGCAGATCGCGGGCCTCGGCGTTCTTCAGCAGGAAGCCCGCCGCCCCCGCCCGCAGTGCGCCGAAGACGTACTCGTCGAGGTCGAACGTCGTCAGTACCAGCACGTCCGCCAGCCCTTCGCCGGTCACCTGACGCGTCGCCGAGACCCCGTCCAGACGCGGCATCTGGATATCCATCAGCACCACGTCCGGCCGGAGTTCGCGGGTCAGCCGCACCGCCGCCTCGCCGTCCGCCGCCTCGCCGACCACCTCGATGTCCGGCGCGCTGCGCAGGATGAGCACCAGCCCCGCACGGACGGCCGACTGGTCCTCGGCGACCAGGACCCGGATCGTCATTCCCCCACGTTCCCTTCGTCCACGGGCAGTTCGGCCCGCACCCGCCAGATCCTCGTTCCGGAGCCGTCGTCCACCGGCCCCGCCTCGATCGTTCCGCCCAGCAGCGCCACCCGTTCCCGCATGCCCACGAGACCGGCCCCCGATCCCGGCGCGCGCGGCCCGGAACGGTCCCCGAACGCACTGCTGACCTCCACCGTGAGCGAGGGCCCGGCACGCCCGAGCCGCACCGCGACCGGGCCGGGCGCGGCGTGCTTGAGCGCGTTCGTCAACGACTCCTGGACTATTCGGTAGGAGGCCAGTTCGACGGGCGCGGGCACCGGCCCACGCTCCTCGCGCACGTCCTCGAAAGTACAGGTCAGCCCACTCGTCCCGGCATTCGTACCGGCCTGTTCGACCAGTGCGTCCAGCGCGTCCAGGGTCGGCGAGGCGCTCGGCTCGGCGTCCGCGTCACCGGTGCGCAGCAGCCCGATCAGCCGGCGCATCTCGGCGAGCCCTTCGACGCTGTTCTCGCGGATCACCCCCAGCACCTCGCGCGAGGTGGCCGGGTCGTCGATGGAGAGCGCGGCGGTGGAGTGGATCGCGATCGCGGAGAGGTGGTTGGCCACCAGATCGTGCAACTCCCGTGCCATCCGGGAACGTTCCGCGGTCACCGCCTGGGTGCGGTCCATCTCGGCGAGCAGTGCGGTCTGTTCGGCCCGTAGCCGCGCCGCCTCGGCCGCGTCGCGGTGGTTGCGGACGCTGACGCCGGTGATCGCGGGACCGAACGAGACCACACCGGTGAGGATCCCGACGAGCAGGGCCTCCGGATTGCGGAACCACGCCAGGAAACCGATCGTGACCGCGACCGTGATCAGGAACGTGGTCACCGGGATGCGGCGGGCGGCGGCCGGTGTTCCGTACAGCACCGCCGCGTACATCAGGTCGGTGAACAGCACGACGGTCACCATGTTCCCGACCGTGAACTGGTCCGCGATCACCGCGAGGGTGCCGACGATCAGCCCCGTCTGCGGAGCCGTTCTGCGGACGAGTGCGAACGCCGAGACGACGGCGAGCGGCAGCAGGGAGACCCAGGGGGCGGAGAAGGGCCGGCCGCCCTGCGTGTGCAGCCCCAGTGCCCACAGCAGCAGGCCGCCGAGGAGGCCGATGACCGCGATGAGCACGTCGTGGCGGTGCGGGCGGAGGAAGGAGAACACCCTCCCATCCAACACGGCCGCCCGGGTGGAGGCCTCGGTGCCGCGGGCGATGTGCGCGTACATCGAAGGATGCAGTCGAGGTTCGTCACCGGCGACGACGTGTCCGGGCTGCGCGGACGGGAGGATGGGGGCAACGGGAAGGAGACGGGCGTGATCGTCACGTTGATCGTGCTCTGCGAGGTCGGCTTCTGGGTGCTGCTGGCCGCGGGGCTGGCGCTGCGCTATCTGGCGAAGAAGCCGCGCCTGGGAGCGGCCGTGCTGCTGTGCGAGCCGCTGCTGGAGGTCGTGCTGCTGGTGGTGACGGCGATCGACCTGAAGAACGGGGCCGAGCCGGACATGAGGCACGGGCTGGCCGCCGTCTACATCGGCTTCACCGTGGGCCTCGGGCACTCCACGATCCGCTGGGTGGACGCTCGGGTCGCCCACCGTTTCGCGGGCGGCCCGCCGCCGGTCAAGCCGCCGAAGTACGGCATGGCGCGCGCGGTACACGAGTGGAAGGTCGCGGCGCGCTGGACGGTTGCCGCGGTGACGGCGCTGGCGCTGCTCCAGGCGGCGATCTGGTACGTGGGCGGGGACGGCGACGCGTCGACGCTCCAGCAGTGGCAGCGGACGATGCTGTTCGTGATCGGGATCAACGTCGTCGTCGCGGGCAGCTACACGTTGTTCCCGAAGCGGGAGCCCGCGGGGGAGCGCGGAGCGGGCAGCGGTGACGCGGCGGAAGCCGGCCGGGAAGCGATGAACCGGCCGGAGAAGTGGTGAACCGGCCGGGGCCATGGTGAGACGGCGAGAAGCCGAGAGCCGACCGGGGACGCGGTGCGGTGAACCGGCCCGGGAAGCCGTGGAGCGGCCGTACGGGCGCGATGGCCGCGCCCGTACGGCCGCTCCCGTCCGTGCGGCGGCGGGCGCCGGCCGTTCGGCCCCGTGCGGCGAGCACGCGCGGCGGAGCGGCTACCGCTCCCCGCCCGGCACCCACAGCACGTCGCCGACCTCCTTGTTCGCCGTCCGCGCGAGGATGAACAGCAGGTCCGAGAGCCGGTTGAGATACGTCGCCGTCAGCGCGTTCATCGTCTCGCCGTGCACCTCCAACGCCGCCCAGGTGGACCGCTCCGCGCGCCGCACCACCGTGCACGCCTGATGCAGGAGCGCCGCCCCCGGCGTACCGCCGGGGAGGATGAAGCTGCGCAACTTCTCCAACGGCTCCAGGAAGCGGTCGCAGTCCGCCTCCAGCTTGTCGACGTAGCTCTGCTCCACCCTCAGCGGCGGGTACTTCGGGTTCTCGACGACCGGGGTCGACAGGTCCGCGCCCACGTCGAACAGGTCGTTCTGCACGCGGGCGAGGACCTTCACGACGTCCTCGGACAGCTTGCCGAGCGCGACCGCCGTGCCGATGACCGCGTTGGCCTCGTTCGCGTCGGCGTACGCGGCGATCCGGAGATCGGTCTTGGCGGTCCGGGACATGTCACCGAGGCTGGTGGTGCCCTGGTCGCCGGTGCGGGTGTAGATACGTGTCAGATTGACCATACGGCCAGCCTAGGTCCTGTCCCCCCGCACCGCCGTCGTCCGGCCGGAGGCCGGGCCCGGGTCCTGTCCCGCGGGCGAGCGCGTCCACCGCGCGACGGGCCGTGCGGGTCCTCAACTGTGCCCGGCGCGCCGCCGGATGACGGATGCCGGTGTGATGTCCGTCATGTGAGACGTGACGCGCATCTCTTCGTGGTCACAGGACCTCTCACGGGTACTAATCTCCGCCGAAGAGCAATGTGAACAACCGTTATGACCGGGGCCGTGCAGGGATCAGCTCAGGGATCAGCTGCAGAGGCGAATACGAACCGAGGGGTGCACACGTGGCCAGGAAGCTCGCCGTCATCGGAGCCGGACTCATGGGATCCGGCATCGCGCAGGTCTCCGCCCAGGCGGGCTGGGACGTCGTGCTGCGCGATGTCACCGACGAGGCCCTGGTCCGCGGACGGGACACCATCGGCGCCTCGTACGAGAAGTTCGTCTCCAAGGGGAAGCTGGAGGCGGCGGACGCCGAGGCCGCGCTCGCCCGCATCACCACGACCACCGACCTCGACGCGGTCGCCGACGCTGACGTCGTCGTGGAGGCCGTGTTCGAGAAGCTCGACGTCAAGCACGAGATCTTCCGCTCCCTCGACAAGATCGTCCGGGACGACGCCGTCCTCGCCTCCAACACCTCCGCCATCCCGATCACGAAGATCGCGGCGGTGACGGAGCGCCCCGAGCGCGTCGTCGGTGTGCACTTCTTCTCGCCGGTCCCCATGATGCGGCTGTGCGAACTCGTCCGCGGCTACAAGACCAGCGACGAAACCCTCGCCACCGCAAGGGAGTTCGCCGAGTCCGTCGGCAAGACCTGCATCGTCGTCAACCGTGACGTGGCCGGCTTCGTGACCACCCGGCTGATCTCGGCGCTCGTCGTCGAGGCCGCCAAGCTGTACGAGTCGGGCGTCGCCACGGCCGAGGACATCGACACCGCCTGCAAGCTGGGCTTCGGGCACGCCATGGGTCCGCTCGCCACGGCCGACCTGACCGGCGTCGACATCCTGCTCCACGCCACGAACAACATCTACACCGAGTCGCAGGACGAGAAGTTCGCCGCACCGGAGCTGATGCGCCGGATGGTGGACGCCGGTGACATCGGCCGCAAGAGCGGGCAGGGCTTCTACACGTACTGATCTGCTCCGGCCCCCCGGCCCGGTCCGCCGTCGGCCGGGCCCGGAGGCAGGGGTGTCCTCCAGGACATCCGGGCCCGTTCGGGCCGTGTCAAGCCGTGGTCACCCCACGGAGTGAAATCGGCATCGGTTCGCTTACAGACGGCAACTTCCCTGTCTCCGCCGCAGTCAGTTGTGGGAGAGACAGAACAGACAGACGAAACGTTGCAACGGAGATTCACGGGGAGCGCATATGCACATCAGGGGCGACCACGTCGAACTGGTCGTCGGGGGCCGCCTCGACGTCCGAAGCGCGGCGGACGCCCGTACGGCCCTGCACTCGGCCCTCGACGACGGAGTCGGCGACCTGGTGCTCGACCTGACCGAGCTGGACTCCTGGGACGCCACCGGACTCGGCGTCATCATGGGCGCGCACCGACGGGCCGGGCGGGCCGGCCGACGGCTGGTGCTTCGCGGCGTGCCGCCGCAGATGCAGCGCCTGCTGGTCGCGACGCGGCTGCACCGCATCCTGGCCATCGAGGGCGGAATCGCCGCGGAGTCCCTGCCGCGCGTGTAGGTTCCCGGAGACCCGGAGACCCGGAGACCCGGAGACCTGGAGACCCGGAGACCTGGAGACCCGGAGACCTGGAGACCCGGAGACCCGGAGACCCGGAGACCCGGAGACCCGGAGACCCTGCTCCCGGCCCTCGACGCGTCCGGATTCGGCCATGTCGTGCGGGCGAAGAGCCACATACGGCACGAGAACGCGCGCATCGGGCGGCCCGGACCCCCGGCTGTGCGCGGGCACCGGGCGACCGTCTAGGGTCGGCCCGTCCGCCGATTGACGGGACCCACCGGGCGGACACCGGACCGGAGGCGACAGCAGGGCGTGCGAGGCCGGGAGGGACAACCGTGCGCGACGCGTCTGGGGGCTTTGGCGATGGACCCGACACACCAGGGGCCGGAGGAGTACGGCAGGGACGGCGACGGCCCCGGCAGGACGGCCGACGGGAAGGAGCCCGTCCCCGCCCCACCGCCGGGCACCGCGCCCCGTCCGATGGCGGGAACCCCCGCCGCCGCCCCGGACTTCGGTCAGCCGGCACCGCACCCGGCCCGGGTCGTCCGGCTCATATCGGGTGACTACCTCCTCACCGTCAACCCGATCGACGGCAGCGAGGTCGAGCTGTACCCGCCGGGGGAGCAGCCCGCGCCCCCGGTGCGGCGCACCGCGGCCGACCGCGCCGCCCGCGAGCGTGCCGCCGCGCCCCCCGTGCCCCCGGGGCCGCCCGCTCCGCAGCCGCCCCTCCTGGAGCGCGCGGAGGAGCGCGAACGGCTGGTGCGGCTGCTGACCCGCGGCCGCTCCGTGCGGCTCACCGGACCGGCCGGTTCCGGCCGGACCACCCTGCTGGACGCCGTCGCCGCCGACTGCGTCGGCCTCGCGCCGGACGGTGTCGTACGGCTCTCCGGCCTCAACAGGTCCGTCGCCGACCTGCTGTACGCGCTCTTCGAGGCCGTGTACGACGCTCCGCTGCACCGGCCCGACCGCCCCGCGCTCCTCGATCACCTCAGAGGGATCGGCGCCGTCGTCGTGCTCGACGACCTGGAGTTCGGCGGCGCCGCCCTGGAGGAACTGCTCGACGCCACACCGGAGTGCGCCTTCCTGTTCTCGGCGACCCCGGACGTCGCCGCGCCCGGCGCGGACTCGTACCTCGAAGAGGTCTTCCTTCCCGGTCTCGGCCGGGGCGCCTCGGTCGAGCTGCTGGAACGGGTCGCCGAACGTCCGCTCACCGACGAGGAGAAGAACTGGGCGGGAGACCTCTGGTTCGAGTCGGAGGGGCTGCCGCTGCGCTTCGTCCAGGCGGCCGCCCTGCTGCGCCGTCGCGATCAGCAGCGCGCCGACGCCGACGCCTCCGGCGCCGCCGCCCCGCACGACGGCCCGGACAACGGCCCGGACAACGGCCCGGACGGCCCGGCCGCGCGGCCGCCCTTCGGGCACGACGAGGCCACCGACGGGGTCCACATTCCACTGCCCAACCTCGGCGAGGCCGCCGCGCCCGCCGCGCTGCTCGCCTCACGGCTCAGCGAGCCCGCCCGCGACACCCTGCGCTTCGCGGTCGCGCTCGGCGGCGAGGTGCCGCACCAGGCGCACCTTCCGGCCCTGGTGGGGGACACCCACGCGGACGCCGCGCTCGGTGAACTGGCCGGCTGCGGACTGCTCTCCCCGGCCGGTTCCCGCTACCGCCTGGCCGCGGGGGCCGTCGCCCAGCTGGAGGCTGCGGGGTACGGCGACGACAGCGCCGAGCGGGCCCGTACCGCGGCCCGGCACTACGCCTGGTGGGCCGGGCACCCCTCGGTCACCCCGGCACGGGTCACCGCCGAGGCCGACGCCGTCATCGCGGCCATGACGCGGCTCGTCCCCGGGAACGGCGACGGGCAGGCCGCCGAGGCCGTGCCGTCGGCCCACAGCGCGGCCCCGGCCTTCGCGGCGGGACTGCACTGGGGGGCCTGGGAGAAGGCCCTGAGGATCGGCCAGGAGGCGGCCAGGGTCGCCGGTGAGGTCGCCGAAGAGGCGTACTTCCACCACGAGTTGGGCATTCTGGCGCTCTGCTCGGGGAATCCGGAACGGGCCAGGACGGAGCTGGAGACGTCGGTCGGCATGCGCGGGGCGCTCGCCGACAAGCCGGGCATGGTGGTCGGGCGGCGCGCGCTCGCCCTGGTCGCGGACCGGTCCGGAGCGACGCCGCCCGGGGGGCCGGTTCCGGGCGGACCGCCGTCGGCCGGTCCCGTGACCGGCGGTCCGGTGCCGGTGGGCCGGCCGGGACCCGCCTCGCGGCAGGAGGACACGGCGCCGCTGCCCGTCGCGTCGGCGACGCAGAAGCTCACACAGGGGTCCGGCGCGGAGACCACCGCGGTGATCCACCCGCGCGGCGCCACCGCCACGAACGCCCCGGGGGCCGCGGCGCGGAAGGGCCGTCCCGCCCCGCTGGGAGGCTCCCGGCGGGGCCTCGTCGCGGTGGGCGCGGCAGCGCTTCTCGCCGCCGTGCTCGGCACGCTCGTGGTGCTGGGCGTGACGTCCGGCGACGGGGACCGGGGCAACCGTCCCCGCATCACGTCCGAGGAGTCGGCGGGCCCCGACGACGGCGGGAACGGAGCGTCGGACGACGGGGCGGCGGACGGGTCCGTCCACGGGGACGAGACGTCCGGGGGCGGCGCGGTGACGCCCGGCCCGTCCGGCAGCGAGGGCGCGCCGAGCGAGAGCGGTACGCCGTCACCGGGCGCCACGGATCCGAGCGGCAGCCCCTCGTCGGGCACCCCGCCCGAGGGCGGTTCCTCGCCGGGCACCCCGACCGGGCCGACCGTCCCCACGAAGCCGGCCACGCCGACGGCGCCGACGAGCCCGAGCCCGACCGAGACGGAGGACAACTCCCCGGAACCGACGGATCCGGCCACGGAGGGACCCTCGCCCTCTCCGCCGGAGGACACCTCCGACTCGGCGAGCGGGCCGTCCGCGTCCTCCCTCCCACCGTCGGCGGAGGGCGCGGACGACGGACCTGCGGTGGTCTGAGCGTGGTCCGAGCCGCGCCGGACGCCGGGAAGCCCCTGACGCCGACGGACCCCGATGCCGGACGCGCCTCGCGCGTCCGGCATCGGGGGTCCGTCGGGGAAGCCTGGGAAGGGGCAGGTCAGAACAGGCGCAGCTTGTCGTCCTCGATGCCGCGCAGCGCGTCGTAGTCGAGGACGACGCAGTCGATTCCGCGGTCCGTCGCCAGCACCCTGGCCTGCGGCTTGATCTCCTGCGCGGCGAAGATGCCCTTCACCGGGGCGAGATGGGGATCACGGTTGAGCAGCTCCAGATAGCGGGTCAGCTGCTCCACGCCGTCGATCTCGCCGCGCCGCTTCAGCTCGACGGCCACGGTCCCGCCGTCGGCGTCCCGGCAGAGGATGTCGACGGGGCCGATCGCGGTGAAGTACTCGCGGCGGATCAGGGTGTAGCCCTCTCCGAGAGTCTCGATCCGGTCGGCGAGGAGTTCCTGGAGGTGCGCCTCGACACCGTCCTTGATGAGCCCCGGGTCGACGCCCAGTTCGTGGGACGAGTCGTGGAGGATCTCCTCCATCGTGATGATCAGTTTCTCGCCCGCCTTGTTCACCACGGTCCAGACGTCCGCGGTGTCGCCGGAGCCCTCCTTGAGGGTGCAGGGCGGCGACATCCAGTTGAGGGGTTTGTACGCCCGGTCGTCGGCGTGGATCGACACGCTCCCGTCCGCCTTGACGAGGATCAGACGGGGGGCGGAGGGCAGGTGGGCGGTGAGCCGGCCGGCGTAGTCCACGGAACAGCGGGCGATGACGAGACGCATGGTCGGCAACGCTACTCGACGACCCGTGCTCCACGCGATTCTCCCCCCTCACGCCCCCGGGCGGAGGGGAGCGGTCGCTGTCCGGACGTGACCGGACCGTCCCCGTTCGGTCCGGACATGACCGGATCAGCCCTTTTCGGGCTTGCCCCTCTTTGATCCCCTTCGTTGTTGGCCGGTTGTGTTCCCAATCTCCTGGTGCGGCCAGGACCGCACCCTTACCGTGTAAGCGGGAGGTCGCCGTGTGTGCACGCTGCGTCGCGTTCCTCCTTGCCCTGCCCGTAAGGTCCCGGCCCGGCGTCGGGGCCGCGAGAGGAGAACCCATGTCGCTCGACGTCTCACCGGCGCTGTTGGAACAGGCCGAGCGAGGCGAGGTCGACGAAGCCGATTTCGTCGACTGCGTCCGGACCTCCCTGCCCTACGCGTGGGAGATGATCAGCTCGTTGGTGGCCCAGTTGAAGGTCGACGGCGGAGAGTTCGCCGACAACCAGACGCCCCCGCCGGACGAGCAGGCCCGTGGTCAGCTGCTGCGTGCGCTCGCGAGTGATGCGATACGCGGCGCTCTGCAACGGCACTTCGGAGTGCGTCTGGCATTCCAGAACTGCCACCGCGTCGCGGTGTTCCCGCTGGACGCCTCGGCCGACGAGCGGCTGGCCCGCTTCACGTCGGTGAGAGGTCAGTTGCTCAACCAGTCGCCCGAACTCCGGGACTGCTGAGGTCCGTTCGGCGGCAGGGTCTGTCCGGTCATGAGCCGTCGGGCAGGCCCTGAGCGCGTGCGTACGCTGCTGTTCCGGACCGCGGGAGGTGGGACGGGATCCGGGGCGGCAGCCCGTACCCGCACCACGGCTCAGGGGAGGAGCGGCAGCACCTCCGTGCCCAGCCGTGCCACGTTCTCCTCCGTGGCCGCCAGGTCTCCGGAGCCCTCCACCAGGAGCGCGAAGCGGGTGATGCCCGTCCGCTCGGCGGTGGCGGCGAGCCGGTCGGCGGCCAGCCGGGGCGGACCCACCGGATGGAGGCCGCACAGCAGCTCCGTGTACGCGACCGGGTCGCGCATCACCCGGTGCCGTCCGTCCACCGTCACATGGGCGTCCAGCCCCTCCCGCAGCCAGCCGGGCATCGCCTTGACGAGGGACTCCACCGCGTCCTCGGTCCGGTCGGCGATCTGGGCCACCCCGGCGGACACGTGCCCGGCCGCCCGGACGCTCTCCGGCGAACGGCCCGCGGCCAGGGCGGTGGAGCGCCACAGGGCGATCATCTCCGCCTTCTCCTCGTCCCCGCAGTGCATGCCCAGGAGCATCGGCAGCCCGCGCTCCGCGGCGAGCCGGACCGTCCGGGGCGAGGTGCACGCGACGACCACCTCGGGGCCGCCGGAACCGTCGCCCCCGGGCCCGTCGTCCCCGGGGGCGGCACCGCCGGACCCGGCGAGCGGCTCGTCGGCCCGGGGCACCACCGCCACCTCTCGGAAGTCGTACCGGGGCCCCTTCCCCGCGACCCTCGGCCGGGTCAGCCAGTCGAGCAGCAGCTCCAGGGACTCCGGGAAGCCCTTCTCGTACGCCTCCAGGCCCCCGCCGAACACCTCCAGGTCCACCCAGGGGCCGCCCCGGCCGACGCCGAGGGTGAATCTGCCACCGCTGGTGAGGTGGAGCAGCGCCGCCTGTTCGCCGAGCGCGACGGGGTGCTGGGTCGGCAGCACGCTCACCGCCGTACCCACCCGGATCCTGCGGGTGCGGCCGAGCAGCAGCGCGGCCAGGGTGACGGCGGACGGGCAGACCCCGTACGGCACGAAATGGTGCTCCGCCAGCCATACCGAGTCGAGCCCGGACTCCTCCGCGACCTCGGTGGACCGGATCGCGCGATGCAGCGCTTCCCCCGGCCCCTGTCCCGGAAACTGGGCTGCCAGTACGAACGTTCCCACGCGCATCGCCAATTGCCTCCTTGCGGCCGACGCGGTCTCTCCCCTACGGGCAACAACGTCTGACACGTGCCAAGGGCACGGGCAGCGGCAAGTTGTTCGGATTGTCCGGTAAGTCGCCAAAGTCGGAGGGAACGTTCCCGCACGACATGGGGCGCAGGGCTCGGCCGAATGGCCCTACGCTGGGGGAAAACCGCCGGCCCGTCTGTGAGGTGTCCCGTGTCCCCGCGCCGCAACCGCCCCCGAGGCGGCGAGATTTTCCCCGAGCGAGGAGCGGAGCAGGGGATCCGCTACGGCGGCGGCGGACGCGTCGAGGAGTGGCGCGGGGAGGAGTGGTCGGTGCGCCCGGTGAGCGGCGCGAGCGTGGCCGGCAAGCGGTACCGCTGCCCCGGCTGCGACCAGGAGATCCCGCCCGGCGTCCCGCACCTGGTGGCCTGGTCCGAGTACGGCGGCATCGATGACCGTCGGCACTGGCACAAGGCGTGCTGGAACGCGAAGGACCGCCGCACCACACAGGTGCAGCGGTCCAGGAACGCGCCCCGCTACTGAGCCGGCCGTCCCCCTCCACGGGCCCCGGGCTCCCGTCCCGGACGGCCGTTCCGGGCCGTCGGCCGGTCACACGTCCCGGCGCTCCAGGACAGCGTAGGCGGCGCCCATCGCCACGGCCGTCACCCCGAGCATGATCCACAGCGAATCCCAGCCGGAGGGGCCGAAACCGGTGACCGAGGTGTTGTAGAACGCGCTGAGCTGGCTCGGGATCGAGTACATGAAGAACGCCTCGCGCAGGCCGGCCAGGGACCGCGAGAACATGAAGATCCCCAGGACCAGCGGCAGCAGCACCACACCGATCATGATCGTGACCGCGCCGGCGGAGTGCCGGACGAGTGCGCCGACCGCCAGGGAGAGCAGCCCCAGCAGCGCGACGTACAGCCCGACGCCGAGCGTGGCGCGCAGCCAGTCGTCCATGCGCGGCTCCTTGCCGTGCAGCAGCGACGCCTGCACCACGGCGACCACGGTGGCCGACACGGTGGTGACGGCGAAGGTCAGCACGAAGAAGACGGCCGCCTTGGCGGTCAGTACACGGGTACGGCTGGGGCAGGCCGTCAGCGTCGTCCGGATCAGGCCCGTCCCGTACTCGGACGTGATGGTCAGCACGCCGAGCGTGATCACGCAGATCGAGCCCAGCAGCACCCCGAAGAAACCGAAGCTGAGCTCCGGGACGTCGCCCAGATCGGAGTCGGTCAGCGTGATCATCGCGGCTATGAGCAGGCCCAGGCCGAGCACCACGATCAGCATGACGCCGAGCGTCCACACCGTGGAGCGCACCGAGCGGATCTTGGTCCACTCGGAGGCGATCGCGTCGGTGAGCGTGGCGGGCCGCAGGGGGATCGGAGAGGCGTAGTACCCGACCGGTGCCTGCTGCCCGTTCCCGTGGGAGAGGGGTGCGTGCAGGCCCGGTGCCTGCGGGTTCGGTGTCGGCGGTGTCGTCATCGGGCTTCCTCGCTGGTCTCGCTCCTGGTCGGGTCCGCGGGGGCCGCCGCGAACCCGGCGTTCCCGGTGCTCCCGACGGCCTCGGCGGGTGTCGCGGACGGGTCCTTTCCGGGCGGCGGCGGGGCGTACCAGCCCTGCTGCGGCACCTCGGGGATCTCCTGCTGCAGTCCGTACCCGTCGTCCGGCACCAGCTGGTGCAGCCCGGCCTTCTCGTCCGCCGTCGAGCGGTAGTCCACGGCGCTCTGCGTCATCCGCATGTACGCCTCCTCCAGCGACGCCTGGTGCGGCGAGAGCTCCCACAGCCGGACGTCCGCCTCATGGGCCACGTCACTGATCCTCGGCAGCGCCAGGCCGGTGATCCGCAGGGCCCCGTCCGGCTCCGACAGCACCTGGCCGCCCGCCTCGATGAGCGAGGCGGTGAGCTTCTCCCGCCCGTCCGGGGCGCCGTCCGCGACCCGCACCCGGGCGAAGTCCGCGGAATTGGCGGCGATGAAGTCCTTCACGCTCATGTCGGCGAGCAGCCGGCCCCGGCCGATCACGATCAGGTGGTCGGCGGTGAGGGCCATCTCACTCATCAGGTGGCTGGAGACGAAGACCGTCCGGCCCTCCGCGGCCAGCGCCTTCATCAGGTTACGGACCCAGAGGATGCCCTCGGGGTCGAGCCCGTTGACGGGTTCGTCGAAGAGCAGCACCTGGGGATCGCCGAGCAGTGCCGCCGCGATCCCGAGGCGCTGGCCCATCCCGAGCGAGAAGCCCTTGGTCCGCTTCCGCGCGACCTCGTGCAGGCCGACGACCCCGAGCACCTCGTCGACCCGTGCGGCGGGGATGCCCGCCAGCTGGGCGAGCGAGAGGAGGTGGTTGCGGGCGCTGCGTCCGCCGTGCACCGCCTTCGCGTCCAGCAGCGCACCGACCTGGCGCGGGGCGTTCGGCAGGTGCCGGAAGGGGTGTCCGCCGATCGTGACATGACCGGCGGTCGGTTGGTCCAGGCCCAGCATCATGCGCATGGTCGTGGACTTGCCCGACCCGTTGGGGCCGAGGAATCCGGTGACGGTGCCGGGCCGCACCTGGAAGGAAAGGTTGTGCACGGCCGTCACAGCGCCGTAACGCTTGGTCAGGCCGACTGCCTCGATCATGCTTCAGCCCCATCGACTCTTGTCCGTCGTCGGGGCCGGGCCGTCCGGCCGCACACCCCCCGTAAGGGTTACGAGGATATCCAGCCCTTGACGGTGGCGGCCAAGTCGTTCCGACGGGTGGCGTCCGCCCGGCCGCGCGGACCGGATGCGTGGGGGACCCGGACGGCCTGTCTCCGGAGCGGCGGTGTCACCCCGGGTACGGGCTCCTCGCCCGTCGTTCACGCGTCGCGCTTCCTCAGCACGAGGTACCCGCCGACCAGCGCCGCCGCCACCCACGCCACCAGGATGCCGAGCCCGCCCCACGGTCCGTAGGGGCTCGGGTCGCCGTTCAGGGCGTCGGGAGCCACCTGCATGATCTTGCGCCCGGCCTGGTCGGGGAAGTAGCGCGCGACCTTCTTCGCGACCGGCACCACCGACAGGATCTGGGAGACCAGGAAGAAGAACGGCATCAGGATGCCCAGCGACAGCATGGAGCTGCGCAGTATGGTCGCCACGCCCATGGAGAAGATCCCGATCAGGCCCATGTACAGCCCGCCGCCGATGACCGCCCGCAGCACATGGGGCGCACCGATGGTCGTGCCGAGGTCGCCGAGCAGGGCCTGGCCGAGGAAGAACGAGACGAAGGCGGTGACGACGCCGACCGCCAGCGCCAGCACACCGGCCACCGCGATCTTGCCGAACAGGAACGTGCCGCGCCGGGGCACGGCCGCCAGCGAGGTCCGGATCATGCCCGAGCTGTACTCCGTACCGACCACCAGGACGCCGAAGACGACCATGGCGAGCTGCCCGAGGGTCAGACCGGAGAAGCTGATCGGGGTCGGGTCGAAGGTGGCCCGCTCCATGGGCGGAAGGTTGTCGAACTGAGCGTTCATCAGCGCGCAGATCGCCGCGCTCATCACGACGGTGACGCCGAACGCGGCGATGAGCGTCCAGACGGTCGACGAGACCGTACGGATCTTGGTCCATTCGGAGGTCAGGACCGCGGGTACCGATGCCATCGTCGTCAGACCTCCTTGCCGGTGATGTCTGTGGTGCCAGTGGTGCCGGTCGTGCTCGTGGTGGCGGTGATGCCTGTGCTGTCCGTGGTGGCGGTGATGCCTGGGGTGCGGGTCGCGTCCGTGGTGCCGGTCGTTCCGGCGGGGTCGATCGCACCGGCGGGGCCGGGGGCGCCCGCGGTCAGCCGGCCGTACTGTTCGCCCCAGCGCGGGCCCGGGGGCGGAGGCGCCGTGCCCGGCTCCGAGTGCGCGTGGTACTCCACCGAGTCCGCCGTCATCCGCATGAACGCCTCTTCCAGGGAGGCCCGCTGGGCGCTCAGCTCGTGCAGCACGATCCGGTGCCGGGCGGCCAGCTCGCCCAGCACCTCGGTGGTGGTGCCGTCGATCTCCAGCACGCCGCTCCCCGCCTCGACCGCGACCAGCCCCTCCGCGTGCAGCACGTCCCGCAGCCGCTCCCGGTCCGGGGAGCGCAGCCGGACGAAACTCCGGGAGTTCCGCTGGATGAAATCGGCCATCGAAGTGTCGGCGAGCAGCCGACCCTGGCCGATCACGATCAAATGGTCGGCGGTGAGTGCCATTTCGCTCATCAGGTGCGAGGAGACGAAGATGGTCCGGCCCTCCGCGGCCAGCGCCTTCATCAGATTGCGGATCCAGTGGATGCCCTCGGGGTCGAGCCCGTTGACGGGTTCGTCGAAGAGCAGCACCCGCGGGTCGCCGAGCAGCGCCGACGCGATGCCGAGCCGCTGGCCCATCCCGAGCGAGAAGCCCCTGGACTTCTTCTTCGCGACCGCGGTCAGACCGACGGTCTCCAACACCTCGGCGACCCGGCTCGCCGGGATGCGGTTGCTCTGCGCGAGACAGAGCAGATTGTTGTACGCGCTGCGCCCGCCGTGCATCGACTTGGCGTCCAGCAGCGCGCCGACGTGCTTCAGGGGTTCGTCGAGGTCGCGGTAGTGCCTGCCGTCGATGCGTACCGAACCGCTCGTCGGGTTGTCGAGCCCGAGCATCATCCGCATCGTGGTCGACTTGCCCGCCCCGTTCGGTCCCAGAAAACCCGTCACCAGCCCGGGGCGGACCCGGAACGAGAGCCGGTCGACGGCGACCTTGTTCCCGAAGCGCTTGGTGAGGCCATCGAGCTCGATCATGAGTTCACGCTAGAACGGCCGCGCGCCCGGCGCCACCACAGGGGCGGAACCGGGCGCGTCAGGGGGTACGCGTGGGTACGGTCGCAGTCGTACGGATCAGCGGGTCTGCTGGGCCGGGACGCCGCGGCCGGACGACTCCTCGTCGGAGGGGGAGCCCGCGGCAGCCACCGCGGCACCGGTGAGCGTCGCCAGCATCTCGCGGACGTTCGTCAGCTGGGCGTTGATCGAGTCGCGGCGGTTGGTGAGCGCCGCCAGCTCGCGCTCCGATTCGCTGCGGATCCGGTCGGCCTTCGCGTTCGCGTCGGCCACGATGTCCTCGGACTGACGCTGCGCGGTCTCGACCGTCTGGCGGGCCCGGCGCTCGGCGTCCGTACGGAGCTTCTCGGCCTCCAGGCGGAGCTGCTCGGCGCGGTGCTCGATCTCGGCGAGGCGCTTCTCGGCCTTGGCCTGACGGGACGCGAGGTCGCGCTCCGACTGGTCGCGGCGCTTGGCCAGGTTGGTCTCGAAGTCCGCGGCGGCCTGGGCGGCCTTGGCACGGGTCTCCTCGAAGAGGGCGTCGGCCTCCTCGCGCTTCTGCGCGGCGTCCTTCTGGGCCTCCGCACGCAGCGTGCCGGCCTCGCCCTTGGCCTTCTCGACGATGCGCACGCCCTCGTCCTCGGCCTTCGCCTTGCGCTCGGCCGCGAACGCCTCGGCGTCGTTGCGGACCTGCTGGGCGGCCGACTCGGCGAGCTCGCGGTGCTGCTCGGCGGCGCGACGGGCCTCCTCGCGCAGGTCCTTCGCCTCCTCCTCGGCCAGGCGGAGGATCTTCTCCACCCGCGCGCCGAGGCCAGCGTACGACGGCTCCGCGTCGGTCACCTGGGCCTGGGCGTTCTGCGTCTCGAGGTGCAGCTCCTCGATGCGCTTTTCCAGAGACGTGATGCGGGCGAGGGCGCTATCACGGTCGGCGACGAGCTTGGTGATGCGGTCGTCCACCTGACCGCGGTCGTATCCGCGTCGCACGAGCTCGAAGCCGAAAGGGGAGGAAGGGTCGCTCATGGGGTTCCTGTCGAAGAGACCGGTGAGGTGTTAGGGGGAATCCTAGGCGCCGGAACGGCGTGTCATCGAGTGGATGCAGGTTTGATCTGGAGAATGACGCCCCTTTTGGGTGGCCGGCCCCCCGTAACGCTTGCCACCCACGGGCTCGAACTCCCCTTTCTCGGCGCGGACATGACGTGATGTCGGCGCCGCTTCCGTGACCGGTGACGACCATTCGGGTGGCCGCCGCCGGTCATGACATCGGGACCGGCTTCGAACCGCCGTCCGCCGTACGAGGTCCGGCAGATGGTCTCCGTTCCGTGACCGGCGACGTCCGCCGGTCACCGAACTGGTGCCGCTCCCGGCAACGTTTGCCCCGTCGCCCCGTCCGGCACGGCACCTCGCCGCGTTGTCGCATCACCCGAGTACGTCCCGTACGAGGGCGATCCTCCGCCTTGCGATGCACCGCGCCGGACGCCGCGAGCTTCCCGGCAAACCCGTCCGGCCACGGCACTAGCCGGACGACTTGCCGTTCGAGCGGGAGCCCGCGGAGGCACCGGCCTTGACGCCACCGCCCGAACCACCGCCCGAACCCTTGCCGCTCGACGGCGTCTCGAACGACTCCAGGGCCTCCAGCACGTCCTGCACACGCGAGATCTCGGTGTTGATGTCCTCGCGCCGGCGTACCAGCACGTCGAGTTCGCGCTTGCCCTCGGCCACCATGCGCTCGGCCTCGGCCTCGGCGTCCGCCCGCAGCTTCTCGGCCTCGCGGACCAGCGATGCCTTCTTCTGCTCGGCCTCCTTCAGCAGCGACTCGGCCCGCTTCACCGCGGCGATCCGGACCTTGCTCGCCTCCGAATTCGCGTTCGCCAGCAGCTCCTTGGCCTTGGCATCGGCGTCCTCGCGCTGCTCGGTCGCCGCCTTCATCAGCTTGTCGACGCGCTCGCCCGCCGTCTTCATCTGCTCGGCGGTCTCCCGCCGGGCCCGGTCGTGCAGCTCCTCGATCTCGCTCTCGATCCGGGCCCTGAGCTCCTCGGCCCGTTCCCGGATCGCCGTGGCGTCCCGGCGCGCGCCGACCAGCAGCTCGTCGGCGTCCGTACGGGCCCGCTCCACCAGGGAGTTGCCCTCCACAGTCGCCTCCGAGGTGATCCGCACGGCCTCCTTGCGGGCCACGCCGACCATCGTGTCGGCCTGCTTCTCCGCCTCCGTGGCGGTGCGCAGCGCCTCCTCCTGAGCCTTCTCGACGAGCTGGTCCGCCTGCTCGGCCGCGTCGGCACGGCGCTTCGCCGCCGTCTCCCGCGCCTCGTCGAGCAGCCGGTCCGCCTCCTCGCGAGCGTCGCTCCGCATCCGCTCGGCCGCAGCCTCCGCCTCGGCGCGCACCCGCTCCGCCTCCTCGCGGGTACGGGCCGCGTGCTCCTGCGCCGACGCGACGGTGGCCGCCGCCTCCGCGCGCAGCCGTTCCGCCTCGTCCGCGGCCTCGCCGGTCACCCGCTGCGCCTGCTGCTTCGCCTCGTCGACGAGGAGCGCGGCCTGCTGGGTCGCGTCGTCGACCAGCCGCGTGGCCCGTCCCGTCGCCTCCTCGACCAGCTGCGTGGCCTGCCGGGTGGCCGTGTCGACGAGCTCGGTGGCCTGCTGCGTCGATTCGGTGCGCAGCCGCTCGGACTCGCTCGTCGCCTCGCCCACCAGCCGGTCGGCCTGGGCCGCGGCCTCGGACCGCATCCGGTTGGCGTCCTCGCGGGCCTCGGCCCGGCTGCGCGCCGCGTCCTGCTCGGCCGACGCCAGCGAGTCGGACGCCTCGGTACGCATCCGCTGGCTGTACTCCGCGGCGTCCGCGCGCAGCCGCTCGGACTCGGCGATCGCCTCCGCGACGGTCCGCTCGGCCATCGCCTTCGCGGCCTCGGACTCCTCCCGCGCCTCCTGACGGATCCGGGCCGCGTCCTCGCCCGCCCGGTCGCGTTCCGCGTACGCGTCGGTGCGGACCCGGTCCGCCTCCTCCTGCGCCTCGGACCTGGTCCGCTCCGCGGCGTGCTCGGCGGCCGAGCGCAGCCCGGCGATCTCCTCCTCGGCCTGCTCGTGGAGCCCGCTGACCGCGTCCCGCACCTTCTGGGCGGACTGCTCGGCCGCGGCGACGAGCTCGGTCGCCCGGCCGTCCGCCTCCTCGACCAGGCGCTGGGCCTCGGCCTGCGCCTCCTCGACCCGCTTGCGGGCGGAGGCAAGCAGTTCCTCGCTCTGCTCGCGGGCCCGCTCGCGCTCCCGGTTCGCCTCCGTACGGGCCGAGCCGAGGGTCTCCTCCGCCTCCCGGCGACGCCGGTTGGCCTCCTCCCGCGCGGCCTCCAGGGCCTCGGTGGCCTCCGCCTCCACCCGTTCGGCGGCGGCCGCGGCCTCCGACCGCAGCCGGTCGGCGCTCTCCTTGGCCTCGGACTTGAGCCGCTCCGCCTCCGCGGCGGCCTCCGACCGCAGCCGTACGGCCGTGGACTCGCCCTCCGCGCGCGCCTGCGAGGCGTCCGCGGCGGCCTCGTCGCGCAGCCGCTCCGCCTCCGCCTCCGCCTGCTCGCGCAGCGCCCGCAGCCGCTCGGCGGCCTCCGCGCGCAGCCGCTCGGACTCCTCGTTCGTCTCGCGCCGGATGCGCTCCGCCTCGGCGCGCGCGTCCGTGAGCTCCTGCTCGGCGGCGGTGACCTTGGTTTCGGCCTCGGTCCGCAGCCGGGACAGCTCCTCGGCCGCCTCCGCCTGCCGCGCCGCGACCGCGCGCTCGGTCTCCTCGCGCAGCTCCGCCGCCGCACGCTCCGCCGCGGTGGTGGTGGACTCGGCCTGCTCCTCGGCCTCGGTCCGCAGCTGCTCCGCCTCAGCGCGGGCGCGCTCCAGAGCCTCCTCGGCCTGCTTGCGCAGCGAGGCGGCACGCTCGGACGCCTCGGTACGGACCCGTTCGCTCTCCGTGCTCGCGGTGGCGCGCAGCTCCTCCGCGTCGCCCTTGGCCTTCGCCAGCAGCTCCTCGGCGGTCTTCGCGCCCTCCTCGATCTGCTGGACGGCCTCGCGGCGGGCCTCGCCCCGGATCCGCTCGCCCTCGGCGACCGCCTCGGAACGCAGCTGCTCGGCCTCGCCGCGCAGCCGGCGCGCCTCCTCCTGGAGCTCGACCGTCTTGGCCCGGTACTCCTTGGTGTCGTCCTTGGCCGCGCCCTTGAGCTGGTCGGCCTGCTCGGCGGCCTCGTCGCGCAGCCGGTCCGCCTCGGCCTCGGCCTCGCGGCGGATCCGCTCGGCCTCCTCGCTCGCTGCCCGGGTGGTGGACTTCGCGTCCTCGGACGCCTTGGTCAGCACCTCCTCGGCGGACCTGGCGGCCTTGGCGAGCTGGGCGGCGGCGTCCTCGGCGGCGGCCGAACGGGCCTTCTCCGCCGCCTCGGACTTCAGCCGCTCCGCCTCGGCACGGGCGTCGGCGAGCGCCTGCTCGGCCTCCGCCCTGAGCGTCTCGGCCTCCTTGGTGGCCTCGCCGACCAGCCGGGCGATCTCCGACCTGGCCGTGCGCGTGCGCTGCTCGTTGTCCGACTCGGCGGCGGCCAGCCGCTTGACGGCCGCCTCCTTCGCCTCGGAGGTGACCTTCTCGGCCTCCAGCCGGGCCTCGCGCAGCCGGGTCTCGGCCTCCTGCATGCGCTGCTCGGCGGCCCGGTTCAGCTCCGCGGTCTGCTGCCGCGCCTGCTCGGTCTCGGCGGTCGTCGACGACCGCAGCCGCTCGGCGTGACTGGTCGCCTCCTGCGCCTGCGCGGAGGCGGTGCTCAGCAGCCGCTCGGCGTCCTTGCGGGCACGCAGCAGCAGCGCCTCGGCCTCGGCGCGGGCCGCCTCGGCCTCGGCCCCGAGCCGCTGCCGGGTCTCCTCCGCCAGCCGGCCGGTCTCCGCCCGCGCCGCCGCCAGCGCCTGTTCGGCCTCGGCCCTGGACTCCTCCAGCAGCCGGCGTGCCTGGGACTCCGTCCGGGCCCTCAGCTGCTCGGCCCAGGCGACGTTCTCGTTGACGTGGGACTCGACCGTACGGCGGCGCTCGGCCAGCTCCTGGTCGAGCTGCTGGCGACGCTGCACGGCCTCGTTGTGCAACTCGGCCTGGAGCCGCGCCTGATGCTCGGCGTGCTCCTGAAGGATCCGCTGCGTCTGTGCACGTGCCTCGCGCAGCTCCCGCTCGGCGTCGGTGCGCAGTTGCTCGGCCTGGACCTGCGCGTTCCGGAGCAACTGCTCGGCCTGGTAACCGATGTCCGCGTTGTCGTACGCGGGACGGTTCGCGAGATTGCGCCGAGCCTCGTGCAGCTTGGCGCGCAAGACCTCGACCTGGTAACCGAGGTCCTCGGCGTGCTGGACGGCCTTCTCCCGGTCGGTCTTCAGCCGGTCCATCTCGGCTTCGAACCGCGAGAGATGGTCGTCGTCAGCTCGGTGGCTCTCCTGGCGTTCGTAGCCCCGCACTGCGCGGTCCCATCCGTCCCATGGTCGCAACTCTCCTACGAGTACCGTTCGCCGGTGAACGGTCCCCCGGGGAATGGTGACAGATCAACGGCTGGGGACGCGCCGCGGCCCCGACCCGGCCCCGGCCCGGAACGGCCCACTCTACCGGGCCGGGTATCCGGAGGTCAGTGCTCCGCTGCGGAGGTGACCAGTTCGGTCAGGACACCGTGACAGTCCTTGGGGTGCAGGAAGGTGATCCGGGACCCCATCGACCCGGTCCGCGGCTCGTCGTAGAGCACCCTGACGCCCTTCCCCCGGATCTCCGCGGCGTCGGCGTCGACGTCCGCGGTGCCGAAGGCGATGTGGTGGACGCCCTCGCCGTTCTTCGCCATCCACTTGCCGACCGGGGAGTCCTCCCGGATCGGCTCCAGGAGCTGGAGGTACGAAGCGCCGCCGTCGGACGTATCGTTGATCTTGAGCATGGCCTCGCGCACACCCTGCTCCTCGTTGACCTCGGTGTGGAACACCTCGAACCCGTAGGTCGTCCGGTAGAAATCGATGGTCCTGTCGAGGTCGGAACAGGCGATCCCGATGTGGTCGATTCGCGTCAGCATGGAACCAGTGCAGCGCTCCACCGATGGTTACGCAACGTGCGCGCCATCACACCCGTTGCCGGATGACGGGCGGAGTACCGCTCAGTACATTCGAGTAAACCCTCGTTCACATCTCACCCCAAGGGGCTGCGGCTCATGTCAGGAACGACCGGTACCACCTCAGTGATCGTCGCGGGCGCGCGTACGCCCATGGGCCGCCTCCTCGGCTCCCTGAAGAGCTTCTCCGGGGCCGACCTCGGCGGCATCGCCATCAAGGCCGCGCTGGACCGGGCCGGCATCGGTGGCGACCAGGTCGAGTACGTGATCATGGGCCAGGTGCTCCAGGCCGGTGCGGGGCAGATCCCGGCGCGCCAGGCCGCCGTCAAGGCGGGCATCCCGATGAACGTCCCCGCGCTCACCGTCAACAAGGTGTGCCTGTCCGGACTCGACGCGATCGCGCTGGCCGACCAGCTGATCCGCGCGGGTGAGTTCGACATCGTCGTCGCGGGCGGCCAGGAGTCGATGACCAACGCCCCGCACCTGCTCCCGAAGTCCCGCGAGGGCCACAAGTACGGCGCCGTCGAGATGCTCGACTCCATGGCGTACGACGGCCTGACCGACGCCTACGAGAACATCCCGATGGGCGAGTCCACGGAGAAGCACAACACCCGTCTGGGGCTGACCCGTGCCGCCCAGGACGAGATCGGCGCCCTCTCCCACCAGCGTGCCGCCGCCGCCCAGAAGAACGGCGTCTTCGAGGCCGAGATCACCCCGGTCGAGATCCCGCAGCGCAAGGGCGACCCGGTCCTCTTCGCCAAGGACGAGGGCATCCGCGCGGAGACGACCGTCGAGTCCCTGGCCCGGCTGCGCCCGGCCTTCACCAAGGACGGCACGATCACCGCGGGCACCTCCTCGCAGATCTCCGACGGTGCCGCGGCCGTCGTCGTCATGAGCAGGGCCAAGGCCGAGGAGCTGGGCCTGGAGTGGATCGCGGAGATCGGTGCCCACGGCAATGTGGCGGGCCCCGACAACTCGCTCCAGTCGCAGCCGTCCAACGCGATCCTGCACGCCCTGAAGAAGGAGGGCATCCAGGTCGAGGACCTCGACCTGATCGAGATCAACGAGGCGTTCGCGGCGGTCGCCGTCCAGTCCATGAAGGACCTCGGCGTCACCTCCGACAAGGTCAACGTCAACGGCGGTGCCATCGCGCTCGGTCACCCGATCGGCATGTCCGGTGCCCGGCTGGTGCTGCACCTGGCGCTGGAGCTGAAGCGGCGCGGCGGTGGCGTCGGCGCGGCGGCGCTGTGCGGCGGCGGCGGCCAGGGCGACGCCCTGATCGTCCGCGTCCCGAAGAAGTAGGCCGCAGCGGCCCGCCGCCCGGGGACGGGACCGTACGTCCGCCCGGGGGACGGACCGTACGCACGCGAGCGGGTCCGGACCGTACGTCCGGGCCCGGGAACGGCCCGGCTGGGCCGTACGTAGTACACGTGGAGCACGCGCGAGTGAACGGAGCGGTGATGGTGGACGTCCCCACCCTGGTCGAGCAGGCCCGGGCCGGCCGGCCGAGGGCCGTGGCGCGGCTCATCTCCCTGGTCGAGGGGGCGTCGCCGCAGCTGCGCGAGGTGATGGCGGCCCTGGCGCCGCTGACCGGCAACGCGTACGTGGTCGGCCTGACCGGCTCGCCCGGTGTCGGCAAGTCGACATCGACGTCGGCGCTGGTCTCGGCGTACCGGCGGGCCGGCAAGCGGGTCGGCGTGCTGGCCGTCGACCCGTCCTCGCCGTTCTCCGGCGGGGCGCTCCTGGGCGACCGGGTGCGGATGTCGGAGCACGCCTCGGACCCGGGCGTCTACATCCGTTCCATGGCCACCCGCGGGCATCTGGGCGGCCTCGCCTGGGCGGCGCCGCAGGCGATCCGGGTGCTGGACGCGGCGGGCTGCGACGTGGTCCTGGTGGAGACGGTCGGCGTCGGCCAGTCGGAGGTGGAGATCGCCTCCCAGGCGGACACCTCCGTCGTCCTGCTGGCCCCCGGCATGGGCGACGGCATCCAGGCGGCGAAGGCCGGAATCCTGGAGATCGGTGACGTGTACGTGGTCAACAAGGCCGACCGGGACGGGGCGGACGCCACCGCGCGCGAGCTCAACCACATGCTGGGCCTGGGCGAGGCCCGCGGTCCCGGCGACTGGCGCCCGCCGATCGTGAAGACGGTCGCGGCCCGGGGCGAGGGGATCGACGAGGTCGTCGAGGCGCTGGAGAAGCACCGGGCGTGGATGGAGGAGCGTGGCGTCCTCGCCGAGCGGCGTACGGCCCGCGCGGCCCGCGAGGTCGAGACCATCGCCGTCACGCGGCTGCGCGAGCGCATCGGCGATCTGCACGGCGACCGTCACCTCGGCGCGCTCGCGGAACGCATCGTGGCGGGGAGCCTCGATCCGTACGCGGCGGCGGACGAACTGGTGGCGGGGCTCACCGAGGCCTGAGCGGAGGTGGGCGGGGCCCCGGCCACGGCGGCCTCCGGGCCGGACCTCCGAGCCGGGCCGGTCCGCCGGGCGGCCGTGGTCCGGCGCCGGGGCATGGGCCCCATGCGGACGCGGCCGACGGTGCGTCGGTTCCGCCGCCGGGGGTACGGGTCCGGTGCCGTCCCGTGACAGGTCCGGGACCGCGCAGCGTGACGTGTCCGTGGCAAAATTACCGCCGGACGCACGCGACGGAACCCGGCCTTCCCCGGTGTTCCCCGGCGCTGCGCGCGTTGTCGACGGGGGGATTGGCGCATGCTGGGGCCGTTGCGGGAGGACTCGCCCAGAAGGATCGGGCCCTACGGGATACGGGCCAGGCTCGGGGCGGGCGGCATGGGGGAGGTCTTCCTCGCGCTGTGCGAAGCCGGCGCGGCCGGTGATGGGGGCGGAGCGCGGACGGGCGGTGGAGTCCCGGTCGCCGTCAAGACGGTCCGCCGCGATGTGGCGGGCGACCCGGGCTTCCGCGACCGCTTCCGCCGAGAGATCACCGTCGCCCGGTCCGTCGACGGCCCCCACCTCGCCCGGCTGCTCGACGGGGACGCCGAGGCCGAAGTGCCCTGGCTGGCAACCGGATACGTGGCCGGACCGACCCTGTCCGCGGCCGTCCGGGGCGCCGGGGCGATGGACGAGGCCGAGGTGCGGATGCTCGGCGCCGGGCTCGCCCGCGCCCTGGCCGCCGTCCACGCGGCCGGCATCGTCCACCGCGACGTGAAGCCCGGCAACGTGATGCTCGCCGCGGACGGCCCGCGCCTCATCGACTTCGGCATCGCCCGGGACCCCGGCGCGACCCCGCTCACCACCACCAGCCGCATGGTCGGCAGCCCCGCCTTCATGTCCCCGGAGCACGTGGCGGGAAGCGGACGCGTCGTCCCCGCCTCGGACGTCTTCTGCCTGGCCTCCGTGCTGTGCTTCGCCGCCACCGGCCGCGACCCGTTCGGGGATGGCCCGGTCGCCGCCGTGCTCTACCGGGTCAAGTACGTCGAGGCCGATCTCGACGGCGTGCCCGAGGCGCTGCGCGCCGTCCTGGCGGACTGCCTGACCGCCGACCCGTCCGCCCGCCCCACCGCCGGGGAACTCGCCCGGAGGCTGGAGCCAGGAGCCGCCGTGCGGTGGCCGGAACCGGTGGCCCGTCACATCGCCGAGTACGAACGCGAACTGGCCCGCGTCCTCGCGCTCGACGGCCCCCTGCTGCCCGGCTACACCCCCACCGAGGCCGCCACCGGCAGCCACCCGGCACCCCACCAACTGCCCACCCGGGGCACCGATTTCGCGCCCGGCCTGCACATCGCGCCCACCCAGGGCCCCGGCCTCGCCCCGCCCCCGCGCCGCTCCCGCCGCGCCCTGGGAGCCGCCCTCGCCGCCCTGATCGTGCTGGGCGCGGCCACCGGCTCCATCCTGGCCTGGCGGAACGGCCACGGCGACCGCGACACCGCCGACGGAGCGACGGGCAAGGGCGGTTCACCCGCCGCCCGGATCGTGGCGGGGGTGGACGAGAACGGCGGACCGGACGGCTCGGGCACGGTCCCGTACGGCCGCGACGTCCGGCCCACGGGCTGGAAGAAACCCTGGAAGGGCAGGTTCTCCCAGTCGCCGATCGGCTGCTCCGCGGGCCGCGACGTGCTCGTGTGCCGGCTCGTCGACGGCACGTACGAGGCGCTGTCGGCGGCGGACGGGCACCAGCTGTGGACGTTCGGCACCGGTCAGACGAGCAGGGCGGCGGGCTGGGGGCCGCGCGGCCAGTTCTTCATGCCGGCCGACGCCACCCGGCCCACCGTCCACGACGACACCGTGCTGCTCGCCGCGGGCGGCCGGCTGCAGTCGCTGGACGCGCGGACCGGCGCAGTCCGCTGGGAGACCGAGTCCGGTGGCGCGCACGACCTGCACAGTGCTCCGCTGGTCCTCGGAGACCTGGTCTTCGCCGCGACCACGGCCGCCCCGGAGGGTGCCTCGCTCGCCGCCCACGACCGCGCGACCGGCACCCGGAAGTGGGAGAAGCCGCTGGCCCCGCAGACCGTCTCCAATGCGCGCAAGGGCAACTTCTGGCCGGTCGCCACCGACGGAAAGGTGCTGTACGCGATCGGCGAGGAAGCGCCGAAGGCGTTCCGGCCCGAGGACGGTGCCCTGCTGGGCACGGCCGGTGGCGAGGCCGTGCAGGGCGAGGGGAAGGGTCGCACCAGTACGGGCTGCGGGGAACTACGGGTGCGGGGTCGTTCGGCCTTCTGTGCCGTCGACGTCAGGAACGACGACCCCTCCGGCTTCGGCTTCGACATGATCGCCCTGCGGTACGAGGCCGGGACGCTCCAGGCGGAGGGGCGGGTGCCGCTCGACCGGGCACTGGTCGCCGGGGCGCGCCTGACCGCGCTCGACGACACCGTGATCACGTTCCGCCGGAGGGGCGAGGAGTACACACCGGGCGTGCCGGACGAACTCGTCGTCGTGAGCCGTGACGGCGGCCGCACGCTCGGCCGGTTCCCGCTCGGCGGGAAGCAGGCGCCGGGCATGAGCAACCCGGTCTCCGACCCGTTGATCGTCGCGGACACCCTGGTGTGGGCGGACAGCACCACCCTGTACACGGTTCCGATCCGTCACGACGGCACCCTCGGCCCCCTGCAGCGGACCCGGACGGCGGGCGCCCCGGGGCCGAGCCGGACACCGACGTACGACCCCGTGCCCAATGGCGTCGAGCTCGACAAGGAACTGCTCGACCCGCAGGTGCTGCCGGTCGGTGGCGTCGTCCACGTCGTCTACGACGACGGCACCACGCTCTCCGTGCCGCTGCCCGGGTGAACCGCCTGACGCACAGCTGAATCGTCCGACCAGCAGTCGGACCGTCCGACGAACAGCCCTGGAGGCGCACAGTGATCGAGCCGCTTCCGCCCGGCCGGGCCGGAGTGATCGGGCCGTACCAGCCACTCGGGCTGCTGGGGGCGGGCGGCATGGGCGAGGTGTACCTGGCGCGTCCGGCGGGTGCCACCGACCCGCTCGACGGGCTGGTCGCGCTGAAGACCGTGCGCCCGGACCTCGACCTCGACGACGGCTTCCGGATCCGCTTCCGGCGCGAGATCGACGCGGCGGGTGCCGTCCGCAGCCCGCACACCGCGGCCCTGGTGGGCGGCGACGCGAACGGTCGGCCGCCCTGGCTGGCGACCGAGTACGTGCCGGGCCCCTCGCTCGCCGAGGCGGTGACCCGCGTCGGGCCGCTGCCCGAGCACGTCGTGCGCGAGACGGGGGCCGGGCTCGCCCGCGCGCTCGCCGACATGCACGCCGTGCGGGTCCTCCACCGCGACCTCAAGCCCGGCAACGTGCTGCTCGGCGCGGACGGGCCGAAGGTGATCGACTTCGGTATCGCCCAGGCGTTCGACGCCACCCAGCTGACCCGGACCGGCGTGGTGGTGGGCAGCCCCGGCTACATCTCGCCCGAGCACGTCAACGGCTCACGCTCGCTCGTCCCGGCGTCCGACGTGTTCTGCCTGGGCGCGGTGCTCGCCTTCGCGGCGGCGGGGCGGGGGCCGTTCGACGACTCGGACATGGCGGCCGTGATCTTCCGGATCTCCCGGGGCGAGGCCGAACTGTCCGGTGTGCCGCCCCGGTTGCGCGAGGTGATCGAGGCGTGTCTGCGCACCGGGGCCGGGGACCGGCCGACCCCGGACCAGCTCGTCGAGATGCTGCTGCCGGGGCGGGGAGCGGTGATGGCGGCACCGGGCGCCTTCCCCTGGACGGACGGGGTCAGGGGACTGCTCGACGAGCACGCGGCCGGGGCGCGGACCGTCGCGGAGGCGGTCGCACCACTGCCCGCCGTACCGCGGGCGCCCCTCCGAGCGCCGACCCTGGCACCGGCCCGCAGCGCTCCGCCGTTCGCCCCGACGCCGGTCGTGCCCGTGGCCGCACCGGGTGACGGACGGCGGAAGCGGGTTCTTCGGACCGGGCTGACGGCCGCCGCCGTCGTGGTGTGCGCGGCGCTCGGGGCCGTCCTGCGGCCGGGGGTGCTCGGGCGGGACGCCGGGGACGGCGACCGCGCGGGTGAACCGTCCGCATCCGCCTCCGCCGTTCGGCGTGGTGCCGCAGCCGTCGTCGTCCCCGGCGCGGACGCCGGTCGCACCGGCGACTTCGGGACGGCGGCCACGGAACTCTCCGCCCGTCCGGCGGGCTGGCAGGCGTGGAAGAGCCGGATCGAGGACGGCGGCCCGGCGGCGTGCGTCCTCACGGACACCGCCCTGGTCTGCGGCGGACCGCGGCGCGTCACCGCGCTGGACGCCGCGAACGGGAAGAAGCGCTGGGCGACCGACCCGGTGAGCGCGGGAACCGGCCCGGTCCCGGTGGCCGCCGTCCTCGGCACCACCGTGTACGCCTTCGAGAACGGCTCCCTGGTCGCGCGCGGGCTGACCGACGGGGCCGAGCGCTGGCGGGAGCCGCTGCCCGGCGGTGCCCGCGTGGCCGATTCCGTCGAGTCCGGCGGGGTGCTCTACTTCGCCACGAAGCCCGGCGGCACCGGCCGCGCCCACCTCCTCGCCCGTCGGCTCACCGGTACGCACGAGCTCGTGTGGGACAAGGAGTGGGACGACCCGGCCGACGGGGCCGGACTGGCCTTCGCCGACGGCCGGCTCGTCGCGGCGGGCGAGGGCGTCACCGTGCTGAAGGGCTCCGACGGCAGCCGACTGGGCGGCATCGCGGCCGGTGAGATCTCCTGCCGCATGCCGGTCCTGAAGGGGCGGCAGCTCCTCTGCTCCGGTTCGAACGGCCTGACGGTCGTCGACGTGACGGCCCCGCAGAACCGCCGCTCGGTCGCCGCCGGGGTGGACATCGCCTACCGGCCCGCCCTGTCCCGCGACGGCAAGGTCGTGGTGAGCAGCCGGACGCGGACGTACGCGTTCGGACTGTCCGACGGGCGGCAGTACTGGGTCACGTACGAGGGCGGCGAGGGCATGAACACCTTCGGCCGTCCGTCCGTCGCCGGTGACCGCGCCCTCGTCGTGGGCGACCGCAAGGTGTCGCCCCTGGACCTGGCCGCCGAGGGCGATCCGGGGTTCGCCGGCGACCCGCCGAACGGATGGCCCACACCGGGCACCCCGCGCGACCCGGCGGGCATCTCGCTCCTCGCGCGCGGAAACGTCGTCTTCCTGTCGTTGGACGAGGGGACGGTCCTGAGCTACGCGCCCTGAGCCGCGCGCCCCCACCCGCCGCCCACCGGCGGCCCCTGACGACCTGGGGACCGATAGGGAGCGGGCTCGCGCCGCCCTGCGACTCCGCTTGCGGCGTTGTCGTCGGTTGTCGATGCGCCGCATCGACTCCCTCCTCCGCCTTGCAATCGAAGGCGCATGACGACGCTCCCTGATCCACTCCCTATCGCCCCCCAGGTCGTAACCCCGGGCGCGAGACCTCAGTCGTCGTCCCGGTCGTCGTGGTGGTCGTCCCTGTCGTCCCTGTCGTCCCTGTCGTCCCCCTGGGCATCGCCGTCGTCCGACCGGTCCGCCGTGACCTTCCCGGTCCGCGCGTCGACGTTCAGCTCGTGGTGCGTGCCGTTCTCGCCCCGGACCTCGACCTCCCAGTGGGATGCCCCGCCCCGGCCGTCGTGGTCGTCGTCCAGGTCGACCGACGTCACCGTGCCCGGTGCGGTCCCGAGCGCGGCCCTGACGGCGGCGTCCAGGGAGACGGCGGCCGAGCGGGGGGCGTGCGCGTCACGGCCGTCGCGGTCGTCGGCGGCATGCGTGCCGAGCACCGTGCCCCTGCCCGCGTCCACCGTCACGTCGTGCCACCCGCCGTCGGAGCCGTACACGTCCAGCTCCCAGACGACCGTGCCGTCCTCGTCGTCCAGCTCGGCCTCGGTGACCGTGCCCGGGACGGCCTCGACGGCGGCGGCCGTGGCGTCCCCGACGTCCACGCGGGCGGTTCCGGCGCCCGGCGTACTGCTGCGGGCGGCGTCGCGGTCGTGTCCCTCGTTGTCCGCGAAGGCCATGGCGGTGGCGGTCCCGCCGCCGACGAGCACGGCCGCGGCGACGGCGGCGACGACGATCCTGCGCTTCATGGGGTACCTCCCGGTCGGGTGTCGGTATCGGCGGGTCCCACACTGCCGGGGTGATGCTGAACGCAGCCTGAAGGCGGCTGAAGCCGCCTTCAGGATCGGTTTGCGACCCTGGATCCATGCGCCTTTTGATCGTGGAGGACGAGAAGCGGCTGGCGGCGTCCCTGGCCGGCGGGCTCACCGCCGAGGGCTTCGCCGTGGACGTCGTGCACGACGGCATCGAAGGGCTGCACCGGGCCGCCGACGGCGCGTACGACCTCGTCGTCCTCGACATCATGCTGCCCGGGATGAACGGCTACCGGGTCTGCGCCGCCCTGCGCGCCGCCGGACACGACGTGCCGATCCTGATGCTCACCGCGAAGGACGGCGAGTACGACGAGGCGGAGGGCCTGGACACCGGGGCCGACGACTATCTGACCAAGCCGTTCTCGTACGTGGTGCTGGTCGCCAGGATCCGGGCGCTGTTGCGGCGCCGGGGCGGCGGGTCCGGCTCGCCGGTGGTCACCGTCGGCGCGCTGCGCATGGACACCGCCGCACGTCGGGTCCGTCTCGCCGGAACCGAGATCCCGCTCACCACCAAGGAGTTCGCGGTGCTGGAACAGCTCGCGCTGCGCCCCGGACAGGTGGTGAGCAAGGCGGACATCCTGGAACACGTCTGGGACTTCGCCTACGACGGCGATCCGAACATCGTCGAGGTGTACGTCAGCGCGCTGCGGCGCAAGCTCGGCGCGGCACTCATCCGCACGGTGCGGGGCGCCGGGTACCGGCTGGAGGAGGGGCCGTGAGGTCGGTACGCGCCAGGGCGGCGCTCGGTGCCACCGCCGTCGTCGCGCTCGCACTGGTCGGGGCCGGGCTCGCCGTGCTCCTCGTGCTGCGCGCGAACCTCATCGGCCAGGCGGGTCTCCAGGCCGAGGTGGTGGCCCGCGAGGTCGCCGGGCAGCTCGCCCTCGGTGTGCCGTACGACCGGCTGGAGATGCGCGACGAGGAGGACCACCCGGTCCAGGTGACGGACGAGGACGGGCGGGTGGTCGCCGTGTCCAAGGACCTGGAGGCGATCTCCGGGACCGGCACGGACCGCGTCACCCCGGCCCCCTCCACCGCACCGGCGAGCCCCGACGGCTCCGCCCCCGGCTCCGGGGGAGACGACGAGTCGGACGACGGCGACGGCGGCGGTCGCTCCGAACCCGGCCGGGGCGAGGTCGACTCCGACGAACCGGACTTCGACAACGGCACCGCCACCGTCGACGGCGAGACGGCCGAATACCGTTTCGCTTCCGTGCGGGCGACCACCCCCGCCGGGACGACCCTGACCGTCCACGCGGGTGCCCCGCTGGCGGCCGAGCGGGAGGCCGTCGGCAGCGTGCGCACCGCGATGCTGGCCGGGCTGCCGGTGCTGCTCGTCGTGGTCGCCGGGGTGACCTGGCTGGTGACCCGTCGGGCGCTGCGCCCGGTCGAGGGCATCCGCCGGGAGATGGCCGCGATCACCGCGTCCGAGGATGTGAGCAGGCGGGTGCCGGAGCCTGGCTCCCGGGACGAGATCGCCCGGCTGGCCCGTACCACCAACGAGACGCTGACGGCCCTGGAGGCGTCGGTGGAGCGGCAGCGGCGTTTCGTCGCCGACGCCTCGCACGAGCTGCGCAGCCCGATCGCCTCGCTGCGCACCCAGCTGGAGGTGGGCGCCGCGCATCCGGAACTGCTGGATCTGCCGGGGGCCGTCGCCGACACCGTACGGCTCCAGGCGCTGGCGGCCGATCTGCTGCTGCTGGCCCGGCTGGACGCGGGGGAGCGGCCGGGCCGCTCGACGCTGGACCTGGGGGTGCTGGTCCATGAGGCGGTCTCCCAGCGCAGCGGCGACCGGATCGCTCCCGCCGTGCGTGCACCGGACTCCGGTGGCCTCGAAGTGACCGGCTCCCGGGCGCAGTTGGCCCGGGTGATCGGCAATCTGCTGGACAACGCCGAGCGTCACGCGGAGCACGCGGTGACGGTCTCGGTACGTCGGGAGCGCGGCGGGGTCGCCGTCGCGGTCACCGACGACGGGGCGGGGGTACCGCCGAACGAGCGTGAACGGGTATTCGAACGCTTCGTACGCCTCGACGACGCCCGCAGCCGGGACGAGGGCGGCGCCGGGCTGGGTCTGGCCATCGCGCGTGATGTCGCCGTACGGCACGGTGGCCGGCTGACGGTGGGCGACGCCCCGGAGGGCGGCGCGTGCTTCGAGCTGTGGCTGCCGGCCGCCGACTGAGCCGGACGGCCTGCCCTCGACCCGTGCCGTGGGCGCCACCTCGCCCGTGGGATCGTGCCGCTCGCGAGGTCACGCCGTGCGCGGTTCGTCCCGCCCGCGGGGCCGGGCGGCCCGCGGGGGCACGTCGCCCGCGAGCTCGCATCGCCCGCGGCCGGATCCTTCCGCCGCGGTCAGATCTTTCCGCGTCGGCCGCGCAGATGCTCGGCCACCGGGGTCAGTGCCGTGTGCAGGTTGTCCAGCGCCTCCGGCGTCAGCAGGTCCATGAAGTGCCTGCGCACCGACGCCACGTGGTGCGGCGCCACCTTCCGCATGGTCTCCGCGCCGTGTTCGGTGAGGACGCCGTACAGTCCGCGCCGGTCGGACTCGCAGTTCTCCCGGCGGACCAGGCCCGCGTTCTCCATGCGGGTGATCTGGTGCGAGAGCCTGCTCTTGGACTGCAGCGTCGCGGTGGCGAGGTCGCTCATGCGCATGCGCTGACCCTCCGACTCCGAGAGGTTGACCAGGATCTCGTAGTCGTTCATGGTCAGGCCGAAGGGCTGGAGGTCCTTCTCGAGCTGGTGCATCAGCAGTCTGCTGACCTCCAGATGGGTGCGCCAGGCGCACTGCTCCGCGTTGTTCAGCCAGCGAGTGGCGGTCTCGGTCTCGGTCTCCATATGACGATTCTACCTAAGAAGTTGAAAGACGGACGAAGTAAAGGTGCGGCGTCCGTGGTACGGGCGCGAACGCGGCTCGGAGCGCGGGGTGCGGGCGCCCGGCGTCACAGTGCGCAGGCTACCGTTCACCAACCGAAGCGACGCTGGAGGTCCCCGAGCTGACCGGACGGACGGTGTGAGGCGCCGGGTTGACCCGAGCCGCCCGGCACCCCCGGCTGGGTCGGTGTCGCGCCCGTCGGCTGGTCGGGCAGCAGCGCCTCGGACGACTGGAGCAGGACCGTACCCGCGCCGACGAACTCGAACTGGTGCTCCTCGCCCGAGGTGCCGCCGATCCCGGTCAGCGCCCGCAGACCGCCCAGCACGCCCGTCAGATACCCGTGGTCGTAGTGGTGGCACGGCGAGGGGCAGTCCGCCCAGCCCACCAGTGCCTGCGGGTCGACCCGGAGCGGCGGTTCCATGAAGACCACCGGGCCGTTGGACGCGGCCACGAACTTCCCCGTGCCGATCAGCGTCAGGAACCCCGGCACGATCGACTGCTTGAGCGCCAGGGACGGCTGGAACGCCAGCAGGTTGCCCGAACGGATCGTCAGGTTCCCGTCCTCCAGGTCGTAAGAGTTCACGTCGAACGCCCGGTCCGCGAGCAGCATCTTGCCGCTGCCCTCCGCCACCACCCAGTCGCTCGCGTGCAGCGGCGAATGGAAGCTCGTCCGCAGCAGCCGCTCGAAGCGGCCGTGGCCGACGCCGTCGAACTCGATCCGCCCGTAGTAGGCGATCATCTTGCCCTTCTGCAGGAACCACTGGCTTCCGGCCAGCTCCACGCAGAACGTGTACGCGTTGACGTTGTCGTCCGAGGGCAGCGTCATCGGGTCGAAGACGACGGGCGTGCTCACAGCTTCTCCTCCGATGCCTGGACATAGACCGTGCCGCTGCCGCTCAGCTCCAGCTGGAACGCCTCGCCGGAGCCGCGCCCCACCATCTCGCGCCAGCCGAGCGCGGCGGAGAGCTTGTTGCGCACATTGCCGTGGTGCGCGACGTACGCCTGCGGGTCCACGTGCACCTCGTCGCCGGGGTTGATCGGCAGCTCGATCACCCCGCCGTGGGCCATCACGGCGACCGCCCCATGGCCGGTCAGCGTCGTGGTGAACAGGCCCTGGCCGGTCACCTGGCCGCGCACCATGCCCATCACCCCGCCCTGCGAGCCCATGAACATGGTGGACTGCTGGAGCGAGCCGTCGAAGGCGAGCAGCCGGTCGGCCTCGACGTACAGAGTGTCCCCGGACAGCTCGATCACCTGGACGTGATGGCCGCCGTGGCCGAACATCACCGTGCCGTTCCCCTCGACCGTCATCAGCGGGGTCGCCTCGCCCGCCACCCGGCGGCCGATCATCGACAGCATCCCGCCCTGGCCGCCCTGGATGTTCGGGGTGAACGAGACCTCGCCGCGGTAGGCGAGCATCGCGCCCCGCTGGCTGTACAGCTTCTGGCCGGGAACCACCGTCGCCTCGACCATCTTCGCGTTGATCTCACGGAACGGCATCAGAGTTCGCCCCCCAGGGTGTTGCGCTCGCTGGGCTGGACGTACACGATCCCCTCGCCCTCGAACCTCATCTGGAACGCCTCGCCCGAGCCCTCGCCCATCAGCGTCCGGAAGTTCACCCCGGACTGGAGGTGCTGCCGCAGATCCCCCTGGTGGGCGATGTAGGCGCCGGGGTCGACGAACAGCGGGTACTGCGGTGAGACCCGCAGCCCCACGGCCGCGCCGTCCGACACGATCGCCACCTGACCGGTGCCCTCGACGGTCGTGGTGAACAGCCCGTTGCCGCTCGCCCCGCCGCGCAGGCCGGTGAAGGTGGTGCCGGTGCGCAGCCCGGCGTCGGTGCAGAGCAGATTGCTCGCCTCGACGTAGAGCTTGTCGCCGTGCAGGGAGACCAGGCTGATCTCGCTCGCGCGGTCGGCGAAGTAGCAGGTGCCCTTGCCCGTCACCTGCATCACGGACATCTGCTCACCGGTCAGCCGGCGCGTCACCATGCCGCGCAGCCCGTCGCCGCCGCCGGTCATCTTCTTGAACGTCATCCGGCCGTCGTACGCGACCATCGAACCGTTCTTGGCCTTGACGGCGTCGCCGTTCAGGTCGACGGCCAGAGTTCTGCTGCCTTGGAGTCGGAACATCGCCACCCGCCCGACGGTATCCGCAGCGTCCCGGCCCGGACAGGGCCCAAAGGCCGAACGGCGCCCCTGAATCACCCCTGATGCACACCCGGTACCGAATCCGCACAGACCCGGGACGAATCGCCTCGGGCGTACGCCGGAGGCGCACGACGACGGGACGCGCCCCCGGCGTGCGCGCGCGTGACCGGAGACATACGCCCCCGGCGCCGGAGACCGCCCGAGCCGATGCCACAATGGGGGCGCTTGTGCCCTCGTTCACAAGCAGTCACGACCCTCCCACCGAAGGTGCCCTCGTGGACATCAAGACCGCTACCGCCCTGCACCGGCTGCGCCTCATCTCGATCCCCGAAGCGCTCTCCTTCCCGGCGCTGATCATCTTTGGCTCGATCCTCAGCCGGGTCTCGGACATCGACTTCCTGATGATGCCGCTCGGCATCCTGCACGGTGTGCTCTTCGTGATCTACGCCGTGCTGCTGCTCGACGTCTGGTCCAAGACCAAGTGGCCGCTGAAGCGGGTCGCGCTCTTCTTCCTGCTCGCGCTGCTGCCGTTCGGCGGGCTGTACGGGGACAAGCTGCTCAAGCGCTACGAGGCCGACGGCGTCATCGCCGCCCGGGCCCGCCGGGAGGGAGTGGTGGGCGCGTGATCGTCGCGTTCTCGGTCAGCCCGCTGGGTGTCGGCGAGGACGTCGGCGAGTACGTCGCCGACGCCGTCAGGGTCGTCCGCGAGTCCGGGCTGCCCAACCGCACGGACGCCATGTTCACCTCCGTCGAGGGCGAGTGGGACGAGGTCATGGACGTCATCAAGCGCGCCGTCGCCGCCGTCGAGGCCCGCGCCGGACGGGTCTCCCTGGTGCTGAAGGCCGACATCCGCCCGGGTGTCACCGACGGACTGACGTCCAAGGTGGAGACCGTCGAGCGGTACCTCTCGGAGGGCTGACCGGCCGTACGGCGCACGCCCTGCGGCGTCGCGGGGGCGTGCGCCCGCGCGAGGCAGCGTTCCCACGCCGGGGGTGCGCCCGCGCGTAGCCGTGTCCCCGCGCCGAGGTGTACGCCCGCGCCAAGGTGTACGCCCGCGCGCAGCCGTACGGCGTGGCGCACCCGAGGAACCCCCGGCCGCCGCCGGGGGTTCTCCCGTCATTCCCGCCCGTCCTGGCCGTCCGGCGCGGCCAGGGCGATCCCGAGCGGGGTCCGTTCGTACAGCACCTGGTGGCCGTACCGCCGCGACGTGAGCAGCCCCGCCGCGCGCAGCACCGACAGGTGCTCCGAGACGGAGGAGAGCGCGAGGCCCAGCCGGTGGGCGAGCGCACTCGTCCCGGCCGGTTCGTCGAGCGCGCACAGGACCTCGGCCCGGCCCCGGCCGAGCAGCCGCGCGAGCGCCTGCGGGGTGCGGTCGGCGGAGCGCGTCCACAGCCCTCCGATCCCGCGCGCCGGATAGAAGATCGCCGGCTGCCACGGCGGTTCGAAACCGCTCACCGCGTCCGGCCAGGAGAAGACGCTCGGGATCAGGACGAGCCCCTGCCCGCCCAGCACCCGGCTGTGCCGCCCCTGGATCCCGACGATGGTGAGCGTCGACTCCGACCAGCTCAGCTGGGGGCTCAGTTCGCCCAGCAGCCGTTCGAAGCCGACCGCCGCGAGCCGCCGCGAGTGGTAGGCGATGTCCGCCTCCAGCAGGGCGCGCAGCCGCGGCCAGTGCGGCTCGACCAGCACCCGCCAGGCCCGTTCCAGCAGATCGGCCAGGACCCGCAGGGCCTGGGCGGGATCGGCGAGCAGCGCCTGTGCGGTGGGGGAGCGCAGCGCCTCCGGACGGCCCGCCAGCGTCAGTTCGAGGTCCTGGCGGACGAGCTGCGGATCGAGTGACCGCACCCCCGCGATCTCCTCCTCGAAGGAAGGAACAGGATCGGCGGGCGGCGGGCTGAAGAAGTCCGGGCAGTGCCCGCTGCGGGGCATCAGCAGCCACAGCGGCTCCAGGTCGAGCCCGGCCGCCGCCTCCCGGATCAGCCGCAGCCACGGCAGGTGGTAGCCGTGCCGGTAGGGCTGGGCCAGCACGCGCACCGCGGCCTGCGTCTCCCCGAGCGGCGAGAGCGCGAACCGGCAGCGCAGCAGATCGCTCTCGTCGAGGTGCAACTGGAACGACATGTGCCGCCCTCCGTACTTTCGGCCCTGGCCGAAAGTCTAGGGAAGGCGGCCCCGGACCAGCAGGCTGCGCCCATGCCGAGAAACACCGGGACCGCGGCGCAGTCCCCGCCCGAGAACCGCGCCACCGTGCCGTCCGTCGCCCGCACCGCCGACAGCCCCCGCACCCCTCGCGGATACCGTGCCGTCTTCGCCGTGCGGGAGTTCCGGGCGGTCTTCGCCGCGCACCTGCTCTCCCTGCTCGGTGTCGTCGTCAGCGAACTCGCCCTCACCGTCCTGGTGTATGGCCTGACCGGCTCGCCCCTGCTCAGCGCCCTCACCTTCGCGCTCGGTTTCCTCCCGTACCTCGTCGGGGGCACGCTCCTCGCCGGGATCGCCGACCGGTATCCCGCCCGCAGGGTCCTCGTCACCTGCGATCTGGTGTGCGCGGCGTGCGTCGCGGTGATGGTGCTGCCGGGCACCCCGGTCGGCGGGCTGCTCGCCCTGCGCTGCCTGGTCGCCGCGGTGTCGCCGGTCTTCACCGGGACACGGATGGCCGCGCTCACCGAGATCCTGGGCGACGGCGACCGCTACGTCCTCGGCCGCTCGCTGCTGCGGATCGTCTCGCAGAGCGCCGTGCTCATCGGCTTCGGCGCGGGCGGGATGCTGCTCGCCGTGGTGACCCCGCGCGGCGCGATCACCATCACCGCCGTGACGTTCCTCTGCTCGGCGGCGCTGCTCCGCTTCGGCACCCGTGCCCGGCCGGCCAGGGCGGGTGCGGGTGCGGGCGGCGGCACGCTTCTCAAGGAGTCGCTCACCGGGGCCCGCGGCCTGCTCGGGAACCGCCGGATCCGCGCCCTGATGCTGCTGTTCTGGGTGCCGCCGCTGTTCCTCGTCGCGCCCGTGGCGCTCGCCGCCCCGTACGCGGACGAGATCGGGGTCGGGTCGGCCGCGCTCGGGCTGCTGATGTGCGCGATGCCGGTCGGCCAGATCGCGGCGGAGCTGTACGTGGGCACCGCGCTGTCGCCCCGGGTGCGCTCCTCGATCGTGCTGCCGGCCGCGGCCCTGCAACTGCTGCCCCTGGTGCTGTACGCGTTGCGCCCCGCAGTGGCCCCGGCCGTGGTCGTTCTGGCGCTGGCGGGAGTCGGCGGGGCGTACGTCATCGGCCTGGACAAGTGGTTCGTCGCGGCCGTCCCGGAGTCGCTGCGCGGCCGGGCCATGACCGTGCTCACCGCCGGGATGATGACGCTCCAGGGCGTCGGCATGGCCCTCGCCGGGCTCGCCGCCGAGTTCTTCCCCGTGCACCACGTGGTCGCCGGGGCGGGAGCGCTCGGCGTGCTGTGCCTGCTGCCACTCGTACGGGAGGCCCGGAGGACCGCGCCCGCCGACCGCCCGGCCGAGACCCGGGACGAGGTCCCGCCCGGGACCCGGGAGGCGGCCACGACCGAACCCCGGGACGGGGCCACGACCGAACTCCGGGACGGAGCCCGGACCGAACTCCGAGACGAGGCTGACCACCATATGACCAGTGGGTAAGGTCGGTTGCGTGCCGAAGCCGCTCAGTCTCCCCTTCGATCCCATCGCCCGCGCCGACGAGCTCTGGCAGCAGCGCTGGGGGCCGGTCCCCTCGATGGCCGCGATCACCTCGATCATGCGCGCGCAGCAGATCCTGCTCGCCGAGGTCGACGCCGTGGTCAAGCCGTACGGGCTGACCTTCGCCCGGTACGAGGCGCTGGTGCTGCTGGCCTTCTCCAAGGCGGGCGAGCTGCCCATGTCCAAGATCGGGGAGCGGCTCATGGTCCACCCCACGTCCGTCACGAACACCGTGGACCGGCTGGTGCGCTCGGGCCTGGTGGACAAGCGGCCCAACCCGAACGACGGCCGGGGCACCCTCGCCTCCATCACCGACAAGGGCCGCGAGGTCGTCGAGGCGGCGACCAAGGACCTGGTCGACATGGAGTTCGGGCTCGGGGTCTACGACGCCGAGGAGTGCGCGGAGATCTTCGCCATGCTGCGGCCGTTGCGGATCGCGGCCCATGACTTCGAGGAGCCGTAGGACGGTCCCGGACGGGGGCTTCCGGGAGCCGGGCGAGGGCCTTGGAACGGGGCTTCGAGGAGCCGTGGCGCGGCCCCGGTCCGGGACCTCGGGGAAACCGTACGAGGGCGTTCCGGTACCCCGGCCCGCTGCAAGATCGCCACAGGCGTCCGGTTACGCTCGATGCCATGAAACGCAGTGTGCTGACCCGGTACCGGGTGATGGCCTACGTCACCGCTGTCATGTTGCTGGTGCTCTGCACCTGCATGGTCTTCAAGTACGGCTTCGACAGGGGCGAGGGCCTGACGCTCGTCGTCTCCCAGGTCCACGGCGTCCTCTACATCATCTACCTGGTCTTCGCCTTCGACCTCGGTTCCAAGGCGAAGTGGCCGGTCGGCAAGCTGCTCTGGGTGCTGATCTCCGGCACCATCCCGACGGCCGCGTTCTTCGTCGAGCGCAAGGTCGTCCGCGAGGTCGAGCCGCTGGTCGCCGACGCCTCCCCGGCGACGGCCAAGGCCTGAACCGACGGGTCGCGGCCCGCCCCCGCGACCCCACCGAACCGCCCCGTGCCAGGCACCGGGCGGTTTCCCATCGACATTTACTAGGACGTCCTAGTAAATTCGACGGTATGGACGCTGACGCGATCGAGGAGGGCCGCCGCCGCTGGCAGGCCCGTTACGACAAGGCCCGCAAGCGTGACGCGGACTTCACGACGCTCTCGGGAGACCCGGTCGAGCCCGTGTACGGCCCCCGCCCCGGGGACGCGTACGAGGGCTTCGAGCGGATCGGCTGGCCCGGTGAGTACCCCTTCACCCGAGGGCTGCACCCGACCGGCTACCGGGGGCGCACCTGGACGATCCGCCAGTTCGCCGGTTTCGGCAACGCGGAGCAGACCAACGAGCGCTACAAGATGATCCTCGCCGCGGGTGGCGGCGGGCTGAGCGTCGCATTCGACATGCCGACGCTGATGGGCCGCGACTCCGACGACCCCCGCTCGCTCGGCGAGGTCGGGCACTGCGGGGTGGCCATCGACTCCGCGGCGGACATGGAGGTCCTCTTCCGGGACATCCCGCTCGGCGACGTCACGACGTCCATGACGATCAGCGGGCCCGCCGTACCGGTCTTCTGCATGTACCTGGTCGCCGCCGAGCGCCAGGGCGTCGACCCGTCCGTCCTCAACGGCACGCTCCAGACGGACATCTTCAAGGAGTACATCGCGCAGAAGGAGTGGCTCTTCCAGCCCGAGCCCCACCTGCGCCTCATCGGCGACCTCATGGAGCACTGCGCCCGCGGGATCCCCGCCTACAAGCCGCTCTCCGTCTCCGGCTACCACATCCGCGAGGCCGGTGCGACGGCCGCGCAGGAGCTCGCGTACACCTTGGCCGACGGCTTCGGGTACGTGGAGCTCGGCGTCTCGCGAGGGCTGGACGTCGACACCTTCGCGCCCGGGCTGTCCTTCTTCTTCGACGCGCACGTCGACTTCTTCGAGGAGATCGCCAAGTTCCGCGCGGCCCGCCGGATCTGGGCCCGCTGGATGAAGGAGACCTACGGGGCGAAGACCGACAAGGCGCAGTGGCTGCGCTTCCACACCCAGACCGCCGGTGTCTCGCTCACCGCGCAGCAGCCGTACAACAACGTCGTACGGACCGCGGTCGAGGCGCTCTCCGCGGTCCTCGGCGGCACCAACTCGCTGCACACCAACGCCCTCGACGAGACCCTCGCGCTCCCCTCCGAGCAGGCCGCCGAGATCGCGCTGCGCACCCAGCAGGTGCTCATGGAGGAGACCGGCGTCGCCAACGTGGCCGACCCGCTGGGCGGTTCCTGGTACGTCGAGCAGCTCACCGACCGCATCGAGGCCGACGCCGAGAAGATCTTCGACCAGATCAAGGAGCGCGGCACGCGGGCCCACCCCGACGGACAGCACCCCGTCGGGCCCATCACCTCCGGGATCCTGCGCGGCATCGAGGACGGCTGGTTCACCGGCGAGATCGCCGAGTCCGCCTTCCGCTACCAGCAGGCGCTGGAGAAGGGCGACAAGCGTGTGGTCGGCGTCAACGTCCACCACGGCTCGGTCACCGGCGACCTGGAGATCCTGCGCGTCAGCCACGAGGTCGAGCGCGAGCAGGTCCGGGTGCTTGCCGCACGCAAGGACGCCCGCGACGACGCGCGGGTCGCGGCGGCGCTGGACGCGATGCTGGCCTCCGCCCGCGACGGCTCCAACATGATCGGGCCGATGCTCGACGCGGTACGCGCCGAGGCCACGCTCGGCGAGATCTGCGGGGCCCTGCGCGACGAATGGGGCGTCTACACGGAGCCGGCCGGCTTCTGACGCACGTCCGCCGGTCCCGTCACACGCGAAGACCGCCGGCCGCACGGCGGGCCGGCGGCCCCCCCGCGCGCGGTGTGTGGACGGGACCGGCGGTCCGGCGCCCGGGGGAGCGGGGCGCGGCTCACGCCTTGGCGGCCGCGCCGAGCCCCCCGAGCAGCAGCACGGTGAAGCGGTGGGCCCATTCCGCGTCGATGGGCTCGGCGCTCACCAGGGCCCGGTGCACGACCGCCCCGGCGATCACGTCGAAGATCAGGTCCGCGGTCCGGCTCGCCGGGCCGTCGTCCTGTTCCACGGGCAACTCGCCCCGCTCCTGGGCCCGTCGTCGGCCCTGGAGCACCAGCCGCTTCTGCCGGTTCACGATCGAGTCGCGGATCCGGGTCCGCAGCGCCTCGTCCCGGGTCGACTCCGCGACCACCGCCATCAGTGAGGTCCGGGTCTCGGGCCGCTCCAGCAGTGCCGCGAACTGGAGCACCACCGCCTGCACATCGGCCGCCAGACTGCCGAGGTCGGGCAGCTCCAGCTCGTCGAAGAGGACCGCGACGGCGTCCACCACCAGCTCGTTCTTGCCCGCCCACCGCCGGTACAGGGTCGTCTTGGCGACCCCGGCCCGCGCCGCCACATCCCCCATCGTCAGCTTCGACCAGCCGAGATCGACCAGGGAGGCACGGGTCGCCTCCAGGATCGCTTCATCGGCCGCGACGCTGCGCGGGCGTCCCGTTCGTGGGGATTCGGGGCGGCTGCGGCTCAGCATGCCGCGACCATACCGGTCAGTAAGTAGAACCGGACGGGCCCGAGCACCGTGAGACAGATCACCGGATGCCCCTGTGCGCGGAGGGGGTGGGGCAGTTACGCTACGGGTCGTAGCGTAAGGCGGTGGTCACGCCGTTCCCGACGCCACGACCGAACGACAGCCACAGGCACCGGGTGGGGACCCGGCGCCGACCGGGCCATTCAGGGGCCCTCGGACCGCGTCCGGCCGTCCACCCCGCACACCGGCGGGGCCGCGGACGGGTGCGGTTCGGCCATCGCTTTCCGTATCGGCGCACCGAGGGGGGAGGATGTACGTATGCAGCCTAGGAACATGTCCATGAGCGGCGTCGTCGACCTTGCCGCGGTGAAGGCGGCCGGCGAGGCCAAGGCCAAGGCGGAGCAGGCCCGCGCCGATGCCGCCCGGCAGGGTGGCGCGGGCGCCGTACCGCCGTCCGCCCTGGTGATCGACGTCGATGAGGCGGGCTTCGAGCGCGAGGTCCTCCAGCGCTCCACCGAGGTCCCGGTCGTCCTCGACTTCTGGGCCGAGTGGTGCCAGCCGTGCAAGCAGCTGGGCCCGTTGCTGGAGCGCCTGGCCCAGGAGTACAACGGCCGCTTCGTGCTGGCCAAGGTCGATGTCGACGCCAACCAGATGCTGATGCAGCAGTTCGGCATCCAGGGCATCCCGGCGGTCTTCGCCGTCGTCGCCGGGCAGGCCCTCCCGCTCTTCCAGGGCGCGGCCCCCGAGGCCCAGATCCGCCAGACGCTCGACCAGCTGATCCAGGTCGGCGAGGAGCGCTTCGGGCTCACCGGCATCACGGTCGACCAGGACGCCGCCGAAGCGGCCGACCAGGCTCCGGCCGAGGTCCCCGCCGGTCCGTACGACGCCCTGCTCGAAGCGGCCGTGCGGGCCCTGGACGCCAACGACTTCGCCGGTGCCGTGCGGGCGTACAGGAACGTCCTGGCCGACGACCCGTCCAACACCGAGGCCAAGCTGGGCCTCGCCCAGGCCGAACTGCTCTCCCGGGTCAAGGAGATGGACGCGCAGCAGGTGCGCAAGGACGCCGCCGAACGGCCGGCCGACGTCGCCGCCCAACTCGCCGCGGCCGACCTGGATCTGGTGGGCGGTCATGTCGAGGACGCCTTCGGCCGGCTCGTCGAGACGGTGCGCCGCACCTTCGGCGACGACCGGAACGCCGCGCGGGTCCGGCTGCTGGAACTGTTCGAGGTGATCGGCCCCGAGGACCCGCGGGTGACCGCCGCGCGCACGGCGCTGGCGCGTGTCCTGTTCTGACGCGACGCGGGTCTTGTACTGATGTGACAACGCGGCCGCGGTGCCCCTCGGGGTACCGCGGCCGTTTTCGCGAACGGGCGATAAGAGACGGCCCCCCTTTACCAAATCTTGATAAAGGGACTGCCTGTTACTGGCAGTAAATCACTCCTTGGTTTCTGTCCGATAAAGAACCGAATCCCACCTTTCGCCCTTCCGTTCGATGCCACCCTGTGTGGCCGGGTGGTGCCACGCTGTCGCACCCCGTTCATCACGCCATTACCAGTGAGTAACGAACCCCTTGTGCGGCGGGCGGGAATGCACCACGATCGGCCACGCTCGGTCCAATGACGCCAAGCCCGGCCGCCAGCCGGTGCGGTGGCGCCGTTGGGTCCCCACCGAGTGGGCCGGTGGCAGTGACACCGGCTCCGGACAGGGGGGTTCCTGCCGTCCGGCAGGGCCTGTCCGATCGGGCCGCGCGACTGCGCGGCCGGTGGTTGTCGCTCGGGGGTGATCGCCGGTGATTTCGGGCGCGGTTCCCGCCTCCGTACGCGGGCGCTCTCCTTACCGAGGACGTAGCACTTCTCCCATCCCAGGACGGGCTCGGCCCGTACCGGAGATGTACGTCCGAGAAGGAGGAAAGAGAATGAGTTCCCAGGTTCGTGGCGGCACGAGATGGAAGCGCTTCGCTCTGGTCATGGTGCCGAGCGTCGCCGCGACCGCCGCGGTGGGGGTCGGTCTCGCGCAGGGCGCCCTGGCGGCGTCGTTCAGCGTGTCCGGCCAGGAGTTCAAGGTGAAGGCGGGCTCCCTCGTCGGTCACGACTTCGTGCAGTACGGCTCCGTGGCCACCGGCAAGACCCTCGACGGCAAGGACGCGGCGCACGCCGTCGCCGTCTCCGGCTTCAGTGACGCCACGATCACCAACATGTGCCAGTCGGTGGTCACTCCGAACCTTCCGTTCGGTCTCGGCACCGTCACGCTGCGGCTGACGGCGGGTACGAACCCGGACAAGCCGGTCGAGGCGACCAACCTGTACCTGGACATCGCCCAGCTCGACGCGGACGCCGAGTTCAAGAACATCGACATCGGTGTGGCGGCGGGCGACGTCGGCAAGCCGGGCATCCAGCCCGGTACCGAGAAGAAGGTCAACCCGAACGGCTTCGCGCAGCGTGCCGAGGAGGCCAAGCTGAGCAACGTGAGGCAGACGGCGTGGGCGACCACCGCCGGAACCTTCAAGCTCACCGACCTGAGCCTGCGGTTGAAGTCGGGCAACAAGCCTTGCTACTAGGGCATATGCCTGGGTGGCCGGGGCACCCGCGAGGGATCTCCGGCCACCCGTTCCTTCTCTTCTCACAGCAGTACCGGTTCCAGGGAGCTGTTTTCCATGAGCCCCGAGTCCACAGGGCAGAACGAGCACTTTCTCCGTGTCTTCCGGCGCGAATTCCGCACCTGGCGGGGTAACCGGCCGTTCTGGGCGGGCCTGTTCACCATGATGGGCGGACTGCCCATCGCGTACTTCCCGTACGCCAACATGCACCTCGGCAACGTCACCCTGGCGATGTCCACGACGGCCGGCGCGGGTTCGCTGATCATCGGCGTCCTGCTGGTCACGCTGGGCCTCACCATGTGGTTCCACCACATCGTGAGAGTGTTCGCCGGAATCGCCACGATCCTGCTGGCGCTGGTCTCCATACCCGTGGCCAACATCGGCGGCTTCCTGATCGGCTTCCTGTTCGCCCTGCTCGGCGGCGCGCTCTCCGTCTCCTGGGCCCCCGGGGAGCCGGAGCCCGAAGCCCCGGACACCGGTACACGGGGCGGGGAGTTCGACGAGGCCGGTGCGGGGATACCGGAGCCCGGCCCGGACCTGCGCAAGGCGGCGGTGGTGCCCCAGCGGAAGCCGGAACAGGACGACGACGCGACGGTCGAGGCCGACGGCGGGAGGCATCGTGCGGGGTGACGAGACACAGCTGAACTCGACCGGGGAGGACCACCGGACGAGAACCGGACCGCGCCACGCGGCCCCCAGGAAGTCGTTGCTGACGAAGCTGCACATCCCCGCGGGCAAGGCGTTCGCGCTCGCCGCGATGCCGACGGCCGTCTTCGTGGGCATGGGGCTGACGCCCCGGCTCGCGCTGGCCGACGACAACTCGGACATCCCCTTCGCGCCCGGCCCCTGCGTGACCCGCTCCGACGAACCGAGCGAGTCGCCGTCCCCGTCCGCGTCGGAGACGAAGTCCCCGTCGCCGTCCGCCACCGACTCCGGAGGCAAGGACGAGGACGAGGCGCCGAAGCCCTCGGTGACTCCGTCGGTGGACGACGCGGCGAAGCCCGGGTCCGGGGCCGAGTCCGAGTCCGGGGCCGAGTCCGAGACCGCTTCCGATGCGCGCACCGCGGATTCCCCGGCCGTCACGCCGAGCGCCACACCCACCCCCACGAAGTCGAAGAACCCGCTCGATCCGCTGGGTGTCGGCGACGCGCTCAGGGACCTGTTCGGCATCCCGGACAAGGAGACCGCCGACCCGTCCCCGTCCACGGGCACGGAGTCCCCGAAGCCGTCCCCGAGCGACTCCGCCGAGCCCGGGCGGGGGCCTGCGGACCCGGCGAAGAAGTCCACGGATCCGGCGGACCCGGCGAAGAAGACCGGTGACAGGTCCGCCGCCGCCATCCGGGAGGCCGCGGAGAAGGCCGGGGCACCCGTCGAGGAACTCGACGAAAGCGTCAAGGGTCTCGACGCCAAGAAGGACGAGGACATCCCGGACGGCGCCAAGCCGCGCTTCCCGTGCCCGACCGCCGACCCGAAGGCACTGGCCGCGGCCGACCTGGAGACGGGCGTGCCGCTGCTCCCCACCGACCCGTGGATCCTGGACAGTTCGCTGCTCACCCTGAACGGGCTGGACTACAAGGGCATCGTCGAGGTGAAGACGTACGACGGCACCGTCAAGAAGGTGCTGAAGTTCACCGCGAGCTCCATCGACATCAAGGACCTCCACCAGAAGACGGTCGGCCCGAACGGCACCACGGGCCATGTCGAGGCGCGCAAGGGCTCCACGTCCACCATCCGCAACGGCACGGTGACCATGTACACGGAGGAGCTGAAGGGCAATCTCTTCGGCCTCATCCCGGTCACGTTCAGCCCGCAGAGCCCGCCGCCGCTGAACGTCCCCTTCGCCTTCTTCACCAAGGTCAAGGTGACCCAGGCCGGCCAGTTCGGCGGAACGCTCACGGTGCCGGGACTGCACAACTACTTCACCGGCGGCAACAGCTAGTGCCGCGACCGGCAACGTTTGCCCCGTCGCGTTGCCCGGCACGCACGCTCGCGGCGTCGGCCAAAAGCCCACGTAGCCCGCTACGAGGGCTTCCGGCCGACTTGCGATCGCACGCACCGGACGACGCTCCTTCGGGGCAAACCTTCCCGGTCGCGGCACTAGTGCCGCTCCCGGCAACGTTTGCCCCGTCGCACCGGACGACGCTCCTTCCGGGCAATCCTTGCCGGTCACGGCACTAGTGCTGCGACCGGAAGGGTTCGTCGGCTCGCGACACCCGGCACGGCACCTCGCCGCGTTGTCGCATCACCCGAGTACGTCCCGTACGAAGGCGATCCTCCGCCTCGCGACGCACCGCACCGGACGCCGCGAGCTTCCCGGCAAACCTTTCCGGCCACAGCACTAGCCGAACCGACCCGTTCGGGAGCCGCACAGCACTGCGGGCCGTGCCCCTCACAGGAGGGACACGGCCCGCAGCCATGTCCTACGGGTGTGTCAGGCACCGCACCGCCACGGCGGACCGCAGAGGTGCTGCCCGGACACGGGCTACGCGTCCACGAGGTACTCGATGTCGCTCACGACGTACCCTCGTACCGGTCCGCGTCGGAGAGCGTCACGGTGTCCGGACGGCGGGCGAGCCATGTGTCGCACACCTCGATCACCTGCCGCATCCACGTGGCGCCGTCCGTGAGGCGACCACGGCGGAAGAAGTACTCCCCGCCTTCCGCGCACGCCTTCCACAACACGGTGATTTGGTCGTGGGGAAGCCCGTCGTGGAGGAGCAGGGCGTCACGTCGCACCAGGAGCACAGCTTCCGGCTCCAGCTCCTCCACGAACTGACCGGCCACGGCCTCCGCTTCCGTGGAGGCGTCCAGCCTCCAGTCCTGGTGGAAGAAGCTCATGACCCACGGGATGCCGAACGTGAACTCCGTGGACCGGTCCATCGGGTGTCAGTCGCGCGCCCCGCCGCCCACGTGGTGCACGCGCACCATGTTCGTGGTGCCGGGGATGCCGGGGGGCGAGCCGGCCGTGATGATCATGGTGTCGCCCGCGTTGTAGCGGCTCAGCTTCAGCAGCTCCGCGTCGACCAGGTCGACCATCGCGTCCGTGTTGTCCACGTGCGGGACGACGTGCGCCTCGACGCCCCAGCTCAGGGCGAGCTGGTTGCGGGTGGACTCGTCCGTGGTGAAGGCCAGGATGGGCTGGGCCGCGCGGTAGCGGGAGAGGCGGCGGGCCGTGTCACCGGACTTGGTGAACGCGACCAGCGCCTTGCCGTTCAGGAAGTCCGCGATCTCGCAGGCGGCGCGGGCCACCGAACCGCCCTGGGTGCGCGGCTTCTTGCCCGGGACCAGCGGCTGGAGGCCCTTGGAGAGCAGCTCGTTCTCGGCGGCGACGACGATCTTCGACATCGTCTTGACCGTCTCGATCGGGTACGCGCCGACGCTGGACTCGGCGGACAGCATGACCGCGTCCGCACCGTCCAGGATCGCGTTGGCGACGTCGGACGCCTCGGCGCGGGTCGGCCGCGAGTTGGTGATCATCGACTCCATCATCTGGGTCGCCACGATCACCGGCTTGGCGTTCCGCCGGCAGAGCTCCACCAGGCGCTTCTGCACCATCGGGACCTTCTCCAGCGGATACTCCACGGCCAGGTCACCGCGGGCCACCATCACACCGTCGAAGGCCATGACGACCTCCTGCATGTGCTCGACCGCCTGCGGCTTCTCCACCTTGGCGATGACGGGGACCCGGCGGCCCACCTCGTCCATCACCTTGTGGACGTCCTTGATGTCGTCGGCGTCCCGCACGAAGGAGAGCGCCACCAGGTCGCAGCCCATCCGCAGCGCGAACCGCAGGTCCTCGACGTCCTTCTCGGACAGCGCCGGGACGTTGACCGCCGCGCCGGGCAGGTTGATGCCCTTGTGGTCGGAGATGACACCGCCCTCGATGACGATCGTCCGAACCCGGGGGCCCTCGACCGCGACGACCTTCAGCTCGACGTTGCCGTCGTTGATCAGGATCGGGTCGCCCTTGGCGACGTCGCCGGGCAGGCCCTTGTACGTCGTGCCGCAGATCGACTTGTCACCGGGCACGTCCTCCGCGGTGATGGTGAACTCGTCCCCGCGGACCAGCTCGACGGGCCCCTCGGCGAACTTCCCCAGGCGGATCTTCGGGCCCTGGAGGTCGGCGAGCACACCCACGGCGCGGCCGGTCTCGGCGGCGGCCCGGCGGACCAGGTCGTAACGCCCCTGGTGCTCCTCGTGGCTGCCGTGGCTGAAGTTGAAACGGGCCACGCTCATGCCGGCCTCGATCAGCGCGACGAGCTGCTCGTGCGAGTCGACGGCGGGGCCGAGCGTACAGACGATTTTGGAACGACGCATGAGGCGGATCCTATCGGTTTGTTTAGCAACGGAATATTCCGTCTGGCGGAAGGTACAAAGGGGCGCGGGGGTGCTCAGTTGTCGTCCCGTCCGACGAGTGCGAAGGTCTGGACGGCTATCTCCAGCTCCTCGTCCGTCGGTACCACCGCGACCGCCACCCGCGCGTGGTCCGGCGAGATCAGCCGCGGCGCACCGGACCGCACGGCGTTCAGATCCGCGTCCACTGCCAGGCCGAACCCCTCCAGTCCGGCGATCGCAGCCTCCCGCACCGGTGCGGAGTTCTCCCCGACCCCCGCCGTGAACACCACCGCGTCCACCCGCGCGAGGACCGCCGAATAGGCGCCGATGTACTTCTTCAGCCGGTGCACGTAGATGTCGAAGGCCAGCGCCGCCCGCCCGTCGCCCTCGTCGACCCGGCGCCGGATCTCCCGCATGTCGTTGTCGCCGCACAGTCCGACCAGACCGCTCCGCTTGTTGAGCAGGTCGTCGATCTCGTCCGCGGACATCCCCGCCACCCGCTGGAGGTGGAAGGTGACGGCCGGATCGATGTCGCCGGAACGCGTGCCCATCACCAGCCCCTCCAGCGGGGTCAGGCCCATCGACGTCTCCACGCACCGGCCGCCCGCCACCGCCGACGCGGAGGCGCCGTTGCCCAGGTGCAGCACGATGACGTTGACGTCCTCGGGAGCGCGTCCCAGCAGCTCGGCGGCCTTGCGGGAGACGTACGCGTGCGAGGTGCCGTGGAAGCCGTAGCGCCGGATGCGGTGCGCGTCGGCGGTCTCCACGTCGATCGCGTACCGCGCCGCGCACTCCGGCATCGTCGTGTGGAACGCCGTGTCGAACACCGCCACCTGCGGCAGGTCCGGGCGCAGTGCCTGGGCGGTACGGATGCCGAGGAGGTTCGCCGGGTTGTGCAGCGGGGCCACCGGGACCAGGCGCTCGATCTCCTTCAGCACCTCGTCGTCGACCACCACCGGCTCGGTGAACCGCAGGCCGCCGTGCACCACCCGGTGGCCGATCGCCGCCAGCTCGGGGGAGTCCAGGCCCAGCCCGTCGGCCGCCAGCTCGTCGGCCGCCGCCTTCAGCGCGGCCTCGTGGTCGGGGATCGGGCCGGTGCGCTCGCGCCGTTCGCCGGTGCCTCCCGCCAGCGGGGTGTGCACCAGCCGGGACGTCTCCTCGCCGATGCGCTCGACCAGCCCGGCCGCCAGCCGGGAGTGGTCGGTCATGTCCAGAAGCTGGTACTTGACCGACGAGGAGCCGGAGTTGAGGACGAGTACGCGATGCGGCGCCATGAGCGGGGTGCCCTCCGGGGTGGTCGGGGTCGGGGCCGGGGTGGTCATGCGGTCCACACCTCGTCGCCCTGAGCCTGGATCGCGGTGATGGCCACGGTGTTGACGATGTCCTGGACGAGCGCGCCGCGGGACAGGTCGTTGACGGGCTTGCGCAGACCCTGGAGCACGGGTCCGACCGCGACCGCGCCCGCCGAGCGCTGCACGGCCTTGTAGGTGTTGTTGCCGGTGTTCAGGTCCGGGAAGATCAGCACCGTCGCCCGCCCCGCCACCTCGGAACCGGGCAGCTTCGTCGCGGCGACGCCCGGGTCCACCGCGGCGTCGTACTGGATGGGCCCCTCGATCAGCAGGTCCGGCCGGCTCGCCCGGACCAGGGCGGTCGCCTCGCGCACCTTGTCGACGTCGGCGCCCGAGCCGGAGGTGCCGGTCGAGTACGACAGCATCGCGATCCGCGGCTCCACGCCGAAGCGGGCGGCGGTGGCGGCCGACTGCACCGCGATGTCCGCGAGCTGCCGCGCGTCCGGGTCCGGGTTGACCGCGCAGTCGCCGTACACCAGGACCCTGTCGGCCAGGCACATGAAGAAGACGGAGGAGACGATCGAGGGGACGGGCCCGCCCGTCCCCTCGCCGGCGTCCGCGGACCGGGTCTTGATGATCTCGAACGCGGGGCGGATGGTCGCCGCCGTGGAGTGCACGGAACCGGAGACCATGCCGTCCGCGAAGCCCTGCTCGACCATCAGCGTGCCGAAGTAGTTGGCGTCCGCGACCACGTCGTACGCCAGCTCGGTCGTGACGCCGCGGTGCGCGCGCAGCCGTGCGTACCGCTCGGCGAACGGCTGACGCAGCTCGGAGGTCTGCGGGTCGATGATCTGCGTGTCGGCGAGATCGATGCCCAGGTCCGCGGCCTTCTTCCGGATGACGTCGGGCTCGCCGAGGAGCGTGAGGTCGCAGACGTCGCGGCGCAGCAGGACGTCGGCGGCGCGCAGCACCCGTTCCTCGGTGCCCTCCGGCAGGACCACCCGGCGCCGGTCGGCGCGCGCCTGCTCCAGCAGCTCGTGCTCGAACATCATCGGGGTGATCCGCCCGCTGCGGGCCACCGAGATCCGCTCCAGCAGGGCGCCGGTGTCCACATGGCGTTCGAAGAGGCCCAGGGCCGTCTCCGCCTTGCGGGGCGTCGCTGCGTTCAACTTGCCTTCCATGGCGAAGAGTTCATAGGCGGTGGGGAAGGAGCCGCCCGCCACGGAGACCACCGGCGTGCCCGGCGCGAGGCGCTCGGCCAGGGTCAGGATCTCCGGACCGGGATGTTCGTCCAGGGTGAGCAGCACACCGGCGATGGGCGGGGTCCCGGCGCTGTGCGCGGCCAGCGAGCCGACCACCAGGTCCGCCCGGTCCCCGGGCGTGACCACCAGGCAGCCCGGCGTCAGCGCCTTCAGCAGGTTCGGCAGCATCGCGCCGCCGAAGACGAAGTCCAGCGCGTCCCTGGCCAGCCCGGAGTCGTCGCCGAGCAGCACCGTGCCGCCGAGCGCCGCGGTGATCTGGGCGACGGTCGGCGCGGAGAGCGCCGCGTCGTCGGGCAGCACCGAACAGGGAACGGGCAGCTGTGACGCCAGCCGCTCCGCGAGGGCGTCGCGGTCCCCGGCCGCCACCCGGTTCACGATCACCGAGACGACATCGCAGCCGAGCCCCGCGTACGCCCGGTACGCGTTGCGCGCCTCCGCGCGCACGGACTGCGCGTTCTGGCCCCTGCCGCCGACCACCGCTATCACCGAGGCGCCGAACTCGTTGGCGAGGCGGGCGTTGAGCGCGAGCTCGTCGGGGAGCTGGGTGTCGGCGAAGTCGGTGCCGAGGACCAGGACCACCTCGTACGCCTGGGCCACCTGGTGGAAGCGCTCGACGAGCCGGGAGACCAGTTCGTCGGTACCCTTCTCGGCCTGGAGCGCGGACGCCTCCTCGTAGTCCAGCCCGTAGACCGACGCGGGTTCCTGGAGCAGCCGGTAGCGGGCCCGCAGCAGCTCGAACAGCCGGTCGGGACCGTCGTGGACAAGCGGCCGGAACACTCCGACCCGGTCCACCTGACGCGTCAGGAGCTCCATGACTCCCAGATCGACGACCTGCCGGCCGTCGCCCCGGTCGATCCCGGTCACGTACACGCTGCGCGCCACGCGTGCTCTCCCGTCCATATTTGCGGTTTGGGACGTATCGCCATGTTGACGATACGCCGGGCGTGCGCGACGTCGCCCGCCGGGCGTGCTCCCCGCGTCCACGGCGCATGCGCCCCCACCGGCGCGCCGGTGATTCATCCCCGCATTCGACGGGCCACCCGGGCGGGCGTCACCGGAACGGGCGAGACCATGAGGTCCAGACCACGTGGGACAATCGTCATGTTTCACGGTTCGGGGGATCTTGTCCTCGCCCCCGGAACGCACGGCACCAGCGAGGCAGGAGACACAGGACGATGCGCATCGGAGTTCTCACGGCAGGCGGCGACTGTCCGGGTCTGAACGCAGTGATCCGGTCGGTCGTGCACCGCGCCGTGGTGGGGCACGGAGACGAGGTCATCGGCTTCGAGGACGGGTTCAAGGGGCTCCTCGACGGCCACTACCGGCCTCTCGACCTCAACGCCGTCAGCGGCATCCTCGCGCGTGGCGGCACCATACTCGGATCGGCCCGCCTGGAGCGCGCGCGGCTGCGCGAGGCCGCGGAGAACTGCGCGGAGCTGAGCCGCCGTTACGGCATGGACGCCCTCATCCCGATCGGCGGCGAAGGCACCCTCACCGCCGCACGGATGCTGGCGGACGCCGGGATGCCGGTCGTCGGCGTCCCCAAGACCATCGACAACGACATCTCCGCCACCGACCGCACCTTCGGCTTCGACACGGCAGTGGGTGTCGCCACCGACGCCATAGACCGTCTGAAGACCACCGCCGAGTCGCACCAGCGGGTCATGGTCGTCGAGGTGATGGGGCGGCACGCCGGCTGGATCGCGCTGGAGTCCGGGATGGCGGGCGGTGCGCACGGCATCTGCCTGCCCGAGCGCCGCTTCGAGGTCGACGACCTGGTCAAGATGGTCGAGGCGCGGTTCGCGCGCGGCAAGAAGTTCGCGGTCATCTGCGTCGCCGAGGGCGCGCACCCGGCCGAGGGCTCCATGCCGTACGCCAAGGGCGAGATCGACCAGTACGGTCACGAACGCTTCCAGGGCATCGGCAACCGGCTGGCCATCGAGCTGGAGACCAGGCTCGGCAAGGAGGCCCGGCCGGTCATCCTCGGCCATGTGCAGCGCGGCGGTACGCCGACCGCGTACGACCGGGTGCTTGCCACCCGCTTCGGCTGGCACGCGGTGGAGGCCGCGCACCGGGGCGACTTCGGCCGGATGACGGCTCTGCGCGGCAACGACATCGCGATGGTTCCGCTGGCGGACGCCATCACCCAGCTCAAGACGGTCCCCAAGAACCGGATGGACGAGGCCGAGTCGGTCTTCTGATCCTTCCGCCCGCTGCCTGCCCTGCCCCGCCCCCGCCGACGAGCGGTCGCGGGCCGGGGCGAGGCCGCGGGTTCCCGGCGGCCCTGACCATCCCCCCGTGGAAGGTCAGGGCCGCCGGCCGTCTCCCCTCGCGGGTCGGGGCCCTCGTGGGGCCTCGCCGGGCGGGGCGTGCTGCCGGAATCCACTCTTGAGGCACCGGCCCGGATCAACAAGGCTTGCCCCTGTCCCGGACATGTCCCAGCTCTGTCCGGACGGCCGATTCCAGGGGAGGGCACAGCGCATGGTGGTCGAGGGCGGGATTCCGGATCCCCGGAAGGTGCGGAGCGCGGCCGAGTTCGTCGCCCTGCTGAGGGTGGTCAAGGACGGTTCCGGTCTGACGTTCCGCGAACTGACCCGGCGGGCGGAGGCGGCCGGCGACGTGCTCCCGCGCTCCACGATCGCCAACATGCTGGCGCGCGCCTCCGTCCCGCGCGAGGAGCTTCTCGTCGCCTTCTTACGGGCCTGCGGCCGGGAGCCCGCGGAAGTGGTGGACTGGCTCGCCGTACGCGAGGAACTCGCCGTGCGCGGGAGGCGGGCCGGTGCGGCGGACGGGATCGAGGAGGCGGACGGAACCGGCGCGGCGGCCGAGGGAGCCGACGGAGACGAGAGAGGGGACGGGAGCGGGGAGGCGGGCGGGACCGGCGCAGCGGGCGAGGAAGCCGATGGGAACGGGGAGGGCCGGGGGAGGGACGCCGGTCGGGCGGTCGGGCGGGCCATCGTTCCGGCCGCGATTCCGCCCTCCGCCCTGCGCCGACGCCGTTCCGTCCTGCCGGCCGCCGCGTCCCTCGTGGCGCTCGCCGCCCTCGCGGTGACCGCGGTCGTTCTCGTACGCGACGAACGGCCGGGGGCGGCTCCCGTCGGCGGCCCTGTCGAAGGGCGGACGGTACAGCTCCGCTCGGTCCGCTCCGGGCTCTGCCTCTCCGAGGAACGCGGCTCCGAGAGCGGCCGGCTCTTCGAGACCTCCTGTGACGGGCCGACCATCCCGGACTTCTCCCTGAAACCGCTGGGGGACGACGTCTGGCGGATCGTGACCGATCACCCCGACTACGGCCTGGGCTGCACGGGCGTCTGGGACGGGGCGCGGGAGGCCGGCGCCTCGATGCAGGACCAGGAGTGCGGCCGTCGCGGCCCGGCGGAGGAGTTCCGGATCGAGCCCGTGGGGCATCCGGTCGAGGGCTACCGCATCCGCCCCGTCCACACGCGTCTGTGCGTCGGCACGGAGGTGCACAACGGCAGGCGCGAGGCCGAGCTGGTGCAGACGAGCTGCGACGGGGCGGCCCGCACGGTCCTGTTCTCCTTCGACCCGGTGGCGTTTTCCCCGGCCACGTGACGGCGGCGTATGCACGTGGCGGCGGCGTACGGGCGTGACGGCGGCGTATGCACGTGGCGGCGGGTGGTTCAGGCGCTTTTGTCCCGCATCCCCGCCGTCCGCCAGAACCGTTCCACGATCCCCGCCAGGAACGCCCGCTCCGCGTCGCCCGTCGCCCCGGAGGGCTCCCGGGGCGGCTCCCCGACCGCGCCGGTCCGGCCCGGCGCCGATGCCGCCAGCGCCCGGTAGTCGGCGTGGAGCTGGTCCAGCACGTCCTGGAGGCGCCCCCGCTCCAGCCGCACCAGCTTCGCCACCGCTCGGACGGGTGCCTGCCGTCGTGTCGTGACCGAGGCGCGCAGCAGCTCCGCCAGCTCCTCGTCCCGCCCGGACACCGTCACCAGCCCGGCGGCCGTCAGCCCCAGCACCTCGGAGAGCGCCGCCGACTGGCGCTCGTTGCCCCGCCAGCGCCCCGACTCCTCCATCCGCAGATACGCGGCGGGCGTCAGCCCCACCTGACCGGCCAGTTCCGCCACGGTCATCCGCCGGGCCGTCCGGTGTTCCCGCAGGGTGCGCACCGAGGTCAGCAACTCGCCCGGTGAGCACCACAACACCCCGGCCAGTGCCGCGAGTTCGTGCCCGGTCGGGACGGCGTGCCCGCGCTCCCAGGCGAGCACCGTCGCGGTGCTGATCCGGAGCCCGTACTGGGCCGCGAGGCCGTACGCGACGTGGCCGGGCAGCATCCCCAGGGCCTCGCGGAGGCGGCGTGCGGCGGAGGCGTCGAAGGGAGGTCGGGAGCCGAAGGACGAGGGAGAGCCGGAGGAGTGGGAGGGGCGCACGGCTTCACCGTAGGAGCGGGAACGCCGTCCGACCACGGTGTGTTCCACCGATATCACGGCTCGTAGGAAGGTCCTATGCCGGTACGGGGCCGTGCCCGCGCGGAGGTGTGCCCGTGCGGAGGTGTGCCCGCGCGAGCCGTGCCGGTAGGAGTTCGGAGGTCCTGTGCTCGTGCGGGGCCCGTGCCCGTGACGCGGGCTCGCGGTTCTGTGCTCTCTCGTGTTGCCGGCCGGGCCGGGCCGCCGTCGGCACGGCGTCAGTGGTCCCGGGTCACCCACCGGTAGTGCAGTTCCGGGCGCCCGACCTGGCCGTACTGCGGCTTGCGCACCGCGCGCCCGGTCGTCACCAGGTGCTCCAGGTACCGGCGCGCGGTGATCCGCGAGATGCCCAGCTCGGTCCCGGCCGCTGCCGCCGTCACGCCGTCCGAGGCCCGCAGGACGCGGGTGACGGCCTCCAGCGTCGGGGCGCTGAGCCCCTTCGGCAGCCGGTTCGGCTGCGGGGCGCGCAGTACTCCGAGCGCCCGGTCCACCTCGTCCTGACCGCTCGCCTCACCGGCCGCCGCGTGGAACTCGGCGTAGCGGACGAGCCGGTCGCGCAGCGTGGCGAAGGTGAACGGCTTCAGCACGTACTGGACGACGCCGAGCGACACCCCTTCCCGGACCACCGACAGATCACGTGCCGAGGTCACCGCGATGACGTCCGCCGAGTGCCCTGCCGCACGCAGCGAACGCAGCAGGTGCAGGCCGTGCCCGTCGGGCAGGTACAGGTCGAGGAGGAGCAGATCGACCGGTGTGCGGTCCAGTGTCCGTACCGCCTCCGCGCGCGAGTGCGCGACCGCGGCCACCTCGAACCCGGGGACGCGGCCCACGTACAGCCGATGGGCGTCGGCGGCGACGGGGTCGTCCTCGACGACCAGTACCCGGATCACGGGACGACCTCCCCGGCGGTGTGTTCCGTGCGGTCGCCGGTCGTCAGCGGCAATCGGACCGTGAACCGGGCGCCGCCCCCGGCATTGTGGTCCAGCTCCACCGTCCCGCCGTTGCGGCGTACCGCCTGCCGTACGAGGGCCAGCCCGATGCCCCGGCCCGTGCCGCGCGTCGACCAGCCGCGGTCGAACACCTCGGCGGCGTCGGCAGGATCGATGCCCGCCCCGGTGTCGGCGACCTTCAGCAGCAACACGTCCTCCCCGGCGAGAGCGGTCACGGTGACCGTGGCCCGTCCGTACTGCCCGGCCCGCCCGGGGGCCGTCCCGGCCGCGGGCCGTCCCGGGTCCCCGTCACGGGGGGCGGGCACGACGGGGGCGTCGGCCGAGCGGGGCGCGTCGGGTGCGGCCGGGGGTGCGGTCGGAGGGGGCGCGCCCCGCGGGTCGTGGTCGGCCGCCGCCTCCGACGCCGCGTCCACCGCGTTGTCGATCAGGTTGCCGAGGATCGTCACCAGGTCCCGGTCCGGCAGCGTCGCGGGCAGGGCGCCGTCGTCGATCAGACTGTCCTCCGCGAGCACCAGCTCCACACCCCGCTCGTGGGCCTGTGCCGCCTTGCCCAACAGCAGCGCCGCCAGTACCGGTTCGCCGACCGCGCCGACGACCCGGTCGGTGAGGGTCTGGGCCAGCTCCAGTTCGACGGTGGCGAATCCGACCGCCTCGTCGGCCCGCCCCAGTTCGATCAGCGAGACCACGGTGTGCAGCCGGTTCGCCGCCTCGTGGGCCTGCGAGCGCAACGCCTGGGTGAACCCCCGCTCGGAGTCCAACTCCCCCGACAGCGCCTGGAGTTCGGTGTGATCGCGCAGGGTCACGACCGTGCCGCGCTGCTCCCCGCCCACCACCGGGCGGGTGTTGACCACGATCACCCGGTCCGCTGTCACATGCAGCTCGTCGACCCGCTCCTCGGAGGCGAGCAGTGCCCCGGTCAGCGGCGCCGGAAGCCTCAGCTCGGCGACCCGGCGTCCGAGGGCGTCCGGCCCCAGCCCCAGCAGCTCCCGGCCCGCGTCGTTGATCAGCGCGATCCTGCGCCGCCCGTCGAGCATCAGCAGTCCCTCGCGCATCGCGTGGAGCGTGGCCTGGTGGTAGTCGTGCAGCCGGCTCAGCTCGGCCGCGTTCATGCCGTGCGTGTGCCGGCGGAGCCGGGCGTTGATCACGTACGTGCCGAGACCGCCGAGCACCAGCGCCCCGCCCGCGGCCAGCCCCAGCGCCCCCAGCTGCGCCCGCACCTGCGAGGAGACCCGGTCGACCGTGATGCCGGCGCTGACCAGGCCGGTGATCCTGCCGCCGTCCCGGATCGGGGTGACGACCCGGATCGAGGGACCGAGGGTGCCGGTGTACGTCTCGGCGAACGTCTCGCCGCGCAGCGCCCGCGAGGTGTGGCCGAGGAACTCCTCCCCGATCCGGTCGGTGACCGGATGCGTCCAGCGGATCCGCTCCGGGGACATGATGGTGACGAACGCGATCCCGGTGTCCCTGCGGACCTTCTCCGCGTACGGCTGAAGCACGGCGGACGGGTCCGGGGCGCGGATCGCCTCACGTACGGACGGGGAGTCGGCGATTGCCAGCGCCGCCGTCCTCACCTGCCGGGTCGCGGTCTCCTCCGCCTGTTTCCGGCCGGAGGCGAACGTGAAGAACGCGCACCCCGCCACCACCGCCGCGACCAGCACCACGTGCATGGCGAACAGCTGTCCGGCCAGGCTTCGCGGACGGGTGAGGGGCAGACGCATGTCCCCCAGTCTGCCTGGCCGGAAACATATGAACGAAATGCACGTAACAGTGACCGCCCTCACACGGAGCGAGATATTCACCGAGGGTTTTTCCGGCCCCGATCCGCCGGAAAGCCCTTGCGCCCCCAGGGACGGGGGAGTGACCCGGACGAGCCGAGGAGAACCCCCGTGGGAGTGGCAGCCGCCAAGCGGGACCGTACGCACTATCTGTATCTGGCCGTGATCGCCGCCGTAGCTCTCGGCATCCTGGTGGGCTTCGTGGCCCCGGACGTCGCCGTCGAGCTCAAGCCGATCGGCACCGGCTTCGTGAACCTCATCAAGATGATGATCTCGCCCATCATCTTCTGCACGATCGTGCTGGGCGTCGGATCGGTGCGCAAGGCCGCCAAGGTCGGCGCGGTCGGCGGACTCGCCCTCGGCTACTTCCTGGTGATGTCGACGGTGGCGCTCGCCATCGGTCTGCTCGTCGGCAACCTGCTGGAGCCCGGCCAGGGCCTCCACCTCACCGAGGCGGCACGCGCCGCCGGTGAGAAGCAGGCGACGGGCGCGAGCGAGTCGACCACGGACTTCCTGCTCGGCATCATCCCCACCACGATCGTGTCCGCGTTCACCGAGGGCCAGGTGCTCCAGACCCTGCTGATCGCCCTGCTCGCGGGTTTCGCGCTCCAGGCCATGGGAGCGGCGGGCGAACCGGTGCTGCGCGGCATCGGCCACATCCAGCGCCTGGTCTTCCGCATCCTCGCCATGATCATGTGGGCGGCCCCGGTCGGCGCGTTCGGCGCGATGGCGGCCGTGGTCGGCGAGACCGGCGTCGACGCGCTGAAGTCCCTCGCCGTCATCATGATCGGCTTCTACGTCACCTGCGCGCTCTTCGTCTTCGTGGTGCTCGGTACGATCCTGCGGCTGGTCGCCGGGGTCAATCTGATCGCGCTGCTGAAGTACCTGGGCCGTGAGTTCCTGCTGATCCTCTCCACCTCCTCCTCCGAATCCGCGCTGCCGCGGCTCATCGCGAAGATGGAGCACCTGGGCGTCAGCAAGCCGGTCGTCGGCATCACCGTGCCGACGGGGTACTCCTTCAACCTCGACGGCACCGCGATCTACCTCACGATGTCCTCGCTCTTCATCGCCAACGCGCTGGGCGACCCGCTGAGCTTCGGTGAGCAGGTCTCCCTGCTGCTCTTCATGATCGTCGCCTCGAAGGGCGCGGCCGGGGTCACCGGCGCGGGCCTGGCCACCCTCGCGGGCGGTCTCCAGTCGCACCGGCCCGGACTGGTCGACGGCGTCGGGCTCATCGTCGGCATCGACCGCTTCATGAGCGAGGCCCGCGCCCTGACGAACTTCGCCGGGAACGCGGTGGCCACCGTCCTCGTCGGCACCTGGACCAAGGAGATCGACAAGGAGCGGGTGGACCAGGTCCTCTCCGGCGCGCTCCCGTGGAACGAGCGGATGCTGAGCCAGGAGGACGAGGGCGCGGAGATCCCGGAGCCGCGCGCCGGTGACCTGGAGTCCGCCATGGCGAGGGCGTAGGCGCGGGCCGGCCGGGCACCGGGCGACCGGGTCACCAGGCACGGGACGACCGGCCGACCTGATCGCCGGCCCACCGGCATCGGGGATCACCGCCGACCCGACCGCCGGGCCACCGGCTCACCGGCCGAACGGATGCCCGGCCCACCGGCCGGTCGTCGCACGGGCCGTCGCGGGATCTCCCGCGGCGGCCCTTCGTGCTTGCCTTGACGTCCACGTCAACGTCTACGGTCGATGTCATGCGGATCGGGGAGTTGGCCGAGCGGGCCGGGACGACCACACGGACCCTGCGGTACTACGAGTCGCGGGGACTGCTGCCCGCGCGCCGCGCCGAGAACGGGTACCGCGCGTACGACGAGGACGACCTGCGCCTCGTCGAGCAGATCCGGACCCTCCAGGACTTCGGGTTCGAACTGGAGGAGACCCGCCCGTTCGTCGAGTGTCTGCGTGCCGGTCATCCGGCCGGTGACGCCTGCCCCGCCTCACTCGCCGTCTACCGGCGCAAGCTCGGCGAACTCGACGCGCTCATCGAACAGCTCCGGGCGGTGCGCGCCCAGGTGGGCGCGCAGCTCGCACGGGCCGAGCTGGAGGCCGAGGCGGAGCTTCCCGGCGGACCGGAACCACGTTGTGAACTGGGAGGATGACAGATGATCCATGCCGAGGGCGTGACCGAGGTCACCGACGCCACCTTCGACACGGAGGTCCTGGCGGCCGACCTCCCCGTACTGGTCGAGTTCACCGCCGATTGGTGCGGCCCCTGCCGCCGGCTCGCCCCGGTGCTCGCCGCCGTCGCCGCCGAGCGGGCCGGGCGCGTCAAGGTCGTGCAGATCGACATCGACCACAACCCGGGCATCGGCACCCGCTACGCGGTCCTGTCGGCACCGACCCTGCTCGTGTTCCGCTCCGGCGAGCCGGTGAAGTCGATGGTGGGCGCCCGGCCCAAGCGCAAGCTGCTCCAGGAACTGGACGACGTGCTCGCGTACGAGACGGCGTGAGCGGCGGACGCGCGACCGTGTGCCGGGTCGCGCGCCCCGCCCCCGTCCTCACACCGGCCGGAACCAGACCGTGGCCAGCGGCGGCAGTGTCAGCAGCAGGCTGCCGGGCCGGCCGTGCGCGGCCACCGGTTCGGCCTTCAGCGGACCGGGGTGGCACACACCGCCGCCGCCGTACCGCGCCGCGTCCGTGTTGAGCACCTCCGCCCACGCCACCCGGCCGCCGAGCCCGTCCGGGACGCCGATGCGGTAGTCGTGCCGCACCACCGGGGAGAAGTTGCTGACGGCGAGCAGCGGCGCACCGTGCCTGTCGTGGCGCAGGAAGGCGAAGACGTTGTCCTCGGCCGCGCCGCCGTCCACCCAGGAGAAGCCCTCCGGCACGGTGTCGCACTGCCAGAGCGCGGGCGTGGCGCGGTACACCGCGTTCAGATCGGCGACCAGGTCGCGCACGCCCCGGTGGTCGCCCGCCGACGCGTACGTCGGGTCGAGCAGCCACCACTCCGGGCCGTGCTCCTGCGACCATTCCGCCCCCTGCGCGAACTCCTGCCCCATGAAGAGGAGTTGCTTGCCCGGATGGGCCCACATGAAGCCGAGGTAGGCGCGGTGGTTGGCGCGCCGCTGCCACCAGTCGCCGGGCATCTTGCTCACCAGCGCCTGCTTGCCGTGCACCACCTCGTCGTGCGAGATCGGCAGCACGTAGTTCTCGCTGTAGGCGTACACCATCGAGAAGGTCATCTCGTCGTGGTGGTACTTGCGGTGCACCGGCTCCTTCGTCATGTACTGGAGGGAGTCGTGCATCCAGCCCATGTTCCACTTCAGCCCGAAGCCCAGCCCGCCGTAACCGCCGTGCCCGACGTGGTGGGTGGCCCGGGTGACGCCGTCCCAGGCGGTGGACTCCTCGGCGATGGTGACGACGCCGGGGTTGCGGCGGTAGACGGTGGCGTTCATCTCCTGGAGGAAGGCGACGGCGTCCGGATTCTCCCTGCCCCCGTGCTCGTTGGGGGACCACTGCCCGTCCTCGCGCGAGTAGTCGAGGTAGAGCATCGAGGCGACCGCGTCGACGCGCAGCCCGTCGACGTGGAACTCCTCGCACCAGTAAGTGGCGTTCGCGACCAGGAAGTTGCGCACCTCCTTGCGTCCGTAGTCGAACTCCAGCGTCCCCCAGTCCGGATGCGCGGCCCGCGCCGGGTCGGAGTGTTCGTACAGCGGGCGGCCGTCGAACTCCGCGAGTGCCCAGTCGTCGCGCGGGAAGTGCGCGGGCACCCAGTCCACGATCACCCCGATACCGGCCCGGTGCAGCGCGTCGACGAGGTGACGGAAGTCGTCCGGCGTGCCCAGACGGGACGTCGGCGCGTAGAAACCCGTGACCTGATAGCCCCAGGACCCGCCGAAGGGATGCTCGGCGACCGGCATCAGCTCCACGTGCGTGAATCCCAGGTCGCGTACGTACCCGGGGAGCTGCTCGGCGAGTTGGCGATACGTCAGACCAGGTCGCCAGGAAGGCAGATGGACCTCGTAGACGGAGAACGGCGCCTCGTGCACCGGCACGTCGCCGCGGTGCGCCATCCACTCCTGGTCCCGCCACTCGTGGTGCGCGGCCGTCACGATCGACGCGGTGGCGGGCGGCACCTCGGTGCGGCGCGCCATCGGGTCGGCGCGCGTGGTGCGCGAACCGTCGGGGCGGCAGATGTCGAACTTGTACAGGGCGCCCTCGCCGATCCCGGGCAGGAACAGCTCCCACACCCCGCTGGCGCCCAGCGAACGCATCGGGAACGCGGTGCCGTCCCAGAAGTTGAAGTCCCCGACCACCCGCACCCCGCGCGCGTCGGGCGCCCAGACGGTGAAACGGGTCCCGGCCACGCCCTGGTGCTCCATGGGGTGTGCGCCGAGCGCGGTCCACAGCTCCTCGTGCCGACCCTCGCCGATCAGATGCAGATCGAGTTCACCGAGCGCGGGCAGGAAGCGGTACGGGTCGTGCACCTCGGTCTCGGTGTCCTCGTAGGCCACCTGCAATCGGTACTCGGGCAGCGAGGGCATCGGCAGCAGCCCGGAGAAGAGTCCGTCCCCGTCGTCGTGGAGCCGCGCCCGCAGCCCCTTGGCGAGTACGGTCACGGACCGCGCGAACGGGCGCAACGCCCGGAAGACCACCCCGCCGCGCACCGGATGGGCGCCGAGCAGGGCGTGCGGGTCGTGGTGCTCCCCGGCGAGCAGCCGGGCCCGGTCGCCGTCGTCGAGGGGGCTCGCCTCGCGGACCCCCTGGCCGCCGGAGCCCTCCACGCGCGCACGCGCGGGTGCGGTCCGCCCGACGGCCCGTCCCGCCCCGTCCCGCTCAGCGGCGGGCCTCCTCAGCCGGGCCGCCGCGGCGGAGGAGGCGGATGCGACGGAAGCGACGGAAGTGACGGATGAGGCAGGGGCGGTCGTGGCCGGTGCTGCGGTCACGGGGGCCGTGGTCATCGGTGCCGCCGCGACGGACGGTGCGGTAGTGGCCGGAGTGGCGACCGAGGCAGCGGCGACCGATGCGGTGGCGACCGAGGCAGCGGCGACCGATGCGGTGGCGGCCGGGAGTGTGGCGGGCGCTTCGTCGACGGGCGTGTTGCGGGACGGCTTACGGGCGGTCACAGGGACGGCCTCCTTCGCGGGGTGGTGGGGGAGAGCGAACGGGGAGGACAGGTGTCGGCCGGATGCCGGGCAGCCGCCGGGCAGGCGGCCCGTCAGCCGGAGACGGCGGCCAGACGGTGGATCGCCGCCATCGGGACCGGCAGCCAGTCGGGCCGGTGCCGTGCCTCGTACAGCACCTCGTACACCGCCTTGTCGGTCTCGTGGGCGCGCAGCAGTTCCGGTTCGCTGCGCGGGTCGACGCCCGCGGCCTCGGCGTAGCCCTCGCAGTACGCGGTCCGGCAGCGCGCCGCCCACTCGGCGTTCCACGGGCGGTGCGAACGGGCCGCGTAGTCGAAGGAGCGGAGCATGCCGGCGACGTCGCGCACCGGTGGCTGCGGGCGGCGGCGCTCGGCCAGCGGCCTGGCCGGCTCGCCCTCGAAGTCGATCAGCGACCAGAAACCGTCGGCCGCGCGCAGGGTCTGGCCGAGATGGAGATCGCCGTGGATCCGCTGGGCCGCCCGGCCGTGGCCCCGGTCCCCGAGCGAGGCCACCGCGTCGAACGCCGCGCGCAGACCGGGCACGTACGGCACGAGCGCGGGCACCGCGCGCGCCGCAGCCTCCAGTCTGCGCACCATGCCGGCCGCCAGGTGCGCGGTCTGGGCGGGGCGCAGGACGGGCGTGGGCAGCGCGGCGGCGAGCGCGGTGTGCACCTCGGCGGTGGCCCGGCCGAGGGCGTGCGCCTCTTCGGTGAAGTCGTGGCCCCGGGCGAGGGCGCGCAGGGCGAGCTGCCAGCCGTCCTCCGCGCCGCGCAGGTACGGCTGGAGAACGCCGAGGGTGAGCGGTTCCGGCGCGATGGACTCGAACCAGGCGACGGGGGCGGGCACCCGGCCGCACCCCTCGCGGGCGAGCGCCAGCGGCAGTTCCAGATCGGGGTTGGTGCCCGGGAACACCCGGCGGAAGATCTTGAGGATGTAGGCGTCGCCGTAGACGAGCGAGGTGTTGGACTGCTCGGTTTCCAGCACGCGCGGCGCCGGTCCGGCGGCGACGGGTGTGCCGCCCCGGCCGAAGCGCAGGGCGCCCAGCGCGCCGGGGGTGCGCAGCCGCTCCAGCAGGAGCGCGGCGAGGCGGGGGTCGCGCAGCCCCTCGTAGACCGCGCGGCCCGCGAGCGGTCCGTTCGCCGGACGGCCGATGAGCGCGGGCGCCAGCGGGGGAGGCAGCGCGGCCCGTACTCCGAGCAGCAGTTGGTAGCAGTCGGCGGGCCATCGCGCGGGCGCCGCCGGCTGATGGGCCCGCACCAGCAGATGGAGCAGCCCGGCCCCGGATCCGGCGGTCACGGAAGGGGCGTCCACCGGCAGCATCTCGGTCGCCGACACCAGCGAGAAGCCGTTGATCGGCTGCCCCTTGCCCGCGAACCACCGCTGCCGGGGCAGCCATTCGTGCAGCAGGGGGACGAGAGACGGAAGCAGAGCTGTGCTGTCGGCCAGGGCGACCCGGATGGATGCAGCCTCCGACATGGCAACGCGTCCTTTCCCCGGGCACACCACAGGATGCGAAGAGTGTTCCGGATTGCGGCATTGGCTGTCCGACTGTGCGGGATGTGTCGGGTCAGGATGGTCCGTACGGACTCGGCTCGAAGAGGGGTCCGGAAGCGTTCGACGCGGCGAATGGGCGAGAGGAGCGAGAGAGGGGAAGGGCGTTCCCCGTGCGGGGCGGCGGTCACCGCCCCGCGTTCAGTTGCCGTGAAGTGACGCGCCGTCAGTTGGACGGTACGTCCTTCCGCAGCCGGAACCAGTAGAACCCGTGCCCCGCCAGCGTCAGCAGATAGGGCAGCGAGCCGATGGCGGGGAAGCGCACCCCGCCGATCAGCTCGACCGGATGGCGCCCGTCGTACGAGCGCAGATCGAGCTCCGTGGGCTGCGCGAACCGCGAGAAGTTGTTCACGCACAGCACCAGGTCGTCCCCGTGCTCGCGAGTGAAGGCGAGCACCGCCGGGTTCGACGACGGCAGTTCGTTGAACGAGCCGAGCCCGAAGGCGGGGTTCTGCTTGCGGATCTCGATCATCCGCCGGGTCCAGTGCAGCAGCGACGACGGGGAGGCCATCGACGCCTCGACGTTGGTGACCTGGTAGCCGTAGACCGGGTCCATGATCGTGGGGAGGTAGAGCCGCCCGGGATCGCTGGAGGAGAAGCCCGCGTTGCGATCGGGCGTCCACTGCATCGGAGTGCGCACCGCGTCCCGGTCGCCCAGCCAGATGTTGTCGCCCATCCCGATCTCGTCCCCGTAGTAGAGGATCGGGGAGCCCGGCAGGGACAGCAGCAGCGCGGTGAACAGTTCGATCTGGTTGCGGTCGTTGTCGAGCAGGGGCGCCAGGCGCCGTCGGATGCCGATGTTGGCGCGCATCCGCGGGTCCTTGGCGTACTCCGCGTACATGTAGTCACGTTCCTCGTCCGTGACCATTTCGAGGGTGAGTTCGTCGTGGTTGCGCAGGAAGATGCCCCACTGGCAGTTGCTCGGGATCGCCGGGGTCTTCGCCAGCACTTCGGAGACCGGGTAGCGGCTCTCCCGCCGGACCGCCATGAAGATCCTCGGCATCACGGGGAAGTGGAACGCCATGTGGCACTCGTCCCCGCCGCGCTGGTAGTCGCCGAAGTAGTCGACGACGTCCTCCGGCCACTGATTGGCCTCGGCGAGCAGCACGGTGTCCGGGTAGTGCGTGTCGATCTCCTCGCGCACCCGCTTGAGGAAGTCGTGAGTCTCCGGGAGGTTCTCGCAGTTGGTGCCCTCGCGCTGGAAGAGGTACGGCACGGCGTCCAGCCGGAACCCGTCGATGCCGAGGTCCAGCCAGAAGCGCAGCGCGGCCAGGATCTCCTCCTGCACCGCCGGGTTCTCGTAGTTGAGGTCGGGCTGGTGGGAGAAGAACCGGTGCCAGTAGTACTGCTTGCGCACCGGGTCGAACGTCCAGTTGGACGTCTCCGTGTCGACGAAGATGATCCGGGCGTCCGGGAACTGCTTGTCGTCGTCGGCCCAGACGTAGTAGTCGCCGTACGGCCCCTCCGGGTCGGTGCGGGACTGCTGGAACCACTCGTGCTGATCGCTCGTGTGGTTCACGACGAAGTCGATGATCACGCGCATGCCGCGCTGGTGCGCGGCGTCGACGAACTCGACGAAGTCGGCCAGGTCGCCGAACTCCGGCAGCACGGCGGTGTAGTCGGAGACGTCGTAACCGCCGTCGCGCAGCGGGGACTTGAAGAACGGTGGCAGCCAGAGGCAGTCGACGCCCAGCCACTGGAGGTAGTCCAGCTTGGCGGTGATGCCCTTGAGGTCGCCGATGCCGTCGCCGTTGGAGTCCTGGAAGGAACGGACCAGTACCTCGTAGAAGACGGCACGCTTGAACCAGTCGGGATCGCGGTCCTTGGCGGGGGTGTCCTCGAACGTGTCGGGGACGGGCTCATTGACGATCATGGTGTGGGTGACCCTCCGGTAGACGGGGACGGTCGCAGGACCACGATGTGCGCGGGCGTGACGCCCGGCTCCAGGCGCACATAGAAGGCCCTGCCCCAGTGATAGGTGTCGCCGGTGAGCTCGTCGCGCACCGGCACGCTCTCGTGCCGGTCGAGGCCGAGTCGCGACATGTCCAACGAGACCGTGGCCTCCTGGGTGTGGTGCGGGTCGAGGTTGACGACCACCAGTACGGTGTCCTGCCCCGAGCGCTTGCTGTACGCGATCACCGCGTCGTTGTCGACGGTGTGGAAGTGCACATCACGCAATTGCTGGAGAGCCGGGTGACACCGTCTGATGCGGTTGAGACGGGTGATGAGCGGGGCCAGCGTGCGGCCCTCGCGCGCCGCCGCCTCCCAGTCCCTGATCCGGATCTGGTACTTCTCCGAGTCGAGGTATTCCTCGCTGCCCGGCCGCACCGGCGTGTTCTCGCACAGCTCGTAGCCCGCGTACACGCCCCAGGAAGGCGCCAGCGTCGCGGCGAGCACGGCCCGTGCCTCGAAGGCCGGCCGACCCCCGCCCTGAAGATGGCCCGGCAGGATGTCCGGGGTGTTCACGAAGAAATTGGGCCGCATGAACGGGGCGGTCTCGCCCGCCAGTTCCGTGATGTACTCGGTGATCTCCTTCTTGCTCTCGCGCCAGGTGAAATACGTGTAGGACTGCTGGAAACCGACGGCGGCCAGCGCACGCATCATCGCGGGACGGGTGAACGCCTCGGCCAGGAAGATCACATCCGGGTCGGTCCCGTTGATTTCGGCGATCACCTTCTCCCAGAAGACCACCGGTTTGGTGTGCGGATTGTCGACCCGGAAGATCCGCACTCCGTGGTCCATCCAGAAACGGAGAATGCGAACCGTTTCCTCGACCAGGCCGCGCATGTCCTTGTCGAAGGCGATCGGATAGATGTCCTGGTATTTCTTCGGCGGATTCTCGGCGTAGGCGATCGAACCGTCGGCGCGGTGCCGGAACCAGTCGGGGTGCTCCTGGACCCAGGGGTGGTCGGGGGAGCACTGGAGCGCGAAGTCCAGCGCGATCTCCATGCGCAGCTTGCGCGCCGTCGCGACGAAATGGTCGAAGTCGTCGAGGGTGCCGAGATCCGGGTGGACGGCGTCGTGACCGCCCTCGGCCGATCCGATCGCCCACGGCACGCCGACGTCGTGCGGCGCGGCGGAGAGGGAGTTGTTGGGACCCTTGCGATGCGTGGTGCCGATGGGGTGGACGGGCGGAAGGTAGACCACGTCGAACCCCATGGCGGCGACCGCGGGCAGCCGCTCGGCGGCGGTACGGAAGGTGCCGCTGACGATCCGCGGCGGCGCGGCCGTCGTGGCCCCGTCCGGTCCGGCCCGTCCCGGCCGCCCGGACCGTCCGGCCGGCTCGGACACCGCGACCGCCCCGGCAGTCCCCGCCGGCTCGACGGTGGCGCCCTCCGAGCGCGGGAACAGTTCGTACCACGAGCCGAACAGGGCCCTTCGGCGCTCGACCAGCAGCGGCAGCGGGGCGGACCCGGTGACCAGCTCGCGCAGCGGATGGCGGTCGAGCGCGGCCCGTACCTCGGGGGCCAGCGCCGCGGCCAGCCGGGCGGCGGCCGGGCGGGACGCGTCACGCAGCGCGTCGGCCGCGGCCAGCACGGCCTCGCGCCCGTCCCGCTTGGGCACGCCCATGGCGGCCCGCTCGTGCAGCTCGGCGCCCTCCGCCAGGACGAGCGCGGTGTCGATCCCCGCCGGGATCTTGATGCCGGCCTCGTGCCGCCAGGTGGTGACCGGATCGCTCCACGCCTCGACCGCGTACGTCCAGCGCCCCTCGGCGTCCGGGGTGACGTCGGCGCCCCACCGGTCGGTGCCGGGGGCGAGTTCGCGCATCGGCGTCCAGGGCCCGGGTCGCCCGTTCGGGTCCAGCAGGACCACGTTCGCGGCGACGGCACCGTGGCCCTCCCCGAAGACGGTCGCGGTGACCTGGAAGGTCTCGCCGGTGACCGCCTTGGCTGGCCTTCTGCCGCAGTCGACGAGGGGGCCGACGTCGAGGACGGGAATGCGACCGATCATGGAAACCTCTGGGGACAGGGCTCGGGCCGAGCAGGGCGCGCCGGTGTCGCGGAGGGCCGAATGCGCCCACCGCGACCGACGGGGGTCCGTCCTTTCTAGCCGCTTCCGGCCGCTCGGTCGGCGGCTGACGGTGTGTGGGCGTGGCCGCTTCTTTCGCATTCACTCAAATGGCACTCGAACGGCCGGGTGTGGAAGTGCCGAGCGCGCGCGAAACGGCCTGCGGCACCCCGATTTCTTAGTGCATTCGGGCGGAATTCACGGGGTGCGGAAGGTGTCGGGGCCGTATTCGTCCATTCGGGCCCGAAGGACATCCGCGCATCGCCGAGGCATTCCGTGGGCGGCGGGGAATCCCGCAGGGTGACGGAGCCGCGCCGTGGTGCGTCCGCCGGGAACGGCATGTCCCCTGTAAAGGTGGAACGTGTGAAGGCCATTCGTCGATTCACCGTGCGTCCCGTCCTCCCCGACCCCCTTCGACCGCTCAGCGACCTCGCCCACAACCTGCGCTGGTCCTGGCACACCGAGACCCGTGAACTCTTCCAGGCCGTCGACCCGGAGATCCGGCGGACGGCGGAATGCGACCCCGTGCGGCTGCTCGGCGCCGTGTCGGCCGCACGGCTCGCCGAGCTGGCGGCGGACGAACAGTTCCTGCAGCGGCTGGCCGAGGTGTCCGCGGATCTGCGGAACTATCTGGACGGGCCCAGGTGGTACCAGGAACAGCTCGGCCGCGGCGTGGAACTACCGGCCGCCGTCGCCTACTTCTCGCCCGAGTTCGGCGTCACCGCCGCTCTGCCCCAGTACTCCGGCGGGCTCGGCATCCTCGCCGGGGACCACCTCAAGGCCGCCAGCGACCTGGGCGTCCCGCTCGTCGCCGTCGGTCTGCTCTACCGGCACGGCTACTTCCGTCAGAGCCTGTCCCGCGACGGCTGGCAGCAGGAGCACTACCCCGTGCTCGACCCGGACGAGCTGCCGCTCACCCAGCTCCGCGAGGCCGACGGAACCCCCAGCCGGGTGGTGCTCGCGCTGCCCGGCGGGCGCTCGCTGCACGCCCACATCTGGCAGGCCCGGGTCGGACGCGTACCGCTGCTGATGCTGGACTCCGAGGTGGAGGAGAACGCTCCCGGCGAACGCGAGGTGACCGACCGGCTGTACGGGGGCGGCAGCGAGCACCGGCTGCTCCAGGAGATGCTGCTCGGCATCGGCGGGGTACGGGCGGTGCGCACGTACTGCCGCCTCACCGGCCATCCGGCGCCCGAGGTGTTCCACACCAACGAGGGGCACGCCGGATTCCTCGGCCTCGAACGCATCCGTGAACTCGCCGACTCGGGGCTGGACTTCGACGCCGCGGTGGAGTTCGTACGGGCCGGAACGGTCTTCACCACCCACACGCCCGTGCCGGCCGGCATCGACCGCTTCGACCGCGAACTCGTCGCCCGGTACTTCGGCGACGAGGGCGAACTCCCGGGCGTGGACGTCGAACACGTCCTGGACCTGGGCACGGAGACCTACCCCGGCGGCGAGCCGCGCGTCTTCAACATGGCGGTGATGGGGCTGCGTCTCGCCCAGCGCGCCAACGGCGTCTCCACCCTCCACGGGCGGGTCAGCCGTGAGATGTTCGCCGGGCTGTGGCCGGGCTTCGACGCCGAGGAGGTGCCGATCGCCTCGGTGACCAACGGAGTCCACGCTCCCACCTGGGTCGCCCCCGAGATCCTGCGGCTGTGCGGCCGGTACGGCGGGTCCCCCGGGCGCTGGGACGGCGCCGCCGGGCCCTGGGAGGGTGCCACCGACATCCCCGACGGCGAACTATGGGAGTTGCGACGGGAGTTGCGCGCCCAGCTGGTCACCGAGGTACGAGAACGGCTCCGCGTCTCCTGGCGCGACCGGGGCGCGGAACCGGCCGAACTCGGCTGGATCGACGGCGTGCTGGACCCGGACGTGCTCACGATCGGCTTCGCCCGGCGCGTGCCCTCGTACAAGCGGCTGACGCTGATGCTGCGCGACCGCGACCGGCTCAGGGAACTGCTGACCCATCCGGAGCGCCCGGTCCAGATCGTCGTCGCGGGCAAGGCCCACCCCGCCGACGACGGCGGCAAGCGGCTGGTGCGGGAGCTGGTGCGGTTCTCCGACGACCCCCGGGTCCGCCACCGCATCGTCTTCCTGCCCGACTACGGCATGGCCCTGGCGCAGAAGCTCTATCCGGGGTGCGACATCTGGCTCAACAACCCGCTGCGTCCTCTGGAGGCGTGCGGCACCAGCGGAATGAAGGCCGCGCTCAACGGCTGCCTCAACCTCTCGGTCCTCGACGGCTGGTGGGACGAGTGGTACGAGCCGGACTTCGGCTGGGCGATCCCCACCGCCGACGGTCTGGCCGTGGACGAGGACCGCCGCGACGACCTGGAGGCGGGCGCGCTCTACGAGCTGATCGAGGACCGCATCGCGCCGCGTTTCTACGACCGGGACGACGAGGGGCTCCCGGGCCGCTGGATCGAGATGGTCCGGCGTACGCTGCGCGACCTCGGCCCCAAGGTCCTCGCCGGGCGCATGGTCGCGGAGTACGTGGAGCGGCTGTACGCCCCAGCGGCGCTGGCACAACGGGCGATGGACCGGGGCGCGGCCCGCCGTCTCGCCGGCTGGAAGGCGGCGGTCGGCACCGCCTGGCCGCGGGTCGCGGTCGACCACGTGGCGGCCGAGGTGCCGGACACGGTGGAGGGCTCGGCCGAGCTGGGCTCGACGCTGATGCTGCGGGCCAGGGTCACCCTCGGGGAGCTGGAGCCGGAGGACGTGGAGGTGCAGGCGGTGGCCGGCCGGGTGGACGCCGCCGACGGCATCTCGGACGCCCAGGTTCTCCCGCTGAAGCCCGCGGGCGGCCAGGACCTGGAGGGCCGCTGGCTCTACGAGGGGCCGCTGGTGCTCGACCGCACCGGTCCCTACGGCTACACGGTGCGGGTGCTGCCCGCGCATCCGCGGCTGGCGACCGGCGCCGAGCTCGGGCTGGTGGCGCTGCCGACGGAGACCACGGCGGACGGCACGGGCCTGCTCATGCGCTGAGAGCCCGGGGCCGTCCCGTACCCCCCGTGGACGCCGAACCGCCCGGGAGGAGCGCGGTGCTCCTCCCGGGCGGCCGTTCCGTACCGAGGTCCGGAACGTGGTTCGGCTGTCCGGGCGTCACAGGGTGTCGCCCAGGTCTCGGAGAGTCGGCCCGAAGCCGTCTCAGAAGGTCAGCTTGAAGCCGTTGATGGTGCCCTTGTCGCCCGAGTACATGTCCTGGACCTTGAGCTTCCAGGTGCCGTTGGCGACCTTGGACGAGGCGTCGACCGTGTAGGTCTCCACGACGTTGTCCGCGGAGTCGCCGAGCTGGGCGTTCTTCAGCCGGAAGGTGCCGCCGTCCGGGGCGACGAGGTCGATGACCAGGTCACCGCGGTAGGTGTGGGTGATGTCCACGCCGACCTTGAGGGTGCTGGGGGCGTTGCCGGTGACACCGGTGACGTTGACGGAGGTGGTGACGGCCGTGCCGCGGTCCGGGATGGCGACCTTGGCGGTGCTCTCGAAGACCTTGCCGCCGGGTTCGGGGTCGCCGCCGCCGGGACGCGAGCCGACGTTGATGGCGGCCCAGGCGTCGGCGACGGCCTTGTACTCGGCGCTGGTGGTGCCGTACAGCTCACCGGCCGCGGCGAGGGTGCCGGTGCGGGCCGCCGCGTAGTTCGTGGTGGAGGTGAACTTGGTGCTGAGCGCCTTGAACCAGATCTTCTCGGCCTTGTTGATGCCGATGCCGGTCACCGGCAGACCGTCGGAGGTCGGCGAGTCGTAGTCGACGCCGTTGATGGTCTTCTTGCCGCTGCCCTCGGAGAGCAGGTAGAAGAAGTGGTTCGCCGGACCCGAGGAGTAGTGGACGTCGATGTTGCCGATGCCCGAGTACCACGCGTCCTTGGACGCGCCGTCCTTGCTCGGCTTGTCCATGTAGCGCAGCGGGGTGCCGTCGCCGTTGATGTCGATCTTCTCGCCGATGAGGTAGTCGCCCTTGTCGGACGCGTTGTTGGCGTAGAACTCGACCGCGGTGGCGAAGATGTCGCTGGTCGCCTCGTTGAGGCCACCGGACTCGCCGCTGTAGATCAGGCCCGCGGTGTTGGCGGTGACGCCGTGCGACATCTCGTGCGCCGCCACGTCGAGGGCGGTCAGCGGGTTCGCGTTGCCGCTGCCGTCGCCGTACGTCATGCAGAAGCAGCTGTCCTGCCAGAACGCGTTGACATAGTTGTTGCCGTAGTGGACGCGGGAGTACGCGCCGACGCCGTCGCCCTTGATTCCGGTGCGGCCGTGGACGTTCTTGTAGTAGTCCCAGGTCTCCGCCGCGCCGTAGTGCGCGTCGGCGCCGGCCGTCTCGGCGTTCTGCGGGGTGCCGTTGCCCCAGACGTCCGTGGTGTTCGAGAACAGCGTCCCGGTGCCGGAGCTGCCGTGGTTCAGGTTGTACGTCTTGTGGTTGCCGCGGCCCGCGTCCGTCAGCGTGTACGAACCCGAGGTGCCCAGGGTGACCTGGCCGCTGAACTGCGTGTTGCCGACGCCGTTGACGACACCCTGCCACTCGTACAGCTTCGCGCCGGTGGTGGCGTCCGTGATGACGTGCAGCTCGTTCGGCGTGCCGTCCTCCTGGAGGCCGCCGACGACGGTCTCGTAGGCGAGCTGCGGCGCGCCCTGCGCCATCCAGACCACCTTGCGGGGCGCCCGGTCCGCCTCGGTCTTCTTGGAGCCTTCGGCCTTGGCGAGCCCGAGCGCCTGCTTCTCGGCGACGGCGGGCGCGACATCGGCCTTCGTGTCCACGGCCTTCAGCTGGCCGCTGGTGACCTTGGACGCCTTGGTGACGCCCTGGGTCGCGCCGGACTTGGACTCCTTGACGACCAGGTCGCCGCCGAGCACCGGGAGGCCCGCGAAGGTGCGCTCGTAACGCGTGTGCGTGGTGCCGTCGTTGTCCTGGACGACGTCCCTGACGACGAGCTTCTCCTGGGAGCCGAGTCCGAGCTCCTTGGCCGTGGCCGCCTTGGTCGCGTCGGCCTCGCGGATCAGCTCGGCACGCTGGGAGGGAGTGAGCTGCTTTGCCAGTGCACCGAACTTGGCGCCGGCGGTCGCCGCTGCCGCGGTCGTGTTGCCGGGGGTGGCGGTGGCCGTGCCGGCCTGGACGCCGACGGCGAGAAGCGCCGCTGCGGCTATCAGAGCACCGGTCGCGGTGGCGCGACGGCTGGGCGTGGATCTCACGCGAACTCCTTCTGCAAGGGGGGTACCGGCCGGTGGGTGTCAGCCGGCCGACGAATGAGAAGTGCGCAGAACGGGGTGAAGAGTGTCAGCCGGAGGGCGTTCCTGTCAGGAGCGCGTCAACAACTTGGCCGGATCTCGTTCGTTGCCGGAGAGACCATGTTCGTTAAGCGGACGTTTCACCGATCAACACCGGGGTGCCGTAGAGGGGCCCGCACCGGCTGAATCCATAGCGCGGGGCGGTAACGGCCCGGTGACGGCCGTATTCGAACATCGACTCCCACGGCGGGTGTTCACGGTGGCCGAGATGGTGTGGCGTGTGGCTGAAACTCTTCGCTATGCCCGAGGTGGGCGGTGCGGCCCCGAGCCCGTACACCGACCGGAGCCGCGCGGCGGCGACTTCAAGCCCCGACGGTCGGGGGTGGGGCGTGTGCGGAGGCGAAACGCGACGCCCCGCCCCCGGTCTGCGTCGGGGCGGGGCGTCGCGTGCGTGTTGTGGAGTTCTCAGTCCCGGGTGGCGTAGGAGAGGAAGCTCCGCCAGGTGTCGGGGGTGAGGGTGAGCCGGGGGCTCCGATCCAGCTTGGAGTCCCGTACGTGGACGGCCGTGGTCGCTGCCGAGGCGGACCGGGACATCGCCACCTCGACGCAGTCGTCGCTCTGCGATCCGCTGTAACTGCTCTTGAACCAGGTCGGCTTGGACGCGCTCATTGCACTCCTCGCATTCGCTTCGACGGGTTCTTCGCAGGCTACTCGTCGTTCCAGTCCGGCGGCGTCGTCACGCCGGAGAGCCAGTCCCGGCGCAGGATCGCGTATCCGACCGCATCGTGGACGCGTCCCCCCTCGCCGGGCCAGGCATCGCGGTGATGCGCTTCCTTGACGTAACCGCTGGAGAGGAAAGTACGGCGCATCGCGCGATTGTCCTGACGCGTGGTGCCCTCGATCCGCCGGAGTTCGGGGAACTCGGTGAACAGATAGTGCGTCAGCCAGGCCAGGGCCCGTCCGCCGAGACCGCGCCCGCGGTGGGCTCCGCCGATCCTGAGGTCGAACAGCGGCGCGCCTCCGTGGGGCACGTCGGAGAGGTCGAACAGCCGGATAAGACCGGCTCTTTCACCGCCTTCGATGATCCAGAAGGTCCGGCTGTCGTCACCGTCGTAGAAGCCCTCGCGGACCCGCCGTCGGACGGTGTCACGGTCGAGCACCGTCGGCCCGTGAAACGGCCACGACTCGTTGATCAGGAAGTCGGCCAGGTAGTCGGTGTCGGAGGCGGCGAGGCGCCGGTAGGTGGTGTCCACGGCGCGCACCCTACGGATCGATCACCGTGCCCGGTAACGGATTTCGAAGGTTTCGGGCGACCTGGGCGACTCGGACGCAGGGCCTGGCGCGGGCTTTCGTCGGCCGGGGCGGGCGGGCCGTTGGATCGTGCGGGAAGAGCCGAGGCACCGGCGTTCCGGTCGGCCCCGTCACCGCCGCGGTGTGCGGTGACGGGGCCGGGGCACGAGAGCGTGGCGCTTCTCGTGTTCGTATGGAGGGAGTGCTCAGCCGTGCGTCGCGTACGGCAGGAAGTCGCACCATGCCTCGGGGGTGACGGTGAGTCGGGGGCTCCGGTCCAGCTTCGAGTCCCGTACGTGGACGGCCGAGGCCGGCTCCGAGGCGGCCCGGGACATCGCTACCTCGACGCAGTCGTCGCCCTCGGAGCCGCTGTAGCTGCTTTTGAACCAGGTCAGTTCGGACGTGCTCATAGCGCTCCTCGCATTCGCTTCAACAGGCTGAGGGAATCCTCAGGGGTCAGGGCCTGTGAGCGCAGTGAAGCATATCGCCGGTGGAGCACGCTGATCTCCTTCGGATCGGTGATGAAGCGCCCGTTCTTCTGCCCCTCGGAGTACCCGAACCACCGGTGCTCGGGTGTCTCCGCAAGTCGCATCGGCCCGTCCAACCCCGCGTGCATCGGCCGCCGCAGCGGCATCAGTTGGAACTCGATGTTCCAGTGCCGTTCGACCACGTTCAACAAGTGGTCGAACTGGTCGCGCGTCACGTCCTCCCCGCCCGTGTGCCGTTCCAGCACCGCCTGTTCCACGATGAAGCTGAACGCCGTCGGCGGCTTCCGGCGCGTGGACAGCAGTTCTTGGCGGTCCAGTCGTGCCGCGATGCGCGCGTTCAGTTCCTCCTCGTCCGGCAACGGCGGCACGCTGAGCGACACCGCCCGTGTGTACGCCTCCGTCTGCAACAGGCCCGGCACCACGCGGCACTCGTACGTGTACAGGCTCACCGCTTCCGCCTCGACACCCGCCCACCGCCGGAACCAGTTCGCGATGCCCGGCCGCCGCGTCAGATGCCGCGCCGCTCCCCGCAGCGCGCCGAACGCGTCCAGGACCTCCTCCGCCCGCTCCACGAATTCGAGCGAGGGGAACCGGCGGCCCTGCTCGATGGAGGCGACCGTGGGAACCGAGTACCGGACCCGCGGGGCGAACTCCTCCTGTGTCAGACGCGCCCGCTTGCGGAACGCCTTGACGACCGCGCCGAACGCCTTGAGGCTGTCCGACGCCTCCGGTTCGCCGCCGCAGGCGAGCTGGTCGTTGGCGAATCCACTGCCCGCGACCCCGATGCCCGCCGTCGTACTGCCCGCGACCGTACTGCCGGTGGCCGTACGGCCCGACTCCGCGAAGCCTGCGGCCGTACTGCCCGGCTCCGTCGTGCCCGCGGTCGTGCTGCCCGCCCCCGCACTGCCCGCCTCCGCGCTGTCCGTCACGACTGGTACCTGCCTTCCCTTGGCCCGCAACTCCGTTCGAGCAAAGGGGACTTCACGTCGTCCCGGCGCTCGCTCCCGACTCCGGAATCGTTACGGAAAGTCAGTGAGTGAGTCCACTCCGTGCACCCGTACGCTGACGCGGCGTACGGCTCGGCGATCTGGTGCCCGTGCGCACGGCCTTTCGCATCGTCGTCCGGCAGGGTGTGTGGGCGGCCCCGCCCCGTGACGTGTCGTGGCGGGAAAACCCGGGCATGTTCCAGCGGGGGTGGTGCCATGCGGGTGCCTGATGCCGGAAGCGGGGCCGGGTACTGGGACCCGGACCATCCCGTCCTGGAGATCCTGCGCGCCCGCCGCGCCTCGGGGAGCCTGCCGGGGCGGCGCGAGGACGGGGCGTGCGTGGCGCTCGCCGTGGAGGGCGGCGGCATGCGGGGAGTCGTCTCGGCGGCGATGCTGTCCCAACTGGAGGACTACGGCTACAAGAACGCCTTCGATGTCGTCTACGGCTGCTCCTCCGGAGGCATCAACGCGGCCTACTTCCTGGCCGGGGAGACCTGGTATCCGCTCTCGATCTACTACGACGACCTGACGACCAAACAGTTCGTCGACTTCTCCCGGGCGCTGCGCAGGCGGCCGATCCTCGATCTGTCGTACTCCTTCGACCGCGTCATGGAACAGGTCAAGCCCCTCGACTACGAGGCGGTCATCGCCTCGCCGATCCCGCTGGCCGTGCCGGTCACCGACGTCGACGCCCTGCGGACCGTCGTGCTGCGGGACTTCGCCGGCCGCCGGGACCTCAAGGACACCTTGCGGGCCTCCGCCTGGCTGCCCGTCGCGCTGCCCGGTACGGTCCCGACGCCGGACGGGAGGCGCGCCGTCGACGGCGGGGTGCTCACCGCACTGCCCTTCCGGCTCGCGGTCGACGACGGCTGCACGCACGTCCTCTCCCTCAGCACCCGCCCGATGCGGGCGGCGAGCGGCGGACTCACCCTCGCGCACCGCCTCACCGGCCTGCACCTGGAGCGCATGCGCGCCGGGCTCGGCCGCGGCTACCTGGCGGCGATCCGGCAGAAGCGCCGGGACCAGGAACGGCTGCGCCGGATGCGCACGGACCCGGCGGCCGATGCGCCGTACGTCCTCGATCTGGCTCCGCTGCCCTGGATGCCGGAGATCAAGCGCCACGAGCTGAACCAACGCCGACTCCTCGACGGGGCCCGCGCGGCGTACGGGATCGCCTTCTGCGCCACCGAGCGCCGGTCCGTCGAGCTGATCCGTCGCGGAGGCATCCGCACCATGCCGAGACTGATGGTGGTGGACACCGAGAATGGAGAACCGAGGCGCGACCCCGGACCTGCTGGTCGCGGCACTGCGCGAGCTGAGGGGCCATAGCGACCGGGACCTGGCCCGGTTGCGGGAGCTTCTGCTACTGCCCGCCGACGGGACACCGGAGACCGCCCGAGCACGGACCCGCCGCCTCGCGTCGTGGCGGCTGCTGCTCCAGGACGTTCCGCTGGACGAGCGTTCCTTCGACGACCGGTTCGGGCCCGGCGGACGGCAGGACACCATCACCGTCCTGACGGCCTGGTGCCTCGGACACCGTGAGCGGAGCGAACGGCACCGGGCGAGCCACGCCGGGCTGTTCGGTTTCGTCGGCCTGTACCTGCTGACCCTGCTGGGCCTGGCCGAGTCCGAGGCCCAACGTTCGCTCCCGCAGCCGCCGCCCGGTCCCGGTCCCGGTGGCGGACGGGCACTGACGCACGACTGCGGTGCCGTCTGCGGCGTACTCGTCACGGAGGCAGCGGTCGCGGACACCATCGCGGAGATCCACCACCCCCGGCCACGCCCGGGACGCCGCCGCGCGGACGCCGCCACCGATCCGGCCGAGCGCGAATGGGGTGCGATCCGAGGGGATCTGGCCTTCCACCGGCACGGCAGCACCTCGCTGATCCTGCGCGGCACCGCGGCGGGTGCGGTGCACGGGACCCGCCCGGAGTTCGCCCTGAAGCTCATCCTGTACCCGTTCACCAGGATCCCGACCCTGACCCGCGCCACCCGCGAGTACGCCGAGACGTACGGCACCGCCGACACCGGCTCACGGCACCTGGTGCGGGTCTGGGCCAGCTTCGACAGCTGGATCCTGATGGACTTCATCGAGGGCAGGACGCTCGCCGAACTCCTCCGGGAGGACGACGACCCGGACGCGTCCGGAGCGGCGGGCCAGGCGCTCCGTCTCCGGCTCGACCGCCTCCGGGAGAACGGGGTGCTGCTCCTCGACGCGCTGGCGGACCTGCAACGCGTCGCACGGGAGGCCACCGCGCAGGGCCGCCTCACGGGCGTGCACGCCGACCTCTCGCCCTCCAACATCATCGTGTCCGACACCGACGGCGCGTTCCGGCTCGTCGACCTCGGACGCAACTACCTCTACACCCATACCATCACCGGCACACCCGGGACCGAGTCCTTCTACATCGCCCCCGAGGTCAGGGCGGGCGACAGCGAGATCGCCCGTGCCGACCTCTACTCGCTCGGCCGGCTGCTGATCACGTTCGGCACCGGACGTGCCGACACCGACGGTGTGGTCCCGGACATCTTCTACATGCGCGCCGTGCAACTGGCCCGCTTCATCGAGGACCTGATCGACGCCGACCCGGCACGCCGACTGATCGTGTTCGGCACGGGGACGGAACCCTCCTTCTCCTACGCGGAGTTGAAGACCGCCTTCCTCACCGAACTGGAGACGGTGCGGACCGCCGAGAACGGCGAGTCCGAGCTGCGGATCGAAACCGGCTGGCGGGCGCTGCCCGGCCTGCTGCGCCCCCTGTCCGGTGACCCGGGCCGGGAATGGAGGCTGTGGCGGATGCACCGCCAGCAGAGTGCCCGGCCCGACGCGCACCGCCGCCCCTTCGGCCACTGGCTGCTCCTCTGGGCGATGGTGTCCGCGCTGATCTGGGCGGTGACGAACGCCATCGTCATCACCTGGTTGCTGCGCGATCTCGGCCTCGACTGGGGCAACAAGCTGGTGGAACTGGTACAGCACGTCGACGGAGGCACCGATGGGCTCCCGATCGTGGACTCGTGGCGGCACGACGACTACCGGCTGCCGGACTGGCGGGCCAACCTCCCGGCCCGGATGGTCGGGCTCTCCTACGCCATCGCCGCGCCGAAGTACTACCAGACGCTGTTCTCCGGCCTCACCCCGCTCACCATCGGATGGCGGGCGGGCGGGCTGACCCGGCTGGCCCTGGCGACCGAGGCGGTCATGCGGGTGATGGCCGTCGTGCCCTGCATGCTCGTCCTGGCGATCACCCTGGTCGAACCCCGCTGGTGGCCCCTCAACTCGGCGATCGGACAGTGCCTGACCTGGCTGGCGAACTTCCTGGTCCTCGCCTACGTCCGTGCCGTCATCACCCGCTCACGCCGGCTCGGCCTCAGTACGGTCCCGGGCGACGACGGCAAGATCACCGGCTTCGCCGCGCTCACCCAGTGGGTGCCGACCTCGCTGTTCTACGCCACCGCCGTGCTCACCATCGGCACCTTCCTGTACCTGGGGATACTGCACGACGTCTATGTGTACGCGCTGGCCGTGACCTCGACCAATCTCTTCCTCTTCTACGTCATCAAGTGCGGCATAGGCGGCCCGACGGTACGGGTGACGATGGTCCGCACGTGTCTGGCCGCGGAACGTGTGGCCCGGTGCCGGTAGCCGTCATGCGGGCGGCGTCCGGGTCGCGGCGGTCGGCCCGGCGGGACGGCTGCCCGGTTCCGCTCCGCCCGGTTCCGCCTCGCCCGGCCCTGTTCCGCCCGGTTCTGTTCCGCCCGGCCCTGTTCCGCCCGGTCAGGAAGTACCCGTATCGGGCGAGTCGGTACGGGCGTTGCTGACGGCGCGCCAGATCTGGTCGGGAAGCGTGCGGTCGGCCTCCGCCAGATCGAGGTCGCCGACGGTGAGCCAGCGGCGGACGACGGCGACGACCGGGCCGAGGACGAGGGCCTCGATCACGGGGGTGGGGAGATCGGCGAGTTCGCCGGACTTCGTGTGGGCGTGGATCCAGAGCGCGATCGGCGTCAGTCGGGCCTCCTGGGACTCACGGATCTGCCCGGTGCGGGTCATGAGCTCGTGGTCCGCGGTGACGGAGTGCATGAGCCGGGCCGCTTCCGGATGGGCCTGCGCGAAGTCGAGGTAGGTCCGGACGACGGCCCGGACGCCGGAGCGGGCGTCGGTCGCCTGCTCCAGCGCGGTGGTCAGCGCGTCCAGGAGCCGGCCCACCGAACGCAGCGCGAGCGTGGCGATAACGCCGTGCAGGTTGCCGAAGTGGTGGTAGACGCTGCCGGAACTGACCCCGCTGGCCTTGGTGATCGCGCCGACGGTGAGGCCGGCCTCACCCTCGGAGGCGTATATCCGCAGCGCTGCCTCCAGTACCTGCTCGACCGTGGCTTCACCGCGCTGCTGCTTCGGTCTCATCGAACGGACGTCCTCGGTCTCGTGGGACGGATGCCCTGGGGGTCTCGACACGGACAGCGTAGAACACTCCTTCTGGATTTTTTTCTAGAAAGGCTTCCAGTTAAGGGAGTTGGACCCCCACACTGAGTGGTGTGCGCCGGGACTCCGTCAACTCGGGTGATGTGAAGGGGCGTTGAGTCGGTGGTGCGCGGAAGCGGGGCGGGCCGGTCCGGGGCGGGAGACGTTCCCGCCGGGCCGGCGCCCCGTACCGCGGCCGCCATGGCTCCGCCGAAGCGGTGGCGCGACGTCGACACAGATGAGGGGAAGTCATGACCGAGCCAGGTCCCGCCGAAGGACAGTGGCGGGCCGCGGGACAGCCGCCGTCGGGTGCCCCGTTCGTACCACCACCGCCCGATCACCCACCGGCGCCGGTGCGCCGCTCCTGGAGAGAGCGCTTCCGGGCGCTGTCCGGAAGGCGGCGCGTGCTGCTCCTCGCCGCGGTCGGGGCTCTGGTCCTGGCGCTGGTGGGCGGGCTGCTGACCTGGGTGGACTCCTCCTCCTCCGAATCCGCCCCGGCCGTGGCGAGACGTGACCTGCGGCCGTTCGAGGAGGCGGTCGACGACCTGGGCGGCGCCGACGGGCTGCGCTACCGGGACACGGCGATCGCCGGCATCACCGAGCGGGACATCACCGTCACCGCCTCCGGGAACCAGTTCGGCAGCACGAGCTCCGGCATCAAGCGGCACGACCGCGACGTCCTGCGGATCGGGCGGAAGGACTTCACCCGCTGGAAGGTGGATCCGGTCCCCGACGCGGACTCCGCATCGGGCACGAAGGCGCCGGGCACGAAGGCGCCGGGTGCGTGGACGGTCGGGTTCTACGGCAACTCCGACATCCTCGACGAGATACTCGATCAGCGGCCCTCCCCGTCGAAGCTGGCGGCCCAGCTGTCGCACGCACTCCAGGTCCTGGCCGACGCCCCGCGGTCGGATGCCTCGACGCCGAGGCGGACGACCACGGTGAACGGGACACCCGCCCTCGGGATCGACACCTCCGCCGGCCGTCTCCTCGTCACCCGGAACAAGCCGTACCGGGTCCTGCGGCTGGAGCCCTACGACCTGTCCGAGACGATCGGCAAGTGGCGGGACGGGAAGCGGCCGACCGAGGTCCCCCGGGTGACCACCGGACCGTTGGCCGACGGCGGCTCCGAGGGGATGGACCTGACCCCGATCGTCGGTGAAGCCGTCAAGGCGATGTACGACACCCTGGTCGCCTACGCCGATCAGCTCAAGGACGCGAGCGACCAGGGCATCAACTTCACGCTCGACGGCTCCGGGGACCTGAACTGCGGTTCAGGGGGATGCACCGCCCACCAGAAGTTCACCGGAAAGGTCACCACCGGGGCGAGGAGCCGTGTCACCGACGGCAAGGTCACCGCCGTCATGAGCGCGACCTTCACCATCGGCGGACAGTCCGCGGGACGCTGCACCAGCAGCCGCGGCACGTTCCCGCTCAGCGGCAACTCCGTCTCCGGCACCCTCACCTGCACCAACCCGGGCGCAGGCCCCGTCTACACCTCGGTCGCCGCGAAGTACCGGGCCGATGCCCTGGCCGAGTCCCGCGCCAGCGGGGGCCGTACGGTCCGCTACAGCATCCCGCTGCGTGCCAGCACCCTGATCGACGCCCGCGCCCTCGCCACCGTCGAGGTCAAGCAACTCGTGGACCGCGTCCGGCGCGAACGGGACGGCGCGAACTGCGTCAAGCTCCACAGCTTCCCGCCCGGCACGCAGGTGCTCCTCGCCGACGGGACCACCCGTTCCATCGAGGCGGTCCGCGTCGGCGATCGGGTGACCGCCACCGATCCGGAGACCGGACTCACCGCCGCACGCCCGGTCACCGACACCATCACCACCGAGGACGACAAGGACTTCACACGCCTCACCGTCGTCACCGACCGGGGTCGCGCCACCCTCACCGCCACCGACAACCACCCGTTCTGGCTGACCGGCGCCAGGCGCTGGGCCGACGCGGAGGACATCCGCCCCGGCGACGAACTGCGCAGCCCGACGGGCGCGTCATTCCGGGTCGCGGGCGTGGCCGACGAGAAGGGCCTGCGGCGTACGCACGACCTCACCGTCGGCGATCTCCACACGTATTACGTGCTGGCGGGGACCACTCCCGTACTGGTGCACAACAGTGGGCCCGGCTGTGGATCGAACTGGATGTCGCCCGACAAGCTTCCGCATCACTACATGCGGACGAGCGACCAGGGCGTCAGGCACGCCGAGGACTTCGGCGTGAAGGGTCCGTACAACAAGGCCAACGGGGAGGCATTCATCCGGGCCATCGGACAGTTCGTGAAGAATCCGGGAACGCGGCGCATCCAGGGTACGTACCGGGGGCGGGACGCCGTCCACTACGTGGACGACACCGGACTGCACGCATCGTTCGCCGCGAACGGCCCGAATGTCGGAGAGTACCTCGGAGGATGGCGGTCCTCGGGCGATCAGCTCACCTACCTGCTGCGGGACGGGAAGCTGTAGTACCGGGTCGCCGACGCGAGGGCAACGAGACGAAGAAGGATCCCCGTGAACATCGAATTGACGGACGACCAGGCACTCGTCCTGTCCGACTGGATGAGCCGCGTCATGCACCGGGAGGACTTCTCGGCGCTCGTCGACGACCCTGCGGTCTGGTCGGCTCTGTTCAGGATCAGCGGGGCGCTGGAGACGCAGTCGCCGGCGGTCTTCGATTCCTCGTACTCCGAACAGCTGGATGCGGCCCGTCGGCGGCTCATCGGCGAGCTCGGGGATTTCGGCTAGTGCTGTGGCCGGAGACGTCTACCGGGAAGCTCGCGGCGTCCGGTGCGGTGCATTGCAAGGCGGAGGATCGCCCTCGTGCGGGACGCACTCGGGTGATGCGACAACGCGGCGAGGTGCCGTGCCGGGCGTCGCGAGCCGGTAAACCTTTCCGGCCACAGCACCCAGTGCCGTGACTGGCAACGTTTGCCCCGTCGCACCGTCCGGCACGCACGCTCGCACGCACCGGACGACGCTCCTTCCGGGCAAACCTTGCCGGTCACAGCACTAGCGCTGACCCGCGACGCCCACGGTCATGGCGCCGCGCTCCGCTCGGGTCCGGGCCGTCGGCCCTCCCGGACCCGAGCCGCCGGTCGGCCGGGTCCGGGGCGCCGGCCTCACGTCAGGCTCTCCCGCCACGCACGGTGCAGGCCCGCGAACCTGCCCGTGCCGCCGATGAGTTCGGACGGGGTGCCGTCCTCGACGATGCGGCCGTGCTCCATCACCAGGACCCGGTCCGCGATCTCCACGGTCGACAGGCGGTGGGCGATCACCACCGCCGTACGACCGTGCAGGACCGTGTCCATGGCTCGCTGCACCGCCCGTTCACCGGGGATGTCCAGCGAACTCGTCGCCTCGTCCAGGATCAGCACCGACGGGTTCGCCAGCAACGCACGTGCGAACGCGACCAGTTGGCGTTGACCGGCCGAGATCCGGCCGCCCCGTTTGCGTACGTCCGTGTCGTAGCCCTCCGGCAGGCCGGCGATGAACGCGTGCGCGCCGATCGCACGGGCCGCCTGTTCGATCTCCTCGCGCGTCGCGTCCGGTCGGCCGATCGCGATGTTCTCGGCGACCGTCCCGGAGAACAGGAACGCCTCCTGCGTCACCATCACCACGCCCCGCCGCAGCTCGGGCACGGCCAGGTCCCGCAGGTCCGTGCCGTCGAGCAGCACCCGGCCCTCCGAAGGGTCGTAGAAGCGGGCCAGCAGCTTGGCGAGCGTCGATTTGCCCGCGCCCGTCGAACCGACCACGGCGACGGTCTGACCGGCCGGGATCGTCAGGTCGAAGCGGGGCAGCACCTCGCCGCCCGTGCGGTACGCGAAACGCACCGAGTCGAAGACGACCTCACGGCCGGGGTGCTCACCCGGGAGGGCGGGCAACTCCTTCGGGTCCGCGGTCTCGGGAACGGACGGGGTCTGGGCCAGCAGACCCGCGATCTTCCCCAGTGAAGCCGCCGCCGACTGGTAGGAGTTGAGGAACATGCCCAGCCGGTCGATCGGGTCGTACAGCCGGCGCAGGTACAGCACGGCCGCGGCCAGCACCCCGAGTGCCAGGGTGCCCGACGCCACCCGGTACGCACCCCACAGCACGATGCCCGCGACCGCCGTGTTGGCGACCAGCCGGGAGCCGACGACGTAGCGCGCCATCTCCAACGTGGCGCTGCCGTTCGCCCACCGGTGCGCGTGGTTGAGCTTCTCGAAGTGCGCGTCGTTGACGCGCTCCCGCCGGAACGCCTGGACGGGCCGGATGCCGTTCATCGACTCGGCGAACTTCACGATGACCGCGGCGATCGCCGTCGACCGCGCCGCGTAGAGCACCCCGGCCCGCCGCTGGTAGAGGCGCACCAGCAGATACAGGGGGACGAAGGACAGCACGGCCGCCGCGCCGAGGCCGAGGTCCAGCCACAGCAGCATCAGCGAGATGGAGAGGAACGACAGGATCACGGTGATGAGTTCCTGGAGCCCCTCGCTGAGCAGCTCCCGCAGCGACTCCACGTCCGTGGTGGAACGGGAGATCAGCCGGCCCGAGGTGTAGCGCTCGTGGAAGTCCACGCTCAGCGCCTGCGCGTGACGGAAGATCCGGCCGCGCAGATCGAGCAGCACGTCCTGGTTGATCCGCGCGGAGACCGCGATGAAGGCGTACTGCATGCCTCCCGCCGCCACTGAGCACAGCGCGTACCCGACGGCCACCGCGATCAGCGGCCCGTGGTCCGCCTCGCGGAACGCGGGCACGCCCCGGTCGATGGCGTACGCGACGAGCAGCGGGCCCGCCTGCACCGCCGCCTGCTGGACCAGCAGCAACAGCGCCGCCACCAGCACCCGGGTCCGGTGCGCCCGGAGCAACGAGAACAGCAGCGCGCGGGTGGCGCCCGGGGCAGTGGGCAGATCGTCGCGGTCGAACCGGTCCCCGGTGCCGCTGCCGGGGCCGACGTCTTCGGACGGGGCGCCGGAATCCTCGTGCGTGTCGGGTCGGCCGCCGGGGCCGGTCGTCGTCGTACTGGTCATCGGGTGCGGTCCTTCTCGGCGGCGACGTCCGGCACGAGGCGGCCGTCGGTGGGCGGGTCGGGGAAGGCGTCCTGCTCCGTGTCATCGCCGTCGCCCGACATCAGCCGGGCGTACTCCGCGTTGCCGCGCAGCAGCTCCTGGTGGGTGCCGACGGCGACGATCCGGCCCTCGGAGAGCAGCGCCACCCGGTCCGCGAGCATCACCGTGGACGGGCGGTGCGCGACCACGATCGCTGTCGTCTCCTCCAGCACCTGCCGCAGCGCGGCCTCCACCAGCGCCTCCGTGTGCACGTCCAGGGCGGAGAGCGGATCGTCGAGCACCAGGAAGCGCGGCCTGCCGACCACGGCGCGGGCCAGCGCGAGGCGCTGGCGCTGTCCGCCGGAGAGACTGAGGCCCTGCTCGCCGACCTGGGTGCCGATGCCGTCGGGCAGGTCGTGCACGAAGTCGGCCTGCGCGATCGCGAGCGCCCGGCGCAGCTCGTCCTGTCCGGCGCCGTCGGCGCCCATCAGGACGTTCTCCCCGACGGTCGCGGAGAACAGCGTCGGCTCCTCGAACGCCACCGACACCAGCCCGCGCAGTTCCTGCCGGGACATGGCGGCGATGTCCCGGCCGTCGAGCGTGATCCGTCCCGCGGTGGCCTCGTACAGACGGGGCACGAGGGCGGTGAGCGTCGTCTTCCCCGAGCCCGTGGCCCCGACCAGGGCCATCGTCTCGCCGGGACGGATGCTGAGATCGATCCGGGACAGCACCGGCGCGGAGCCGGGATCGGCGTCGGGGTAGCGGAACTCCACTCCCTCGAACACCATGCCTTCCCGGCCGTCCGTCGGCCCGTCCGCCGGAACCCCGTCCGCCGCGCCTGCCGTACGGGCTCCCGCGCCTGCCGTACGGGCTCCCGCGCCTGCCGTACGGGCTCCCGCGCCTGCCGTACGGGCTCCCGCGCCTGCCGTACCGGCTTCGTCGGCCGCTCCGGCCGTTTTGGTCGGTCCGGTCGCTTCGGTGGGTCCGGTCGGTTCGGACAGTTCGTCGCGTTCCTCCGCCACGTCCATCACCTCGAAGTACCGCTCCGTCGCCGTCGCCGACTCCTGGCTCATCGCGAGCAGGAAGCCGATCGATTCGATGGGCCACCGCAGCGCGAGGGCAGTGGAGAGGAAGGCGACGAGGGTGCCTGCCGAGAGACCGCCGTCGGCGACCTGGATCGTGCCGAGGACCAGGGCCGCCCCGATGGCCAGTTCGGGAACCGTGGTGATGACGGCCCAGATTCCCGCGAGCAGCCGCGCCTTGCCCAGTTCCGTCTCCCGCAGCCGCTCGGAGAGCGCGCGGAACGCGCGGGCCTGACTGCGGTGCCGGCCGAAGCCCTTGATGATGCGGATGCCCAGGACGCTCTCCTCGACCACCGTGGTCAGATCGCCTACCTGGTCCTGGGCCCTGCGCGCCACGGCCGAGTACTTCGTCTCGAAGAGCGAGCAGACGACGACCAGCGGCACCACCGGAGCGAGCAGCACCAGCCCCAGCGTCCACTGCTGCATCAGCAGAATGACGAAACCGACCAGGATCGTCGTGCCGTTGACCAGCAGGAAGATCAGCGGGAAGGCCAGGAACATGCGCAGCAGCATCAGGTCCGTGGTCGCGCGCGAGAGCAACTGCCCCGATGGCCAACGGTCGTGGAACGCCACCGGCAGCCGTTGGAGGTGCCGGTACAGATCGGCTCGCATCGCCGCCTCGACCCCGGCCATCGGCCGGGCCACCAGCCAGCGCCGCAGCCCGAAGAGTCCGGCCTCGGCGAGGCCCAGCAACAGCAGGTACAGCGCACCGAGCCAGACCCCGCCCGGGTCCCGGTCCGCCACCGGCCCGTCGACCATCCACTTCAGTACGAGGGGGATCACCAGACCCACGCAGGACGCCACGACGGCGACCATCGCGGCGCTGAACAGACGCCCCCGCACCGGTCTCACGTAGGGCCACAGCCGCAGCAGGGAGCGCACTGTGGACCGGTCCTTGGGGTCTACATGTTTTTCGGGCATCACAGCCGAGCCTACGGTTCGCCGTGGTCCTCGCTCATGTGGTTTTCGGCCGACCGTGGTGACACCCCGTCGCGGACGGGGCGGTCCGGCAGGTGACCGGGCCACGGGTCGTACGTCCCGGTCAACCGATCGGACGATGCACCTTCGAGCGCGATGGACGATGGTGCGGTGCCGCGCCCGCCACGATCCTCGTGGCATGGCAATCATCGAAGTCAACGGCCTGCGCAAGGCGTACGGCGGGCGGCCCGCGGTGGACGGGGTGAGCTTCTCCGTCGAGGCCGGGGAGATCTTCGGCATCCTCGGGCCCAACGGGGCGGGCAAGACCACCACCGTCGAATGCGTCGAGGGGCTGCGGATCCCCGATGCCGGTACGGTCCGCGTCGCCGGTCTCGACCCCGTGGCCGACCACGACCGGGTGACCCGGCTGCTCGGCGCCCAGCTCCAGGAGAGCGAGCTCCAGCCGAAGATCACCGTCGCCGAGGCGCTGGAGCTGTACAGCGCCCTGTACCCGTCCCCCGCCGACTGGCGTGCGTTGGCCGAACGGCTCGGCCTGCACACCTCGTACGCCACCCGGTACACCAAGCTGTCCGGCGGTCAGAAGCAGCGGCTGTCCATCGCGCTCGCCCTGGTCGGCAATCCGCAGGTCGTGGTGCTCGACGAGCTGACCACCGGCCTGGACCCGCGGGCTCGCCGGGACACCTGGAAACTCATCGAGGACGTGCGCGACAGCGGCGTGACGGTCCTTCTCGTCACCCACTTCATGGAGGAGGCCCGGCGGCTCTGCGACCGCGTCGCCGTCATCGACAAGGGCGAGGTGGTCGCCCTCGACACCCCGTCCGGGCTGATCCGCAGGGCCGACGGCGGAACGGTCATCTCCTTCACGCCGTCCCGGCCCCTGGACGACACCGAACTCGACACGCTGCCCGGCGCGTCCGGCGTGGAGCGGAAGGACGGACGGATCGTCATCCACGGCACCGACGAGACCGTCAACGCCGTGATCTCGCTGCTGGCCCGGCTCCGCGTCACCGCACATCAGCTCCGCGTCTCCGAGGCGACCCTGGACGACGCCTACCTCGACCTCACCGAACAGGCGGCCTGAGATGACCACGACGCACACCGACGCCCTCGCCGCGCCCGCCGGGGAGTCGAGGACCCGGGCCCCGTGGGCGGCCGTCCTGCGGACCGAGACACGGCTGTTCCTCCGCGAACCCGGCAGCCTGTTCTGGATCCTCGTCTTCCCGGCCGCGCTGATGACGATCCTCGGCCTGATCCCGTCCTTCCGAGAACCCGACGACGCGCTCGGCGGCCGTCGCGTCATCGACCTCTACGTTCCCGTGGCGGTGCTGCTCGCCATGACCATGGCCGGGCAGACCATGCCACAGGTCCTCACCGGATACCGCGAACGCGGCATCCTGCGCCGCATGTCGACCACCCCGGTACGGCCGTCCGTCCTGCTCACCGTGCAGCTTGCGCTGCACGGGGGCGCCGCTCTCGTCTCGGGGGCCCTGGTCCTGACCGTCGGCCGGACGGCCTTCGACGTACGGCTGCCGAAGCAGCCGCTCGGCTACGCGCTGGCCCTGCTCCTGGCGGTCGCGGGCGTGCTCGCCATCGGCGCGCTGGTCTGCGCGCTCTCCCGCACCGCCAAGGCGTCGACCGCCGTCGGATCGGCGGTCTCGCTGGTGATGATGTTCACCGCCGGGGTGTGGATCCCGGTGCAGTCCATGCCCGACACCCTTCGCCACATCGTCCAGGTCACCCCGCTCGGCGCGGCCTCCCAGGCACTGGACCAGGCGGCGTCCGGCGGCTGGCCCGGCTGGGTACACCTGGGCGTGGTCGCCCTGTGGACGGCGCTCGCGACGCTGCTGGCGACCCGTCTGTTCCGCTGGGAGTGACCGTTGGGAGCCACCGCTTCCAGGGCCCGTGCGATCCGCGGGCGCAACCCGCTCCCGCCCCTGCCCACGCTCCCGGACACCGGCCCGCGGAAGGCGTTCCCCGGCCCGCGGGAGACGTCTCTCGGCCCGCGGGAGGCGTTTCTCGGCCACACTTCACCCATGGACACGGGGGACACGACGCGAACGCACCGGACCGGACCGGGGACGGCGGCCCAGTGGTGGGAACGGTTCTTCCGCTACGGGCCGTACTGCACGCTCGCCCTGAGCATCGTGATCTCGGCGGTGACCGCCGGAGCCATCATGTCCGAAGCGGACATCCGCGTCGCCGTGGTGCTCGTCCCGCCGACGCTCGTCCTCCAGCTCTGGTGGAGCCGGGCCGGGGCCGCCGCGCCGTCCGGGTCGCGCCGGGCGGTGTTCTACTTCGGCGTCCGTACGCTGCTCGCCTTCGCGCTGACCTGGTGCAACCCGTTCTTCTCCATCTTCGCCGTCATCGGCTACTTCGACGCCGCCCGACTGCTCCCGGAACGAGCCGTCCGTACCGGGCTGCTGGCCACCGCCGTCATCCTGGCCGGGTCGCAGTGCGGCGGCTTCCCGCCGGCTGGCCCCATGAACTGGGCCGCCTTCGGCATCCTCTTCGCCCTGCACGCGACACTCACCATGGTCTTCGCCCAGATCGGCGACCGGGAGGCCGAGCACGTACGGGCCCAGGCCGACACCATCGACGCGCTGGAGTCCGCCAACGCCCGTCTCGAACAGGCCCTCGCAGAGAACGCCGGCCTGCATGCCCAACTCCTCGTCCAGGCCCGGGAGGCGGGCGTCGCCGACGAGCGGCGGCGGCTCGCGGCCGAGATCCACGACACCCTCGCCCAGGGCCTGGCGGGCATCATCGCCCAGCTCCAGGTGGTGGCCTCGGTCGCCGACACCGATCCCGAACTGGCGCGCCGTCACCTCGACCGGGCGACCGGCCTGGCCCGGCACAGCCTGGGCGAGGCGCGCCGCTCGGTCCACGGCCTGGTCCCGGCCGCGCTGGTGCACGACGATCTGCCCGGCGCGCTGCGCAAGACGGTCGACGACTGGACCGACCGCATCGGAATCCGGGCCGAGTTCACCGTCACCGGCACGGTCGAACCGGTCCACGACGAGATCGCCGCCACCCTGCTCCGGATCGCCGAGGAGGCCCTCGCCAACGCGGGGCGCCACGCCGGGGCCTCACGGGTCGGCCTGACCCTGTCGTTCATGGACGACGAACTCAGCCTGGACGTACGGGACGACGGCCGGGGCTTCGACCCGTCCGCCCTGCCGCCGCGCGGCGGGGCGGGAGGCTTCGGACTCGGCGGCATGCGCGCCCGTGCCGAACGCGTCGCGGGAACCGTCGAACTGGAGACGGAACCGGGCCGGGGCACCGCCGTCCGCGCCCTGGTGCCCCTGGTCCGGGAGGGGCGGTGACCAGGACGGAGTACGGTTGGCCCCGTCATGGCTGAGGAACCCGCACACGTCATCACGCTCGTCGTCGTCGACGACCACCCCGTCGTACGGGACGGTCTGCGCGGCATGTTCGAATCGGCGCCCGGGTTCCGGGTCCTCGGGGAGGCCCCGGACGGGGTGACGGGCGTCGACCTCGTCGCCCGGCTCGATCCGGACGTCGTGCTGATGGACCTGCGGATGCCGGGCGGCGGCGGGGTCGCCGCCATCGCCGAACTCACCCGGCGCGGTGCCCGCGCCCGGGTGCTCGTGCTCACCACGTACGACACCGACTCCGACACGCTGCCCGCGATCGAAGCGGGCGCGACCGGCTACCTGCTCAAGGACGCACCCCGCGAGGAGCTGTTCAACGCCGTCCGCGCCGCGGCCGACGGCCGCACGGTCCTCTCGCCCGCCGTCGCCTCCCGGCTGGTCTCGCGGGTGCGCACCCCGTCCGCAGCGGGCAACGAACCGCTGTCGGCCCGCGAGCGCGAGGTGCTCGTACTCGTCGCCAAGGGCACCTCGAACCGCGCGATCGCCGCCGAACTGTTCATCAGCGAGGCCACCGTGAAGACCCACCTCACCCATGTCTTCGCCAAGCTCGGGGCGAAGGACCGGGCCGCCGCCGTCGCGATCGGCTACGACCGGGGCATCCTCGGCTGACGCCGCCCGCCCCGTTCCCCCGCATCGGGACACCCGCCCCCCGTTCCACCCGCACCCGTATCGGCGCGGCTGCGCACGTTGCCCCTGACCGGCACGCGTCGTTGGGGGGACGTGGACCACGTAGCGAAGAGGCCGGTGGCTCGCGCGGCCACCGTGCCGGCACGGACAGGACGTGTCGCCGTACCGGGGGCACTGGGAGCACTGACCGCACTGGCCGCCGTACTGAGCGGCTGCACCGGCGGCCCCGCCGCCTTCGGGGACGGGCGCCGCTCCCCGGAGAGGGCGATCCTGGTCACCCCCGGCGACGGGGCACGGGACATCGCTCCGGACGGCCGGGTGGAGGTGAGGGTTCCGGAGGGGCGGCTGAAGAGGGTCGGGGTCACCCGGATCGAGGACGCACAGCCGCAGCGGGTGCCGGGCCGGCTCGCGCGCGACGGCCGTTCCTGGACGTCGTCGGCGGAGGGGGAGAAGGGACGGCTCGGACTCGCCGCCACCTACCGCGTCGACGCGGTCGCCGTGGACGGTGACGGACACGAGGTCGCCCGGCGCACCACCTTCACCACCGCCGTCCCCGAGCACCGCTTCACCGGCCGGGTCACCCCGGAGAACCGTGCCACGGTGGGCACCGGAACGATCGTTTCCGTCGCCTTCGGCCGGCCGGTCGTCGACCGGGCCGCCGTGGAGCGGGCCGTCCAGGTGACCACGGTGCCGAAGGTCGAGGTGGTGGGGCACTGGTTCGGCGCCGGCCGGCTCGACCTCCGCCCCGCCGGGTACTGGGCACCGGGCACCGAGGTCACCGTCACGGCGCGGCTGCGGGACGTGGAGGCCGCGCCCGGCGTGTACGGGAGCCAGGACAGGACGGTCGCCTTCCGGGTGGGCCGCTCCCAGACGTCCCTGGTCGACGTGGCCGCGCACACGATGGAGGTCCGCCGCGACGGCCAGCTCGTCGCCACCGTCCCGATCACGGCGGGACGCCCTGGCGCGGACACGTACAGCGGCCGGATGGTGGTCGGCGAGATGTACGACGCGATCCGCGCGGACGGCCGTGCGGCCGACTGCGGCCGCGGGGGCGACGGCGGGGAGATCCCGCACGCCCTGCGGCTCACCGGCTCCGGCGTCCTGCTGCACGGCGACCACTGGTCGGACGAGGGGGCCTTCGGCTCGGCGAACGTCGGCCGGGGCTGTGTCGGACTCCGTGACGTGCCGGGCGGCGGGAGCGACACCCCGGCCGGCTGGTTCTTCGACCGGACCCTCGTCGGCGACGTGATCGAGGTCGTCAACTCCCGGGGCAGGCCGGTCGCGCCGGACGACGGGCTCAGCGGCTGGAACCTGAGCTGGAAGAAGTGGAAGGCGGGCTCCGCTCTTCGCCGACCCTGACCCCGCCGATGCGCCCGTTGCTCCGGAAGCACGTCCACGAGCCCGGAGGCCCACCCACGAGCCCGGAGGCCCACCCACGAGCCCGGAGGCCCACCCACGTCCCCCGAGGGCGCCCGCCGCCCCGGCGTGTGCCCGTCCGGTCCCGTCCTGTCCCTGGAAGACGTTCGGATTCGCTCGGTGCCGTCCCTCGGAGACGTCCGGATGGACGAGTTGGGACTGAACGGTGACATCCGAGGGGTCTTCTCGTCGCGACCAGTGTGATTATCTTTCGCTGAGCGCGCATGTGCAGCGCGCGGGGGAGGGGGCCCTGGGCCCCCGGGGCCTTGGCGGGGCCGGGCCATGCGAGGGGAGACGAACACATTGAACGGGCAGCCGATATCGGGGAGATCGGCCGGGACGGGCAGCGAACGGCGAGGACGCGGGGCCACCGGACCACTGGCTCTGGCCCTGGGGGCGCTGCTGATGCTGGTGACGGCGTGCGGCGGGGACGACACCGGGGGCGCCGGCCGGGACGGCAAGGACGGAGCGAAGGTCGAGGACACCACCGCCTCGCAGGCGGTGGTGACCGTCGCGCCGAAGGACGGGGCCGAGTCCGTCGCCACGAGCGGGGCGCTGAAGATCTCCGCCTCGCAGGGGAAGCTGACGACGGTGAAGGTCTCCGACGCCAAGGGCGCCGAGGTCGAGGGGAAGATCGCGGCCGACGGCACCAGCTGGACGCCCGACCGGCATCTGGCCGCCGCGACCAAGTACAAGGTGCATGTCGTCGCCGAGGACACGAAGGGTCGTGAGTCGGCGAAGGACACCAGCTTCACCACGCTGGTCCCGCAGAACACCTTCATCGGGCAGTACACCCCGGAGGACGGCTCCACGGTCGGTGTCGGGATGCCCGTCTCGATCCACTTCACCCGGGGCATCACCGACCCGGAGGCGGTCGAGAAGGCCATCGAGGTGAAGGCCGAGCCGTCCGTGCCGATCGAGGGCCACTGGTTCGGCAACGACCGCCTCGACTTCCGCCCCGAGAAGTACTGGGCGGCCGGCACCAAGGTGACCGTGAAGCTCGACCTCGACGGCGTCGAGGGCCGTCCGGGGGTCTACGGCAAGCAGACCAGGACGATCTCCTTCACCGTCGGCCGCAGCCAGATCAGCACCGTCGACGCCAAGTCGCACCGGATGAAGGTCGTCCGCGACGGCCGGCAGATCAAGGACATCCCGATCTCGGCGGGCGCCCCGGCGACCACCACGTACAACGGACAGATGGTCATCAGCGAGAAGCTCAAGGTGACCCGGATGAACGGTGACACCGTCGGCTTCGGCGGCGAGTACGACATCAAGGACGTCCCGCACGCCATGCGGCTGTCCACCTCCGGCACCTTCATCCACGGCAACTACTGGGGCGGCTCCGGCGTCTTCGGCTCCGCCAACACCAGCCACGGCTGCGTCGGCCTCCAGGACGTGCGCGGCGGTTGGAGCAAGAAGACCTCCGGGGCCTGGTTCTTCGACAACTCGCTCATCGGTGACGTGGTGATCGTGAAGAACTCCCAGGACAAGACGATCCAGCCGGACAACGGCCTCAACGGCTGGAACATGTCCTGGTCGGAGTGGACCGCGTAACTCCCGTCGCACGGAGGACGGGAGCCGGGGGAGTACGGAACAGGCTCCCGTCGTACGGAACACGGGCGGGCCCGGTGCTGTGACCGACGGCACCGGGCCCGCCGTCGTCAGGGCCTGTTCTGAGTCCGCCCGCGGGCGGACTCAGAACAGGCCCTGACGACGGTTAACCTCCTCCCATGACCGTAACCCTCGAAGCAAGCGACGGCGTCGGCACCATCCGGCTGGACCGACCGCCCATGAACGCCCTGGACGTGGCCACCCAGGACCGGTTGCGCGAACTCGCCGAGGAGGCGACCCGGCGCGACGACGTGCGTGCCGTGGTCCTCTACGGCGGCGAGAAGGTGTTCGCGGCGGGCGCGGACATCAAGGAGATGCGGGCGATGGACCACACGGCGATGGTCGTGCGGTCCAAGGCGCTCCAGGACGCGTTCACCGCGGTGGCCCGGATCCCCAAGCCGGTCGTCGCGGCGGTCACCGGCTACGCGCTCGGCGGCGGCTGCGAACTGGCGCTGTGCGCCGACTTCAGGATCGCCGCCGACAACGCGAAGCTGGGCCAGCCCGAGATTCTGCTCGGGCTGATCCCCGGCGCGGGCGGCACCCAGCGGCTCGCCCGGCTGGTCGGCCCCTCCCGGGCCAAGGACCTGATCTTCACCGGCCGTCACGTGAAGGCGGAGGAGGCCCTGGCGATCGGCCTGGTGGACCGTGTGGTGCCCGCCGCCGAGGTGTACGAGCAGGCCCGCGCCTGGGCCGCCGCCCTCGCGAAGGGGCCGGCCCTCGCGCTGCGCGCCGCCAAGGAATCCATCGACGCGGGACTGGAGACGGACATCGACACCGGGCTCACGATCGAACGGAACTGGTTCGCCGGGCTGTTCGCCACCGAGGACCGGGAACGCGGTATGCGCAGCTTCGTGGAGGAGGGGCCGGGCAAGGCCGTCTTTCTCTGATTGAACGTCAGTTACGCACGGACGGACGCCGGTTCATCCGTGCGGGCGGATCGGCCGGATCTTGAGGAGCTCTCGGGATCCGGCCGTCGGCGTGAGCGGGCACATGCGCCCGGAGGTGCTGTTTTCGCAGGTCAGAGCCGCGGTTCCGCACGACATTCTGCCAATGGCATATGTCGTGCGAATGTCGCGGATTATTGCGTTCCGCGGTGGTGATTCCTCCGGAACGGCCCCCGGGCGCGCGCCGTGCGGCCATGATGGTGTGCATGGCGGGCCTGGAGGGTGTGGAACAGCCGCGACCGCGCGCAGGCGCGACGGCGGCACGCTGGATGACTACCGGCGAGGAAGAACAGGCGTACAAGGCGCTGGAGTTGTTCGGCGATCCGGCGGAGGGGGAGGTGCGACTGCCCTCCCGCCCGGAATCCGCGGCCCATGCGCGACGACTCACCTCGCACGTGGTGCTCCGGCAGTGGGCGCTCTCGCCGCAGATCTCCGAGTACGCGGTACTGCTCGTCTCGGAGCTCGTGGGCAACGCGGTGCGGCACACCGGCGCCCGGGTCTTCGGCCTGCGGATGCTGCGCCGCCGCGGCTGGATCAGGATCGAGGTGCGCGACCCCTCGCGCGGGCTGCCGTGCCTGATGCCCGTGCGCGAGATGGACGTCAGCGGGCGGGGGCTCTTCCTCGTCGACAAGCTCTCCGACCGATGGGGGGTGGATCTGCTGCCCCGGGGCAAGACCACCTGGTTCGAGATGCGGACCTCCGACCGCTGACCACCGTCCGACCGTCGCGGCCGGGAGTGGTCCGCGCCCCGGACTCCCGGTTTCCGGCACCGGAAACACAGCAGCCCCCGGGCTGCCGTCGTGGGGCGCTTCGGGGGCCGCTGTGGTGGGGGCCGTGACATGGGGGGTGTGTTCACGGCCGCTCGTGACGACCGAACTCGGGTCGGTGCGGGTCGTGTCACCGACTATGGCAGACGGGCGACCTCGCCGCCAAAGGTGCAAACGGGACATTTCCATGCATATCTCGCCATTTCTTCAATAATTCGTAGGTGTGATGGGTCACTTGCCTGGAAAAGCGTGAATATTTATGGGATTCGGTGAATGATTCATTCGCGCCGCCCATATGTCCGCATCGCTATCATCCGCCTCTTCCGCCCCTATCGTGTCTGCGCATGAACGCCTCCGACGGCCCGGTGCACCGCCGCAGTGCCCTGCGCGCGGGAGCGGGGGCCGTACTCGCCGGCCTCGCCGCCGGCTGCGCGGACCGTCGTGACGCCCCCGGTACGCCGACCGGGCCCGCCACCGCCGGGGCGGGCACCGGGAAACCCGCCGCCCCGAGCGGCCGCCCTCCGTCCCCGCGTCCGGCGCCCACTCCGCATCGCTTCCCCGGGCGGCCGGCCCAGATCGACCACGGTCCGCGCGACCGCCCCCGCGTCGCCCTCACCTTCCACGGCCAGGGCGATCCCGCCCTCGCCCGGACCGTCCTCGCCGAGACCGAACGGGCCCGCGCCCGGATCACCGTCCTCGCCGTCGGCAGCTGGCTCGACGAGCATCCCGGCATGGCCCGCCGCATCCTCGACGGCGGCCACGACCTCGGCAATCACACCTGGCACCACGTCGACGTCTGCGCACTCGGCGAGACCGAGGCGTACGCGGAGATCACCGGCTGTGCGGAGCGGCTGCGGCGGCTCACCGGATCCATCGGCTCCTGGTTCCGGCCCTCGCGCGCCCGGTACGCCACCCCGCTCGTCCGGCGGCTCGCCGCCCGGGCGGGCTATCCGCACGTCCTCTCCTACGACGTGGACTCCCTCGACTTCACCTCACCCGGCGCCGCGGCCGTCTCCCGCAAGGTGGCCGGGGAGATCCGCAACGGCTCCGTGGTGAGCCTGCACCTCGGCTACGCGGACACGGTCGCCGCCCTGCCCCTCCTCCTCACCGAAATCGACCGCCGCGGACTGCGTGCGGTGACGACCACGGAGCTGCTGACCTGATGTCTCCCCACACCAAGCACATCGCCGCCCTGCTCGGGGGCGTCCTTCTCGCCGCCCTCGCGGGCTGCGGATCATCCACCGAGAAGGGGAACATCGAAGCCGGCGGCAGCGAGGCCGCCCGGCCCACCGGCACCGGACGCGTCGCACCGCCCGCACCGCCCGGACTGCCCGGCATGCCGCCGGTCCTCGATCCCCAGGACGTCTACGCCGCCGACCGGCCGGGGAAGCTCTCCCCGGTCGTCAGGAACTTCCCCTCCCGGGTGTACGTCCCCAACACCAACTCCGACACGGTGTCCGTGATCGACCCCGCCACGTACAAGGTCATCAGGACCATCAAGGTCGGCCGCCAGCCGCAGCACGTCGTGCCCTCCTGGGACATGAAGACCCTCTGGGTCAACAACGACCTCGGCGACAGCCTGACCGCCATCGACCCCGCCACCGGCAAGGTCGGCCCCACGGTGCCCGTCTCCGACCCGTACAACCTCTACTTCACCCCCGACGGCAAGTACGCCGTGGTCATGGCCTCCATGGACCGCGAACTGGTCTTCCGCGACGCCCACACCATGAAGACCGTCAAGACCGTTCCGGTCAGCTGCGCCGGGGTCAACCACGCCGACTACTCCGCCGACGGGCGGTACTTCATCGTCTCCTGCGAGTTCTCCGGCGAACTCCTCAAGGTCGACACCGCGCGGATGGAGGTCGTCGGACAGCAGAAGCTCCCGCTGCACGGGGCCATGCCGCAGGATGTGAAACTGTCGCCCGACGGCGGCACTTTCTACATCGCGGACATGGTCGCGAACGGAGTGTGGGTCCTGGACGGCGAGAAGTTCACCACCCCGAAGCTGCTGCCCACCGGCGAGGGCGCCCACGGCCTCTACGTCAGCCGCGACTCCAAGGAGATGTACGTCTCCAACCGGGGCGAGGGCACCATCTCCGTCTTCGACTTCGCACAGCGCAAGGTGTCCAAGAAGTGGCGGCTGCCCAACGGCGGCAGCCCGGACATGGGCGGGGTCTCGGCCGACGGCAAGGTCCTCTGGCTGAGCGGCCGTTACCACTCCGAGGTCTATGCCATCGACACCGACAGCGGCAAGCAGCTCGCCCGGATCCCGGTCGGCAGCGGCCCGCACGGCCTCGCCGTCTACCCGCAGCCGGGACGCTACTCGCTCGGCCATACCGGCGTCTTCCGCTGACGGACCGCGAGGCCGCGAGGCGGTGGGGGCTGTGGGGCGGTGAGGTCGTGAGGCGGGGAAGGTTCGGGGGATGAATGCCCCGAATGTGAAAGATATCCAAATTTGCCGGGGTGGTGGGACGTCAACTCCCGGCCGGACCCGCTCACCATCGGGTGATGGTGCGCGGCCGGTATACGCCGTGCCGGGACAGTGATCCGCATGATGATCACTTCTCTTCTGCGGCGCCGGGCCGCCGTTCTCGCCCTCTCCCTCGCCGCCGCGCTCGTCCCGGCCGCTGCCACCGAGGCCGCTCCTGTCGCCGCCTCCGCCTCGGCGGCCCCCGCGGCAGCCGCGTTCAAGCCCGGTGACTGCCCGGTCGTCACCGACCGCCTCTTCGCCGCCGCGGACCCCGTCGACGTCGGCCGGATCACCCCGCGGCCCGCCTGGCGCGGCGACTGCCGCCAGCTCTACCGGGCGGACGGGCGGGGCCCGGAGACGATCTTCGACGAGGGCTTCCACGCCCGGGACATCACGTACGGCCAGTACGACGTGGAGAAGTACGTCCTGGTCAACCAGCCCTCGCCGTACGTCTCCACTTCGTACGACCACGACCTGTACAAGCGGTGGAAGGCCGCGTTCAACTACTACATCGACGCTCCCGGAGGCGTCGACGTGAACAAGACGATCGGCGACACCCACAAGTACGCGGACCAGGTGGAGGTCGCCTTCCCGGGCGGAGTCGACCGGACGTTCATCGTGGGGGCGTGCCCGATCGACCCGACGAACAAGACCGAGATCATGAGCGAGTGCGTGGACAACCCGCACTACCGGCCGTGGCGCAGCTGAGCCGTCGAGGTCGAGTCCGAGCCGTCGAGAACGGTGCGGTGGGGGGACGTCCCGCGGCGGGCGGCCCGCGCGTGGCGACCGGCCGCCGCGAGGGTCCGTCGTGACGCCCGTTAATCTGACCCCCGTCATGAACGCACTGACCAGGCATTGGTCAGGCACTGGTCAGGCATTACGGAGGACGGAACTGTGGCGGACATCGAGTCGGCGCGCAAGGCGTTCGAGCGGTTCGATCTGAACGGCGACGGGCTGATATCGGCCGCCGAGTACAAGAGCGTGATGGCTCAGCTCGGCGACCCCCACGTCACCGAGACGGTGGCCCAGGCCATCATCAACGACCACGACGCCAACGGCGACGGTCTGCTCACCTTCGACGAGTTCTGGGCGTCGCGGAACAAGGGCTGATCCGCCGGGGCCCCGGCCCGTGACGACGCTCACGGGCCGGGGCCTTTCCGCGCGAATGCCCCGGTGAGGGGCCCGGTCCCCGGTGAAGGCACGGCACCGACGCGGGGGCGGCCGCGCTCACCCCTTCCTGCGCCGGTACGGCGCCCAGCCGCGCAGTTCGTCGTCGCGCGGGGCGCGCACCACCGCGGGAGTCCCCTGGCCGAAGCCCATCACCGGTCGGGACTCGTCCCACACCGGCCAGCCCGGATCGCCGGTGGCGGCGAACCGCACCCAGGCCGTATGCATCGCGTCGGCCAGCTCCTGAGGGGCGTCCGGGCCGGTCAGAGCCACCGCGCCCGGCTTGTCCAGGTTGTCGAGGACGAAGCCGATCTCCAGCGCGTGACAGGCGCCGAGCCCCAGCACGGGGGACGGCCACCCGAACTCGTAGAGACGGGTGCTCCCCGGCGCGCCCGCACGGGCGTCCGCCACCCGGTTCAACGGGACGCGCAGCAGCAGGTCCGTGGCGAGCGCCCCGAGCAGTTCCCCCGGAGCGGCGTCCGGGCGGTTGGCGCGGTACGCGCGCTCCGTCTCCCTCGGCACGCGGAACTTCAGCAGGGCCAGCCGGAGCCCGACCCTCGACAGCTTCTCCGTGAGCCCGCTCGGCACGAACCAGAGCCGGTACTCCTCGGTGTTCGCGCCCATCAGCAGATCGACATCGGCCGAGGCGCCGTCCAGCAGTGCCTCCAGCGGGTCGCGCGGCAGCAGATCGCCGTCCACCACGATCTGGAAGGAGTTCCCGCCGGTCAGCGGCGAACCGCCGGAGGTCACCTCGGTCTGCGCGTCCAGCAGCCGTTCCCGGTCCACCTCCGCCAGCGCCCCGGCCGTCGCCGCCACGCCCAGCCGACGGGCGATCAGCTCCGTGGTGCGCCGGGCGGCGTCGTCCAGCGGCAGCGCGTTCGGCGCCCCGCTCTGCAGCACCGCACGCCGGAACAGCCCCTGCGCTCGCGGCGCGGCCAGCAGCGCGGCGATGCCGATGGCCCCCGCGGACTCCCCGCACACCGTGACCAGGTCCGGGTCGCCGCCGAACGCCGCGATGTTGTCCCGCACCCAGGTCAGCGCCGCGATCTGGTCGAGCAGCCCCCGGTTGGCGGGGGCGTCCGGGAACACCCCGAACCCCTCGATGCCGAGCCGGTAGTTGAGGGAGACGAACACGACCCCGTCACGGGCGAACGCCGCCCCGTCGTACAGCGGCACGGTCGAGGAGCCGTGCAGCAGCGAACCGCCGTGGATCCAGACGAGCACGGGAAGGCCGGCCGCGTCCGGCGACGGCGTCCACACATTGAGGTTGAGGCAGTCGTCCCCGGGAACGTCCGGGTCGGGCAGCAGCCGGTCCAGCGGCGGGGCGTACGGCCGCTTGGGCGCGGTCGGCCCGAACGCCACCGCATCGCGCACCCCCTCCCAGGGCTCCGGCGGCTCGGGCGCCGCGAAACGCCGGGCGCCGACCGGCGGCGCCGCGTACGGGATGCCCCGGAAGACGGCGACGCCCCCTTCCCGCGTGCCGCGCACCGTGCCGTGGGCGGTGCCGACCAGCGGGGACGTCTCGGACGGGGACGTCTCGGACACGGACGGGGGCAGGGCAGACATGGCTTCAGTCCTTACGCGGTGCGGGTCCGGCGAGCGCTACGGCCGACGAACCGGACGGGTGATGGGTGAGGGAGCCGTCCGGGTGCAGCACCTCCACCGGGACCGGTGAGGTGACGCGCACCCGGTCCGGGGTCGCGGCGACCCGTACCGGGCCGTGCGGGGTCGGCACCTCGCCCCGCGCGCCGGACAGCGTGCCGAGCCGGGGAGCCACCCGCACGCGGCCGTACCCGGGTTCGGCCGGGGTGACGCCGAGCGTGTACACCAGCAGATCACGGCTCGGAGTGGCCGACCATCCGTGGCAGTACGAACCGCCGTCCCAGCACTCCCGGAACGCGGAGCCGCCGGTGCTCAGCAACGCCGTCCAGTCCCGGCACAGCCGCTCGATCTCGTCGGCCGCGCCCAGCAGCGCCAGCGCGTCGTGCACCACGTAGCGGAAGAACGGCTGCGCCCCCACGACCAGCCGCTCGGTGTCCCAGTCGGGACCGTCCCGGTCCGTCACGGGCGCCGTGGCGGTGGGCCCGCCCGTGTCACTGCCCCGGTACCGCATCGGCGAACGGGTGAACATGGCCTCCCGGTCCAGCAACAAATCCCGTACCAGGGCCTTGCGTTCGGGCGGCACGAGGCCCGCGCACACCGCCGCCGCGTGGGTGTGCTCGCTGACCGACGCGCCGAGGCGCCCGTCGACCAGGTTGTCGCGGTACGCGCCCCGCCGCTCGTCCCAGAACGCCTCGAAACCGTCGCTCACGCCCCGGTGCAGGTCGCGCGCCCAGCCGGCCCGGCCCGCGTCCCCGAGCCAGTCCGCCATCTCCGCGAAATCGGCCAGGGCCCGCGCCCACAGCGCGTTCAGGGCCGCGCTCGCGCCGGCCACCTGTACCGGCGACCAGTCGATCAGCACCCAGCCCGTCACCCCGTGCAGCAGCCCGTCCGGGCGCCGGAACGGCACGAACCAGCGCAGCACCGGCTCCGCCGTCGACAGCAGCCCGGCCACCAGCTCCCGGTCGCCCGTGTAGCGGTACAGCTGGTGCACCGAGCGGACCCAGTGCAGCGCCCAGTCCGGAATGGTGGGGACCGGATCCCGGGCCAGGTCACCGGCGGCCACCATCCGCAGCATGCCGTCCGGGCGGGGCTGCGCGGCCAGCCCCGGGTTCCAGCGGGCCAGGCTCCAGTCCGGATTGGCCACCAGGTCGACCGACTGGTGCACCACCGAGTCGCCGGTCCAGGCCCGCTGCTCCCGGGTGGGGCAGTCCAGATAGGCGTCCTGCGCGGTGAGGTCGACCGTGCGCAGCCCCACCCGGTGGATCTCGTTCAGCTCCGGGTCGTCGCAGTCGAAGTACGGACCCTCGGGACGCGGGCGCAGCCGCTCGCGCACCCGGGCCGGCCCGAACCGCACCCTTCCGATGCCCCGCACGACGAACAGCGCGTACCGGCCGCCGACCGTGTCACCGGTCTCGAAGACGTCGTCGCGCCCGCGCGTCGTGTAGCCGAAGGTGTTGGCGGCGTCGAGGGCGGCGACCGTGGGCAGCTCGACGAGCGAACCGTGGATCTCGGTGCCGGGCGCGGCCTCCACCTCGATGCGCAGATGGCCGGTGACGATCCCGCCGAAGTCGGCCATGAGGAACACCGGCCCCGCGTCGAGGCCGTGGCGGGCGTCCGCCGGGACCGGGACGGCGGTGTCAGGGGTGGCGTCGGAGACGGCCCCGGCGAGAGCCTGTCGCGGATCGTCCGGCACCGTCCCGAACAGCGGCGCGGCCCGTACGGACACGGCCTCCCGCACCGTCTCGGAGAGCGGCGGGATCGGACGGGGGAGCAGCGCCCCGAAGGGCTCCGAGTCCGGGCGGGTGCCGTCCTTCGGGCCGACCACGGCACGCGTGGACAGCACTCGTACCGGCCGCCAGCCGCCGTCCCCGTTCCCGGTTCCTTCGCCGTTGGCCTCGCCTGCGACGGTCCAGTGCGGGTCGAGCAGCCGGCCGTCCAGCAGCTCCGGGGTCTGGGTGACCAGTTGGGAATGCGGCCGGCACGGGGTCCAGGCGTCGCCCGCGTGGTACGTCCAGGAGGAGTCCGTGACGATCCGGCGGTCCGGGCCGAGCATCAGCTCGGCCACCACCGAACCCCCACCGAGCTGGTGCGTCCACGGCGACGGCTCCCACCACGGCACCGCGTGCCCGTAGTGGCGGGCCAGCACGGCGACGGTGTTGCGCCCTGGACGCAGCAGGGGAGCGGCGTCCCCGGTGTCGTAGTGCAGCATCCGGGGGCCGTGCCGGACCGGGCCGCGCGCCACCTCCGTACCGTTGACGTACAGCACGTGCCGGGAGTCCGACGTGATGCGGAACGGAGCCCGGTCGGGCACGTCCGTCAGCTCGAAGGCGCGCCGCAGCAGCACCCGCCGGTCGTACACGTCCGGATCGGGCGCCCCGAGCATCGACTCCGGTCCCGGCGGGACCACACCGGACTCCTCGCCCCAGATCCACTGTCCGCGCCACGGCCCCCAGTCGTACGCGTGCGGCTCACTCATCTCTGCTCACTTCCTCCGGAGCCCGTGCTCCTTGGAGCCTGCTCTCCTCGGGGTCGGTTTCCCACGAGCTCGTTTCCTTCCGATGGTCCGACCGGTTCGGCCGTCCTCCGGGATCCTCCGCCCCGGAGCTCACTTTCCTCCGGATCCGCGTGCGTCGTTTCCTCCGTATCCGCTCGTGCTCCCGGATCCGCCCGCGCCCCGGGACCCGTCCGCGTCCTCGGTTCCGCTCGCGCCGCCCGCCGGGACGGCCGCCCGGCGCTCGGCCAGTTCGTTCGCGATCCGCGCCGAGACGTGGCGGTTGATCGGATACGCCAGGAAGACCAGTCCGCCGAGCAATATGAGCGTCATCGGAATCCCGCCCTGCGCGTAGCGGATGCCGTCCAGCGCCCGTTCCGACTGGTCGGCGTGTGCCACGTAGCCGAACAGGCCCAGGCAGTACGCGGTGGCCGCGCCGCCCAGCCCGCCGCCCGCCTTGGCCGCGAACGAGGCCAGGGACGCCAGGGCCCCCTCGGCGCGATGGCCGTGGTGCCACTCGACGTAGTCGGTCAGCTCGGCCAGCAGCGTGTAGTTGAGGGTGGTCGCCGTTCCCATGCCGAGGCCCGCGACGGCCAGACAGACCAGGATCGCCGGGACCGTGTCGTACGGGACGAACAGCAGCGCGCCGTTGCCGAGCACGGCGACCACGACGGCGGCCGCCGCGAGCCCCAGCACGTCGGTGAGGTAGAGCAGCAGGAACGAACTGATGGTGGTGGACAGCAGGATGTTCCCGAAGTTGCCCGCGAAGTAGCCCAGCCTCTCCTTGAGGGCGGGGCATTGCCCGGCGCGCCCGCTGCCGACGGCGGACGCGAGGGGCTGGGCGGTGGCGGTCATGGCGGGTGGCTCCGGTCTTCGTGTGCCGTCTTCCCGTCGGCGGGGGCGTGTCCGTGAGCGGGGCGAGGGAGTGTTTCCCCGCCCCGAGGCCGGCTGGTCCTCGGGGCGGGGGCAGGGGCCGGCCGGCCCGGGGGCGGTATCCGGCCGGCCCGGTCGAGGGGAGGGCGGGGAGGTCGGGAAGCGGGCCCGGTGAGGGGGCGCGGAGGTCAGGGAGTGGGCGAGGTCAGGGAGTGGGCGCGCTCAGGGAGTGGGCGAGGTCAGGGCTCGCTTCAGGATCTTGCCGGTCGGGCCCAGGGGCAGGGCGTCGGTGAACCGCACGATCCGGGGGTACTTGTGCCGACCGAGCCGCTCCCGGGCCCAGGCGATCAGCTCCTCCTCCGTCACCGCCCCGGCCTCCGCGCGCGTCACCACGACTGCGCAGATCTCCTCGCCGCGCTCCTCGTCCGGCACACCGATCACGGCCACCTCGCCGACCGCCGGGTGACGCACGAGCACCTCCTCGACCTCACGCGGGTAGATGTTGAAGCCACCCCGGATGACCAGGTCCTTCTTCCGGTCGACGATGCGCAGGAAGCCGTCCTCGTCCCGCGCTCCGAGATCACCGGTGCGGAACCAGCCGTCGACCACGGCGGCGGCCGTCGCCTCCGGATCGTCGAGATACCCCGCGAAGACGTTGTGCCCGCGCACCACCACCTCGCCGACCTCGCCGTCCGGCAGCAGCACCACGGACTCCTCCACCGCCGCGTCCGCGACACCCGTCTCCACGCCCCACACCGGGTGACCGACCGTGCCGGGGCGGCGGCCGGTCCGGGGCTGGTTGAACGTGGCGACGGGGGAGGTCTCGGTCAGCCCGTACCCCTCCAGGACCTGCGTCGCGAAGGTCGCCTCGAAGCGTTCGAGCACGGCGACGGGGAGCGCGGCACCGCCGGAGACGGCCGCGCGCAGGGTGAGCCCCCGCGTCGCGCCGACCAGCGCCGCCGAGTCCTGCGCCGCCGCCTCGACGAGCGCGTGATACATCGTCGGCACGCCCATGAACACGCTCACGTTCTCGGCGGCCAGCAGCTCCAGGGCGCCCGGCCCGTTGAACCGGGGCATCAGGACGAGCGTCGCCCCCGCCCTCAGCGTCGCGTTCATGGCACAGGTCTGCCCATAGCTGTGGAACAGCGGCAGACAGCCCAGCACGACGTCGTCGAAGCCCAGCTCCAGCAGGTCGTGGGCGACCACGGACGCGTTCATCACGATGTTGAGATGGGTGAGCAGGGCTCCCTTCGGCCGCCCGGTGGTCCCGCTGGTGTAGAGGATCACCGCGGTGCCGTCCGGAGCCGCGGGCTCCGCAGCGGGCAGCGGCTCGCCGTCCTCCGGTACGCCGCACACCGCCCGCACTCCCGCGACAACCGCCGCCTCCTCGGCGACCGGCCACAGCGGACCACCGCTGACCAGCACCGACGAACCGCTGTGCCGCAGCACGTACGCCACCTCGTCGGCCACCAGCAGCCCGTGCACCGGAACGACCGTCGCCCCGGCGGCCAGCGCCCCGTAGTACGCGTACAGGAAGTCCGCCGTGTTCGGCAGCAGCACCGCCACCCGGTCGCCCGGCCGCACCCCGGACGCCCGCAGCGCGCCCGCGCAGCGCAGCGCCCGCGTCCACAGTTCCCGGTAGGTGAGTCGCGTGTCCGCGTCGACGACGGCGACACGGTCGGGGTGGCTGCGAGCCGACTCACCGAGGACAGAGGCGACGCTCAGAAACATGACACGCTCCGGGAAACATGGTGTTTACAGGGCTGGTGCTGCTCAGAATCGGCCGTCGACCCACCCCGGCACAATGTGCAGGTGCCCATCATGCGCACCGATCACCTGGGCATTGGCCCCTCGGATGTGTACGCGGCAAGGCATCCGCCTAAAGTCCTGTCCCAAACCCCGCCCAAAGCGCTGTCCAAAGAGAGCGCCTAACCTGCTGGCATGGCGGAGAACCAGCGGAACCGGAACGCGCCCCTCGGCGAGCGCGGCGACCGGAGGAGCGGCGGAGAGCACGGCGGGGAGGACGGCGGGCTGCGGCACGCGCTGGCGGTCGCCATGGTCCCGGAGATCGACGAGCTGACCCGGCGGGTCGTCGCGGACATCCACGCGCACAGCGACGCCTATGCCTCCGGTACCCCCGTGAGCCGCGACGACCTGTGGGAGATCTGCCGCGACAACCTGCTGCGGGCACTGGAGGACTTCGGCGGACTGCCGCCCAGCGCGGGCGACTTCGAGCACGCGGCCCGGGAGACGGGGCGGCGACGGGCGGAACAGAACGTGCCGCTGGACACCGTGCTCCAGGCATACCGGCGCGGCGGCCGGGTGATGTGGCAGGTGATGGCGGAGCATCTGCGGGCGTCCAGGACCGGCCGGGGCGACACGCAGGACCGGGCCGACGGGACGTACGGGGCGGGCCGGACCGGTGGCGGCGGCCGGGGGGACGGGGCGGGCCGGATCGGTGATCGCGGCCGGGCATACGGGGCGGACCCGGACACCGAGCTCGACATCGCGGGTGCCGTGTGGGAGACCATCGACCGCTACTCGCTCGTGATGGCGGAGTCGTACCGGCTGACCCAGCTGGAGATGCAGGGCCGCCAGGACACCCGCCGCGTCGCCCTCTTCGAGGCCCTGCTCGACGGGCGCGGGGACGACCCGGCCGTCGCCTCGGCCGCGGCCGCCGCGCTCGGCGTACCCGTCCACGACCGGTACGTCATCGTGGTCGCCACCCAGGACCCGGCAGCGCCGCCCAACCCGGCGCCCGTCCTCGACGACCACGGCATCTGGTCCTTCTGGCGGCCGAGGTCCGGCCGGTACGCGGGAATCGTGCGGCTCGCCGCCGGGGAGTCCGGCGTACTGCTCGACCTGCTGCGCCACCGCACCACGGCGACCGCAGGGGTGTCACCGGAGTTCGACCGGCTCTCCCAGTCGGGCCGGGCCCTGCGACTGGCCGAGCAGGCCCTGCGCACCCTGCCGGCCGGGAGCGGAGAGGTGGCGGCGTTCGACGACCGGCTGCCGGAGGTCCTGCTCGTCGGGCGGCCCGAGATCGCCGAGCGCATCGTCACCGCCTACCTGGGCTCCGTGCTGGACAGCGCGGCCGAACGGGACACGTTGCTCGACACGCTCCGGGTCTGGCTCGACAACGGCTGTTCGGCGGCGCGCGCCGCCGAACAGCTCTACTGCCACCGCAACACGGTCCTCAACCGGATCGGCCGGATCGCCGAACTCACCGGCCGTTCCGCGGAGTCCGGCGAGGCCCGGCTCGGCTGGGCGCTGGCCCTGAGAGCGCTGCCGCTGAGCGGCACGGAGGACGGACCGGGCTCGGCGGAGACCGCCCCGGGAGGACCACACGGCCCCGTTCCGGCCTGACCGCCCGGCCCGCCCCCACCCGCCTCGACTCGCCCTGCTCGACCCTCCTGGCCTGCCCCGCCCGGCCGGTCAGGCGGCGAAGAACCGGGACAGCGTCTCCCGGTCGTCGATCTCCACCAGATCCGGACGGGTGTAGCGCTCCGCGCGGGCGTGGTAGTCGAAGTCGCCCCGGACCAGCCCGCGGTAGTCCCGTACGCACCGCTCCAACGCCACCCGGGCGGAACCCTCGATCCCGGCCGCCGCGATCTGCTCGACCAGCTCCCGCTCGGCACACCGGACGCGCTCCGCCACACCCCCGAGCCGCGCCCCGGCCTCGTCGACGGCCTCCTGGAGGGTGCATCCGCGCTCGCGCTGGATGAGCCGCACGGCATTGTGCTCGTAGCCGAGCCGCGCCTCCTTCTCGAAGGAACAGATGTCGTTGCAGAGCCCGGAATGATCGGTCACGGCGTTGCGCAGGGCGATGTACGCGGGAAGCGCACGCGCCGACTCCGGAAGGTCGATCCCGGCGGTGATCTCATGCAGGTCCAGGAACGGCTGCATGGCCACGGAGTCCCGGCGGTGCCTCACGAAATCCTCCCTGGCAGGCACCTGTCCCGCGGCCCGCTCCACGGCCTCGGCGTAGTAGGTCCACAACCAGGCGACCGTGTCCCGGCGGAACTGCCGGAGCCAGTGCGCCGGGCGGCCCCGGTACGTCCGCTCCCGCAGGTCTACGAGCGCGTGCTCCATGGCACCGCGCGGCGGCCCGCCGTCGAGCACCGTCACCAGCCGGTCGATCGCCGCCTCGCACATCCGGGGATCACGACCGGCGGGACCGTCGTCGAACTCGTCGTCGACGAGGAAGGCCCAGAACAGCCATTGGCAGAAGAGATCGAGATGCGGTTGCGAAGCAGTGGGGAATATGAGAGAGATCCAGAGCTCCGGCCTGGTCCGGATCATCTTCTTCCGGGCCGTGGGGGAAAGCGCGAGCCCCTGGGACTCGGCCCACTCCCAGGCGACTTTCCTGGTCTCCTCGATGCCGGGATTGCATCCGGTGCTCTCGAACGGCATGTGAAACGCTGGCAGCGCGATCTGGCTCATTGGTGCCCCTCGTCGAGACGATGCGGATGAACGATACGAATGGGGAGCTGATCGAATTCGTGCGTCGGCGCGGGTACGCGGGGAGAAGCGGGCAGCCCTTCGGCAGCTGGTTTCGGCCAGAGGGTCACCGTGCGCGACAAGGCGGTCATCCCTGCTCACTCTCTTCCGCCGGTTTCGAGGCATCGGGACCGGGCCCGCAGGCCCACGATGGCAAACACCCCCGGAACAGGGCGGCGGCATCACCACGCGTGATCCCCCAGTCAACCTCGTACGGGAGGGAGAGGGAAGTCATGTGTGACCGAAAATGCTTGATGGTTGGGGACGCCTGAACGTCTGTGAGTGGTTCGTGATCCCCTGCGACACAGGCGCGCCGCGGTTCCATCGACCGCGCAGGCCCGTGCGACATTCGACGAATTCGCGCCGTTGTGAACCGCGCTCTGACGGGGCGCCCGGCCCCTCGGCGAGGCGCGGCTCCGGCCAAGTCGCGTCGGCACGCGTCCGGCTGAGACCGCGTCGCATGCGGGTGGTGCGGCGGGACCGCGCCCGGTCCGGGGCGGCGCGCTCGGGCTACGGTCGGAGGTGCTTCTCCGCCTCGGCCTGCTCGATCAGTTCCGCGTACGAGCCGTCCTCCTCCAGCCCCTCCTCGTGGCGAAGGGAGACCGACCACGGAATCGGGCACGGCGGGGCGTGGTCGGGATCGGGACAGAGCAGTCTGGCGATGCGCTCTTTGATCTCTTCGGCTTGCTGCGGAGTGGCGTAGATACCCAGCCGCACTTCCCAGACACTCGGGTTCTCAGGCATCGCTCACGTCCCGGATCAACAGAGAGAAAGGGGCAGAAGAAATTAGAAAAGGGAAAAGGGAGGATAAAAGGAGAGGAGAGAGGGGGTGGAAGAATGGCAAAAGGGGGCGAAGTTCTCCGCCCCCTTGCCCGAGGCTACCAGGTGCGCTTGGCGTCGCAGTGGCGCTTGTAGTGACCCGCCGGGACGGGGATGTTGCGCGCCGCGTCGTTGATGGCCGCCTGCTCGGTGTTGCCGGTGCCGTCGGCCCTGTCGTACCCGACGACGTGGTTGTCACTGATACGGACGATCTGGCACTGCACCGTGGCGTGCCAGGTCTTCATGACGGAGATCTCGCGCGTCACGGCCGGCCGGGCGGTGCCCGGGACGGCGGAGACGGCGGGGATCGCGAACCCCGCGAGCGTGAGGGCCATGGCCCCGACGGCGAGCGTGCGGCGGAGTGACTTCATCGGTGTTCCTCCCTGACGGCGATGTGACCGTGCCGGGCGGACGGGCCCTTCTTCCGGTGCGCGCACAGCCCGGCGGCGCTCACGACACTCCCACTCGGGCGCGGCGGGACACCCCCGCCGGCCACGCGATTGGCAGGCGTTCGGCAGTCGTCCGCCACCTGTCCGGCAGCTGCCGAACGGGTCAACGCCGCCCCCGGCCGTGAACCTCGACGCGGGCCGCGGCTACGTACCTGATGCAACCGACAGTGGCCAGGTAGGAGTGCACATGGCGTACGACAGGGCGGCCCCACCCCTCGCGGGGCGCCGCGACAACCCCTCACTGGCGACGGTGGTGAGTACGGAACTCGCCCGCAACAAAAGAGGGTTCGTTCCCTGGTACCACCTCCTCGCCCCCGTCGTCATCACGATCCCGCTCTTTCTCGGTGCCCTCGGCTCCTCCGAGGCGAAGGCGGGCCAGACCTTCGAGGTGTTCCGGAACGTGACCCTGGAGTTCTGGGGCGTGCTGGTACCCATGACCGCCGGGCTGGCCGCGGCGCTCACGGTCCGTGCCGACCAGGACGCCTGGCGGCTGCTGCTCTCCTACGGCGTGCCGCGCAGGCGCTACTTCATCGGCAAGGTCGCCGCCCTCGGCGTTCTGGGGTTCCTCTCCTCCACCGTGCTGCTCGTGATGCTCTCCCTCGGTGCCTTGGCCAGCGGCCGCTTTCCCGGAGCGATGGGGATGGTGGCCGCTGCGGTGTACCTGCCCTGGCTGGTGGGGCTGTCGATGACAGCGCTTGCGGTGCTGGTCGCGGTGGTGTGGGGCATGGGTCCCAGCATCGGAGTGGGCGTCGCGGGCCTGCTGTGCGGGGCCCTGGTCTCGGACAAGGTCTTCTGGTACGCCGTCCCCTTCGCCTGGCCGATGAGAGTGGTCCTTCCGCTCGCCGGAATCGGGCCCAACGGGGTGCCGCTGCCCAAGGACAGTCCGGTGACCCAGATGTCGGCCATCCCGCTCGCCGTGGGCCTGGCCGCCGCGCTGACCGCGGTCCTGCTGGTCGTCGGCAGCATGCACATGCGCCGTAAGGAGATCTGACCATGACCGCGACACCGGCCCGGCCGGAAACACAGACGGCACCGGCACTCACCATCCGAGGCCTGCACAAGCACTACGGCCCCCACCGCGCACTGGACGGCGTGGACCTCACGGTCGAGACCGGAGAGGTCTACGGCCTCCTGGGGCCGAACGGCGCCGGCAAGACCACGCTGATGAAAGCCCTGCTCGGCCTGCAACGCCCCACATCGGGCACCATCGAGATCTTCGGCAGGCCGGTCGGACGCGAGACATTGGCCGAGGTCGGCGCCCTGATCGAGGTCCCCGGCCTGTGGCCAAACCTCACGGCCGACGAAACGCTGAAACTGCATGCCAAACTGCGCGGTGTACCGACCGAATGGATCGACCCGGCGCTGCACCTCGTCAAGATGACCGACGCACGCCGCCGCAAAGTCGGGGCGTACTCCCTCGGCATGCGCTGGCGGCTGGGGATCGCCGTTGCGCTGCTCGCCAGGCCGAGGCTGATCGTTCTCGACGAACCCACCAACGGCCTCGACCCCGTCGGCATCCGCGAGATGCGCGGAATCATCCGCTCACTGGCCGACGAGGGAGTGGCGGTCCTCATCGCCAGCCATCAACTGGCGGAAGTCGCGCAGGTCTGCGACAGAGTGCAGGTACTGGCTTCCGGCCGCACCCAGTACGAAGGCTCCCTGGCAGGGCTTGCCGTCGACGGGGACGTGGAGGCCGGATTCTTCCAGCTCCTGGAGTCGGCCGACGCAGCCATCCGCTGACCCGGAAGCGGCCTCCGTCCTCCCCGGGGGCCGCCCCCGCCCGCGTACACGGCAACTGCGCGCATACGAAGCCGTCCACATGAAGCCGGCCCATGCCCTCAACAGGCTCACGCCGTCGTGCAGACCCTCAGCAGGCCCGCGCCGTCACCGGGAGCCGAGGGCCGAGCACAGTGGCCAACGACATCAGTTCGGCACGGCCTCCGACCCCCAGATCGTCGTAGAGCCTGCGGATACGGCGATACATGGACCGCTCGGAGCAGTAGTAATGACGGCGCGCGATCTCGGCCACCGTGATGGGCGTACAGAGCAGCCGCAAAAGCTCCGCATCGTACGAGGGCGCGTCAGGACGCCGACGCTGCTCGGGTATGTCCCCCTCGCGATTGGCCTCCGCCCTTGACGACTCTCCGTCATGGAACTGGCAACGGTGAGGGCCCTCCCGGTCCGCCAGGCTCCCCTGCGCATCGGCGGCCGCGGCGTCCGTGGTGTCGATCGCCCCGGCCGGGGCGGAAGGACCGCCAGGGGCGAAGGGGCCGCCAGGACCGGCCAGGAGATGCGCTCTGAGCTGTGCGTACAGCAGATCGCGCTGACTCTCGCCGGGTATGGCGAGGTTGAGCACGAAGTTCGCGCCGGAACGGATCGCGTAGTACGTCCGATACCCCGAGATGTCGTTGGTGACGGCGACGAGCAGGGACAACGGATGCCGCACTCTCACCGCACGCAGTTCCTCGGCCTGGAACTCGCTGGTGACCGGCATCAGCACCGGCAGATCAAGCGCACCACAGGGTGCGTTCAGCTGGGCGGCGCTGATGAATTCGACCCGGCCCAGACCGGAACGAAGTATGCCCAGCAGCGCGTTCGGCGGGTTGAAGTATGGCTTGAGTCCCGAATGGGCCAGGACATGGAGATCGGTGGCGGTCGATGCGTGCTGCTGCTCGCTGTGGTGCAAGGCGCTGTTCCCCGTAGCGTCGATCCCGGTGATGGTCGTCCCGCGGTCACTGGGCGGCACACAGTGTCGGATCACGCTCGTGACTCGCCTGCGAACACCTGTCTCCGGTCATCGGCCGACCTTGCAGAGTTTCAGTGTCCTGCTGATCAAAGTGCCGAGGCTCACCTTGTCGCCGTCATCCCCGGACCGTCGCACTGGTGCGATGTCGGCGTAACCAGCGTCTCGGGCCCGGTCGTTGAGCGCGTACGTCGTGCCGTCGGGGACGGTGATCACGGCCTGATCGCCCTGGCGGCATTCGGCGGTTCCGCGATCGGCGGTCAGCGGCCAGGTGTAGCCGAGGTTCTTCTCCGTGACCTCCTGCTTGGTGGCGGTCGGGCTGGGCAGCGGTACGGGGTCCGTGGTGGCCGGTTCGCTGAGGCCGCCGCCCCCGCAGGCGGTGAGCGCCAGGAGTGCCGCACCGGTCAGGGCCGAGACGGCGATGCAACGGCGATGCGTGGTCATGTGTCTGCTACCTCACTGTCGGAAAGCTGGTGGGGTGGGTCCGGACGTCGGCGCCGAGAAGAGCGGCGTATCCGTCCTCGAGCGATGGTTCGACGGGGCGGGCCCCGGCGGGCGGAGAGGTCGTGACGATGCGGTACTCGGTACCTGCCGAGGTGGTCACCGCGCTGACCACTTCGGCGCCGGGCGGTGGTCCTTCTGCGTGTCCGGCGAGTCGGTGGACATAGGTGCAGCCCGCCGCCCGACTGACCAGGGCGGTGGTGGAGTCGTGGAAGACCAGACGGCCGGAGGCGAGCACGGCCACATCGGGGCAGGTCTGGGCGACGTCGTCGAGGATGTGGGTGGACAGCAGCACCGTGCGGCCGCGGCCGAGGCCGGCGAGCAGCGTGCGGAAGCGCATCCGTTCATGCGGGTCCAGTCCGGTGGTGGGCTCGTCGACGATCAGTACCGTCGGGGCGCCCATGAGTGCCTGTGCGATACCGACCCGTCGCTTCATCCCTCCGGAGAAGCCGGCCAGTCGCTCTCCGGCCCGGTCGGCCAGACCCACCTCGGTAATCCGCTCGTCGACCTGACGGCGCCGCTCACGTCTGTCGTGGATGCCCTTGAGCACGCCGATGTAGTCGAGGAACTCGCGTGCCGTCAGGTCCGGGTACAAGGACAGTTCCTGCGGCAGATAGCCGAGGGTGCGCTTCACGGCGGCGAGCCCGGAGCTCGTCGACAGATCGTGTCCGGCGACGTGGACGCGCCCGGAGGTGGGGCGCAGCACACCGGTCAGGATGCGCAACAGAGTGGTCTTCCCCGCCCCGTTGGCGCCCAGCAGCCCGACGGTGCCGCTCTCGATGTGGAGGTCGACCGCGTCCAAGGCACGCATGCCGCCGGGATGGACTTTTGTCAGTTGTTCCGTGGTGATGTTCATGATGCTCCGTGTCGTCCGGTGCGGGCGGCGAGATGCCCCAGCACATAGCAGGCCGCGGCCATCGCGAGGACGAGCGCGACGTTCAGCAGCGCAGCCGCGTCGTCGGCCGCCGGGCGCAGGGCCCCGGTGCCCTGCCGGGTGGCCCATACCTCGGGGGCGTGCGCCCAGACGGCCAGTGGATAACCGCCGAGCGGGGACAGGACCGTGCCGGTGGGCGTGGGCAGTGGCGAGAAGGCCGGTGGGAAGTGACAGGCCCACAGCCACACCACGACCGTGGCGGCGCGTGCCGCCGCCACCGGCAGCAGCACGCCCAGGAGACCGGCGAAGGCGGTGACCAGCAGCGCCGCCGGTACCACCGCCGTGACCAGCGCGATCACCGCGGACACGACCGGGCCAGGGGAACCGCCGGCCACCGAGAACACCGTGGCGTACAGCAGATAGAGACCGGCGACCGGCGCCAGGGCGGCCAGCAGCGGTCCCCCCAGCACACCGGCGGTGCGGGGCAGCGGCCCCGCGGGAGTGGCGGTCAGCAGCTCGGCCATGCCGCGGGCTTCGACACCGCGCCGCAACCGGTCCGCGAGCGCGATGCCCACGCCGAGGGTGCAGAAGGTGTTGACGACCACCGCCGCCGCCCCGGTCCTGGCGGCGGGATCGCCCTGCCCACCGACGACGGGCGAGGTGATCACCAGCAGCAGGCTCAGCAGGGCCAGGGGCAGCACGGCGCCCCAGACCACCTTTCGACGGGCCGTCATCAGGGCCTCGTAGCGAAGGGTCCACAGCAGAGCGGTCATCATGCCTCCCGGGGGCCGAGGTGGGCGGCGCCATGACCGAGCCGGGCCCCGGAACGGGCACCCGGGCGCAGCGCGCGCAGCGCGAGTGAGAACAGATGGCCCCCGATCAGCAGGGCGGGCACGGCCTGCGCCGCCCCTTCGGGCACTACACGGTCGACCAGCAGCAGCTTGGCCAGGACCACGGCGACGACCAGCCCGGTCGCGGGTGTCGCCGACCCCGTCCGTACCGTCGCCCAGACGGCGGCACCGCTCAGAAGCACGGACAGACCGGACAACTCCAGCAGGGCGGTGAGGGGACCGGGTTGGTGGCCGGTGGCCGCCACCAGTCCCACCAGGACGAGGGCGGTGGCAGCCGTGACGGACGCGGGCCAGGCCAGCCGACGGGCGACGGTGCGCGGATAGGCGGTGGGCAGGGAGAGATGGAGTTCCAGCATCGGCTCCCGCGCCACGACGGCCGCACACGCCAGCGCGGTGGCGGTGGGGAGCGCGCAACTGAGCAGCGCCCGGTCGAGAACGACTCCGGTGCCGGACCCCGTGGCCACGGCCGCGGATGCGGTTATCGCCGCGAGAACCGGCAGCACGAACGCCTGCCGTCCGCAGCGACGTGCTTCGTGGGCCCACCACGGTACAGCGGTCATGGTCCCGTTCCTCCCGTTGTTCCCCGGCCTCCCGTTGCACCCCGTACGTAGCGGTCCGGCCCGGGACGGTTCACACCAGGAGCCGGAATCGGCGGTGCGGGGCACGGCCGCGTGCACGCGCCCCGCGTACGGCGGGGGCTACGACGGCGCGTGCTCGCCGAACGACCGCATCGCCCGGGCGGCCCACACCAGCAGGGCCGCCGCCGCCGCGAGTGTCCACGGCGTCGTCGACAGCAGCCCGTCCAGCAGCGCGTCGAGCGGTGTGCTGAGCAGCCCGTGCGGCCCGCCCACCACGCCCAGGAACCACAGCGTGCCCCCCGCCGCCGCGCCCACCGCTGGCGAGAAGCGGACGGAGAGCGCGAGAGCGAGCGAGGCCGCCAGCAGCGACTCGCCGAGCCAGCTCGCCACCACCGCCCACCAGCCGGGCCCCCGCACCAGCGCGGAGCAGACCATGGCGAGCGCCAGATCCACGCACAGGACTGTCGCCAGCCGGGCCAGGAACACCGCCGCGGGCGACACCGGCAGCGTGAACAGCAGCTCGCGCCGGGGGTCCCGGCGAGGTGAGGCCACGATCAGTGCCCCGAACAGCGCGGACAGCACGACCACCGCACCGAACAGCCGTATCCCGACGCGCTCCTGCATCTGCGCCGAGGAGACCAGAGCGGCGGCGACCAGACCGATCGCGCTCAGTGGGGCCCACAGCCGGGGCATCAGCACCAGTTGCCGGACGGCCAGTTGCCAGGCCGTCCGCCAGGGCCGTGTGGGACCGGTGGTGCCCGCGGCGCCCGTGGGCACGGAGGCGTCGGCGGATGCGGGGGCGCCGGCCGGGATGGCACCGGACGCGGCGGATTCCGGCCTGGTCCCGGACCCGCTTCTCCGCCCGGCGAAGCGTTTCCGTGCGGTGGCCGGTGTTCGTCCCGAGCGGGCGGCGGCGGGGACGGTGGGGACGGTGGGCACGACGGGGACGGCGGGGGAACGGGGAGCCGTGCCGATCGGCGCGTTGGCGGCGGGCAGGACCCCCAGCAGGTCGTCGAAGGACGGTACGGGTACGGTTTCTGCGGCCTCGGTCTCGGCGCGGACCGCGTACGTGATGTTCTGCCAAACTGCCAAATTCTCTCGGCAGTCGGAGCATGCGCCCAGATGCCGGTCGTGGTGCGTGTCGACGGTCCCTGCGCGTGCCAGGCACGCCAGGACGTCGTCCGTGAGGTGATCGCTCATAGCTGTCCCGATCCTTCCAGCCGCGTGGCGGCGAGCATGTTGCCCAGCCGCCTGCGTGCGTGGGACATCCGGCTCTTGACGGTGCCCACCGGGATGGCGAGCGCGGTGGCCACCTCCGGATAGGCCATCTCTTCGAACAGCACCAACGCGAGCACCTCGCGCAGATGCTCGGGCAGCGCGCGTACCGCTGCCCGCAGCGCGGAGTGCTCGGACTCCACCACGACCTGGTCCTCGACGCTCGGCGCGGTGTCGGCCACGTCCCGCGCCTCCGACAGGTCCGTCAACCGGGGCCGCGACCTGCGGAGTTGATTGTGCGCCTGCCGTCTGGCCACGCCCATCAGCCAACCCCTGACGGATGAATCACCCCGGAAACCGGCCGCCGAGCGCCAGACGGCCAGCCACGTCTCCTGCAGGATCTCCTCGGAAACGCCCTGGTCCGAGGTGAGTCTGCGGATGAGTCGGAGCATCGCGCCGGCATGCCTGTCGTAGAGCGTTCGCAGGGCGGTCTGGTCGCCGTGGGCGACGGCGGATAGCAGAGCTTCGTCCGAGCACACATCACGTACGTATCAAGAAAGCGCCGAACGGTTCACCGTCCGTCGGGACGATCCGTGATTTTTCAGCCGGGGGAGTGGCGGAGGTCTTCGTGTTCCGGGCCGCCGTGGTAATAGGCGTGGTTTCGGCCAGGGAAGGGCCGCGGTCGCGCGGGCCCGCACGTCGACGCCCCCGGTCACGGGACTGCCTGCGGGGCCTGCCTGGACTGCCAGGACTGCCAACCGGGCCGGAACCTATTGAACGGTCGCGGGCGGCCATGGATCGTGATGCGAGGATCACGTTCCGTGACCACCTGTTCGGTTTCCGTCAAGGAGTCCGAAGCAGCACCGAGAGGCAAGGAGTTCAGCATGGGGATCAAGTCCGTCCCGCTGTCGGACGTCGAGACCGACCTGTTCGACCTCGACCTGGAGATCGGCGTGGAGCAGTCCGTCGCCGGCCCCGCCATCACGAGCGTCTCCTACTGCACGCCCGGATGTACGAGTGAAGGCGGCGGCTCCGGCTGCAGCCACTGCTGTTGACGGCGCGCAACCGTGGGGCCGTGCGGGACGACGGCGCGGCCCCACGGACCGTCCCCGGGTCCGCCCGGACGGGAACGAGAAGGGGGACCACGGTGAGGGAACGGTCCGAGACACCGCCCGGGACACCGCCACCGTTCGGCACGACGCCCGGGACGCAGTCCGAGAACGAGCCCCGGACGTCGGTGCGGGCATCGACGAGGACGTCGGCCAGGGCATCACCCGCGGCACCGTTCGAGGCGAAGGACGTCTTCCTGTACCGCGCGCCGCTGGCGCCGCCGACGCCTCCGTCCGGGGCGCGGGCCGAGGCCCAAAGCGGCCTGCGGGCACCCGCCGGGGGGGACCCCCGGTCCCTCGACGCCTGTGCCCGGCTCCTCGCCTCGGCCGCCACGGACACCGTTCTCGGCGAGGCGCTCGATCTCGCCTCGCCCAGCCTCGGCGCCCTGGTGCGTCGCGTCTCCGAGCACGGCCCCGACGGCATCAGGCCCGGGCAGTTGCGCCGGGCCGCGCTCGCCGTGCTCCGCTACGACATCAGGATGCGGACCCGACCCACGCCGTTCGGCCTGTTCGCGGGCGTGGCCCGCGGCCGGTTCGGCACCACCGCCGAGTCCGGGCGCGGCACGGCGCACCGCACCCGCACCCATGCCGACATGCAGTGGCTCACCAGGATCGGCCACCGGCTGGAACGCGATCCGGCCGTGCTGTCCACGCTCACCGTCCAGGCGCACCAGGCCCTCGTCGCGCGCGGGGACCGCCTCGTCCTGACCGCCCCCTCCACGCAGGGCGTGCCCCCGGGCGAGGGCGGCGAGGGCCGTTCCACCGTGTCCGTGCGCAGGACCGCGGTCGTCGAACGGGTCGTGACCGAGGCCATGACCCCCCTGCCGTACGGGGAACTGCTCCGGCGCACCACCGACGCCTTCCCCGGGGCGTCCCCGGAACGAGTGCGCAGTCTGCTCGCCGAACTGGTGCGGCAGGAGATCCTCCTGACCGGACTGCGCCCGCCGCTGGACGGCGGCGACCCGCTGCACCACGTCATCGGACTGCTCGCCGGGGTCGCCGAACCGTCCGGGGAGACCCTTCGGACGCGTGACGCGCTGCTGGCCGTGGAGGAGCGGAGGAAGGCGTACGACGCCCGGCCCGTCGGCGCCGGACGGAAGGAGTTGGGCAGGCTGCTGAGCGCCGCGCGGTCGGTGGAGCCCGACGACACACCCCTGCACGTCGACACTCGCCTCGACGCCGATGTGCGGCTGCCGTACGCGGTGCGCGACGAGATCGAGACCGCCGCCGGAGTGATGTGGCGGCTGTCCCGCCCCAAGCTCGGCCTGCTCGCGCTGCGCGACCACCACCGCCGCTTCCTCGACGTCTACGGGGCCGACCGCGTGGTGCCCGTCCTGGAACTCCTCGACCCGTCGACCGGACTCGGCGCCCCCGAGGGCTACGGCTGGCCCAACAGCGAGGCGGCGCCCGTAACGCCGGAAGCGTACGAGGGGCCGCGTACCGCCCGCAGGAACCGCGCCGTGGCCCGGCTCGTGGCCGTCGCGCAGCGGACCGGACGGCGCGAAGTGGTCCTCGACGACGCGGATCTCGACGAGTTGTGCCACGACGAGGCCGACCCCGCTGACGTGCCCAACTCCTGCGAGGTGACGGTGCAGGTCGTCGCCCGTTCGGCGGCGGCGCTGGACGCGGGGGACTTCCTGGTCTTCCTCTCGCCCTCGCCCGGATCGCACCGGGCCGGTTCCACCTTCGCCCGGTTCGCCGACCAGCACCCCTCCTGGGAGACGGAGTTCGCGGCGCTGCACCGCGACAACCCGGTGCACGTCCAGGACGCCATCGCCGTCGACCTCGCCTTCCGGCCGCGCTCGGGCCGGGCTGCCAACCTGGCCCACACCGTCCCGGCCACCGGCCGTCGCATCGGTGTGGGCCTGCCCGACGCGCCCGGCGCGGAGGAGCTGCGCCTGGCCGACATCGGCGTCGGCGCCACCCTCGACCGGCTGACCGCCGTGCACATGCCCACCGGCCGCGAGATCGTGCCCGTGCTCGGCAACATGGTCAGTGCCCCCGCCCAGGCCCCGAACGCCGTCCGCCTGCTGTGGGAGATCGGGCTGGAGGGACAGCGGCTCTGGGAACCCTGGAACTGGGGCCCGTTCGCCGACGCGCCGTTCGTCCCCCGGGTGCGGCACGGGCGGTTCGTGCTGGCCTCCGCGGTCTGGCGGCCGGACGGGATCCGGGCGCGAGCCCGTGACCTGCGGACGAGGGACGACGGGGAACGCACCTCCGACTGGGCGCGTGCCGTGGCCGACTGGCGGGCCGACTGGGACGTGCCGAGCAGGATCCTCGCGGTCACCGCCGACCAGCGGCTGCTGCTCGACCTCGACGACGTCTGGCACCGGGAACTGCTGCTCGACCAGTTGGTGCGCCATCCGGACCTCATCGCCCAGGAGGTCCCCGGGGAGCACGAGGACTGGCTGGACAGTCCGCTCGCCGGGCACGTCGTCGAGCTCGTCGTCCCGATGACCCGCCGGGCCGCCGGCCACCCCCTGCGCCGCCCGTACGCCGGAAGCCGCGACCCCGTGCGGAGCGGTCGCGCCGAGAGCCGCGCGCCGGGCGCACCGCCCTCGTCCGCCGCGAGCGCCCCACGCACCCCGGATTCTCCTTGCGCTCCGCACGCTCCGCCCCCCGGCCCGCCCCGCGCCCCGGGCCCGTGCCACGCCTCGTACGCGCCCCGTGCTCCGCGCACGGTCCACGGACTCGGCGGCGAATGGCTCTACCTCAAGCTGCGCGGATCGGCCCGCGCCCAGGACGATCTGCTGCGCGAGCACGTGCCCGCGCTGGTCGAGCTGGCCGGGCGGCATGGAGCCGACCGCTGGTTCTTCGTCCGGTACACCGACGACCACGGCCACCACCTGCGGCTGCGGCTGCACGGGCCACGTCCCGAGGCCCTGTGGGGCACGGCCGTCCCGGCGCTCGGCGCGCTGCTGCGGACCTGGCAGCGGGACGGGGTGGTGCGAGGCCACAGCCTCGACCAGTACGACCCGGAGACCGAGCGCTACGGCGGCCCCACCGCCCGGCGCCCGGCCGAGGACGTGTTCCGGTACGACAGCGAGGCCGCCGTCGCGCTGCTGCGCGTGGCCAAGGACCCCACGAACGGCTACGACGTCGACGATCTCGCCGTCCTCTCCTGCGCCGCGCTGGCCCACGCGTTCGGGACGCCCGTGCCCGGCGGCCCGAAGGCAGCCGAGGGGTACGGCGACGACGCCGCCGCGACCTGGCTTTCCATGACCGGTTCGCGCCGCGACCTCCCCGGGGCCTTCCGCGCCCGGAGCGCGCGCTGGCGCGAACTCGTCGACCCCTACGGCGGCTGGCCCGCCCTCGCGCGCGACCCGGCCGGCGCCCGTGTCCTCGACGCGCTGCGCCCGCGCGACCGGGCGGTGGGACGGCTCGCCGCGTGCGTGCGGGCGGCGGGGGAGACGCCCGAGGGGCGGGTCGTCGGAAGTCTGCTGCACATGGTGTGCAACCGCCTGTTCGGCGGTTCCGGCGCCCGCGAGACGACCGTGCTCGGCATCGCCCGCGGCGCCGTCCAGGACCACGCCAACCGCCGGAGGCACCAGCAGTGAGCTCCACCAGCACCCGCCCCGACCCACCCTCCCGCGCCGCTTCGGCCCCGGCCCCCGCCGCCCCGGGAGACCCCCCGGCCCTCGACGTCGACGCGGTCGTCGGTCTCGTCGCCGAGCGGCTCGCCGACCCGGAGCACGTCGCAGCGGTCGCCTCGCGGGACGACAACCGCGACCCCGTCTACGACGCCGTCATGTGGGGGCCCCTGACGCTCGCCAACGGACTGCCGGGCAGCGCCCTCCTCCACGGCGAACTGGCCCGTACCGACGAAGCCCGGCGACAGGTCGCCCACCGTCACCTCGTGGCCGCCGGGCGCGCCATGGCGACCGCGCCGAGCCGGGGCCTGTTCTCGGGACCGGCCGCGCTGCTCGCCGCCGCGCAGACCTGCGCGGGGCCCGAGGGCCACTACCGCTCGCTGCGGCGGGGGCTCGCCGCCTGGGTGGCCGAGAACCAGACCGAACGGCTGCGGGTCTTCCGCAGCCGCGCGCGGGAGAGCGGCCCCGGTGTCGACTGGGCTGCGTACGACCTGATCAACGGGGTGTCGGGGACGACCAGACTGCTCCTGGACGCGGTCGCCGATCCTGCCGAGAACGGCTCCGCCGTCGAAGTGGCGCTCGCCGCGTCCCTGCGCCACCTCGTCGACCTCACCGCGCCGGTCCGTGCCGACGGCCACCGGGTCCCCGGCTGGTGGGTGCCCGCCCGCCTCCAGATCAGCGACAGGGACCGCGAGACGTACCCGCGCGGGGACTTCAACCTCGGCATGGCGCACGGCATCGCCGGACCGCTCGCCGTGCTCAGCGCCGCGTACGAAACCGGACACGGCACCCCGGAGCTGTGCGACGCCGTCCGGCGCGTCGCCGAGTGGCTGCTGAGCTGGACGTTGAGCGACGACTCCGGTCCGTACTGGCCCGCCCGCGCGGGCTGGGACGAGGAGATCGCGCCGCACCGCCCGCGGCAGATGTTCACCCGCACGGCATGGTGCTACGGCACCCCCGGTGTCGCCGCCGCGCTGTTCCGGGCCGGGACCGCCCTGGACCGGCCCGACTGGCGCACCGCCGCCGTCGACGCGCTGCGGGCCGCGCTGCGCCGCGACGAGTCGCGGTGGGCGATCGAGGGGCCCACCGTCTGCCACGGATACGCCGGCCTGCTGCGTGTCGTGGCCCGGATCGCCGAGGCGACCGGCGATCCCGATCTGCGTGCCGGACGCCGACACCTGACCGGCAAGGTGCTGGAACTCGTCGACGTGAGCGCGCCCTTCGGGTTCCGCCACCTCATGCGCTTCCCGGCCGCCGCCCGTTCGCCCGTACCCCACCGCGCCGTCGACACCGCGGGCATGCTGGAGGGGGCGGCGGGCGTCGCCCTCGCGCTGCTGCCCGTCGGCGACGGGCCGCTGCCGTGGGACCGCACATTGGGGCTGGCATGACCGCCCGGCCGCCGACGACGCACCACGAGGCCGTGACACCGGCCTTCGAGATCAACGATCTCGTCGTACGCCACGGCAGGGTGACCGCCGTGCACGGGGTGTCGATCAGCTCGCCGCCGGGCCGTGTCACCGCCCTGCTCGGCCCCAACGGAGCGGGGAAGTCGAGCCTGTTGGGCGTCGTGTCGACGGCCGCCCGGCCCGACGCGGGCACGGTCCGCGTCTTCGGCCACGACGTCCGCGACTCACCGACGGCCGCGCGGCGCCGCCTCGGGCTCGTCTTCCAGGAACGCACCCTGGACAAGGAGCTCTCCGTCGAACGGAACCTGTGGTTCCATGCCCGGCTGTACGGCATGGAACGGGCCGACGCCCGGGCCCGGATCAGCCTGCTGCTGGATCTGTTCGGCCTCGCCCACCGCCGCCGACAGCCGGTCGAGGAGCTCTCCGGCGGACTGGCCAGACGCGTCGAGATCGCTCGTGCGCTGCTGCACCGGCCCGGGCTGATCGTCCTGGACGAGCCCACCAACGGCCTCGATCCCACCGCCCGCGCCACCGTCTGGTCCGATCTGCTGCGCCTGCGCGACGAGTTGGGGGTCACCGTCCTGTACGCGACGCACTACATGGACGAGGCGGAGTACGCCGACGAGATCGTCATCCTGCGCCGCGGCCGGGTCGTGCGGCAGGGCAGCGTCGACCGGCTCAAGGGCGGCCTGGAGTCGTCCCGCCTCGTGGTCGGCTGCGCGGACGACGAGGCCGCCGCACGGCAGTTGCGCGCGGCCGGTTTCGAGCCGCTGATCGGACCCGGCGGGGTAGCGGTGCACTGCCCCGATCCCGAGGCCCGGATCGCGGAGGTGGTGCGGGCGCTGGACGTCCCGGTTCTGGCGGTCTCCGTGCACCATCCGTCCATGAACGACGTCTACCTGGCGGTGGCGGGAGAGGACACGGAGGCCGGGGAGGACGAGGCGGCAGACAAGGGTGTGGCAGCAGTGGCGGCAGGGGAGGACGCGGCGGCAGGCAAGGACCAGGCAACAGGGAAGGGCGAGGCGGCTGAGAGGAAAGCGGCCGGCGAGGGCACGGAGGCCGGGCCGGGCGAGGCGCCGCAGCGGCCGGAGGAGGCGGTCACGCCATGACCGCGACGAACGCCCCCGCTTCCGCCCCGGCGTGCGCCCCGCCTGGCCTCGTGGGCGACGACGACCGGCTGCGCGTGGCCCTGCGCGCCATCGGCGTCATCGCCCACCGCGATCTGCTGCGACAGGCCAAACGGCCGGGTGTACTCATCAGCCAGGGCGCCCAGATCTTCTTCTTCGTCCTCGTCTACGCCGTCGGCTTCGACGGGATGATCGGTTCGGTCGGTGACGCACCGTTCAGCGCCTACGTCTTCCCCGGGATCATCGCCATCCAGGTCGTGTCGATCGGGGTCGCCTCCGGTCAGACGTACGCCTGGGACCGTGAGTACGGGGTGCTGCGGGAACTCCTCGTCGCGCCGGTGCCCCCGGTCTGCCTGCCGCTGGGGAAGGTCGTCGCCGGAGCGGGGACGGTGACGGCTCAGAGCACGGTGATGCTCGCCTTCGCCCCGTTGATGGGCGTGGACCTGACGGCCGGCCGGTTCGCCGCCGCGCTCGGCTGCTACGCGTTGGCCGCCACCGTGTTCAGCGTCATCGGCCTCTGTCTCGCCACCGTCATCACCCGGGTGCAGACGCTTCAGGCCACCGTCCAACTCGCCATGTTCCCCATGCTGTTCCTCTCCGGTTCGGTCTTCAGCCCGCAGGACGTTCCGGCCTGGCTCGGCTGGATCATGCACATCAACCCCATGACGTACGCCGTCGACCTGGCCCGTCAGACCCTGCTCGGCGGCGGCGGTCTGCTGCCGCGCTGGGCGGACCTGGGAGCGCTCGCGGCGATCCTGGCCGTCGCCATGACGGTGCTGCGGCTGCGGAGCGGGCGGTGAACGGCGTGGCCGGCGAGACGCACTGGCCCGCGCTCCCCGCGCACGCCGGGTGCGTGGGCGAGGTGTTCCTGGACGAGGAGGATGCGGCCCGTCGGGTGCTGGCGGGGGCACTGGAATGGATCGAGGCTCGGCTGGACTGGTTCGCTCCGCGACGCTGGGAGGAGTTCCTGCCCCGCCGCCCCTACCGGCCCGGCCCGCTCCTCGAACTGCTCGGACTGGTACGGGTGCTGGACCGCTCGGGCGTCGTGCCTGCCACCGCGCCCCTGTCCTCCCGGGCCCTCGACCTGGCGGAGGAGACCGTCCACGAGCCGGAGTTCGGGCGCGGTCTGCGCCGCGGCGACGCATTCTTCCCGTACCACCTCAACCTGACCGCGCTCCTGGAACTCCTCGGCCGCCCGCAGCCCGCGCTGCGCGCGTCCTGCCAGGCGCTGCTCACGGCGGACGCGGGCGGCCACTGCCGACCGTACAAGCCGGTCCTCTCCAGGATCGAGCTGCGCTATTTCGTCGACCGCGGCGGTTTCACGGCCCCCGGTCGGCTGCCCGGCCTCGGCCCGCTCTACCGCCAGAGCATCGCCGCCAGGGGTGCGGACGTCCTTCAGCTGACGGGCGACGAGACCTACGCGCTCACCCATGTCCTCCTCTACGCGACGGACTTCGGCCACCACGACCGCCTGCCCTGCCGGGGCGAGTCGGTGGCGCGGGTGCGCGAGACCGTACGGGTGCTGCTCGGCGTCCACCTGGCCCGGGGGAGCCTGGACCTCCTGGCGGAACTGCTGCTGTGCGAGGCGGCGCTGGACGCGTGCCGGGAGGACGGGCCCGTTCCCCGGCACGGTCGGGGCGCGGATCCGGGCATGGGTCCGGCCGCGAACCCAGGGCCGGACCTCGTTCCTGTTCCTGGTGCGAGTACCGGACCGGGCTCGGGCCTGTGGCGCCGGGCCGGTTGGAACGCGCTGGCTGCCGCCCAGCGCCCGGACGGCGCCGTGCCCGGTCCGGTGCACCGCCCCGAGGTACTGGCCGGACTGGCGGGGGACAAGGCCGCCGCGTATCTCTTCGGCACCTGCTACCACACCACCCTCGCCGCGGCCCTCGCCGCCGTGCGAAAGCCGCGCACGGTGCCGCGGCCCTCAGGCCCCGCGGCCCTCGCAGAGCCCGTGGGCCCCTGGGACCCCTCGGATCTTGCGGGTCTCACGGAACCCCCCGGACTCCCGCTGCCCCGCGCGCACCCCGAGGAGATCCGGCAGTGGCTGCGGGCGGAGACCGAAGCGGCCCGGGACGCGCCACCCGCCGCACGGGCGGAACTGGCGGCGTGCCTCGGCCCCCTGCTCGCCCTCGCCGTCCGGGCCCACGACCCGGCCGTCCTGACAGACGTCCTGCGCGCCGCCGAACGCCTCGGCCACGGCGACGACCCCCTGGCCCGCTCGGCGGCGGCCCTCCTCGCGGCCTGGGGGACGGCGCCGGTCCCGTGACCGGTGGCCGGGCAGCGGGGAGAGGGGGAGGGGGCAGAAGAGGGGACATGAGGCCGACGCCACTGAGGACCGCCCTGCCGGGACCGGAACGCCCGCGGGCCGAACGGCCTGGCGGGCCCGGTCGCGACCGGCGGGCGAGAGGTGCCCGTGCGACGCGCTCTTCCGTACGCCGGCAGCACCGTACCGGTGCCGTCGGACCGAGTACTGAGCGGAGTCCTCCGCCCCCGTCGCGGACGGCTGCCGGGGCGCGTCGGCCGTCGGCGTCCGGGCGGTGGCGACGAGCAGGACGACCACGACCATCTCGATCGGAGGTGGAGAGGCGCCGGGAGAGCGGGGCGACGGCGCGGCGGGCGCGCCGGTCACGAGACCGCGCCGGCGAGGCGGTCGACGGCGGTGCGGTACTGCGGGGCGGTGCCGAGCGCGCAGGCGAGACGATAGGCGCGCAGCGCCGCATCGTCCCGGCCGAGCCGCTCGAAGGTACGGCCGAGCAGGAAGTGCGCGAAGTCGTCCGTCGGCTGGGCGTCCAGGAAGATCTCCAGCTCTCTTTTCGCGGATTCGAGTTGGGCGGAAGCGAAGTAGGCGCGGGCGGCGAGCAGCCGTACGTCCGCCGGGACCTGTCGGTCGTCCAGCAGGGGGCGGAGGGTGTCGGCGGCGCTGAGCGGGTCACCGACGTCGAGCATGGCGCGGGCGAGGCGGTAGCGCCGTACGTCCTCGTCCCCCTCGGCGTCCGCCGCCTCCGCTGCGACGTCGAAGTGGTCCAGGAGCGCCTGCACCGACTGGGCACCGGCCAGCGCCCGGCCCCGGACGACGAAGGTGGGGGCAGCCCGTACGCCCGAGACCGTGCCCTCGGTGAGCGCGCTGCGCACCGTGCCGGTGAGTCGTCCGCCGACCAGGAACCCGGCGGCGCCGCTCACTCCGGCGCGCTCGGCGACCGCGGCGAGTACCGCGCGGTCGCCCAGGTCCTCGCCCGCTCCGAAGTGCGCACGGAAGAGCTGCTCCGACAGTTGCCACTGGAGATCAGGGCCTCCCTGTTCCAGGGCGAGGGCCAGGAGACGGTGTGCCTGGAAGGTGTTCGGCGACCAGGCAGGCCGCCAGGTGAAGTCCGGCCCGTGGTCCCGGGCGATCTCGGCGAAGTAGCCCGAGACCGTCTCCGGAGTGTGCTGGACGGATGCCTCGATCGCGGCCAGCTGTTCGGCAGTGAGCGGCCGGCTCTCCAGGGGGGCGTCCGGGGCGAGCTGGAAGGGGCGCAGTACCACGGTGAGCGGCTCCCCGCCCTGCTCGTGCCACTGGCGTACGGCGCGGTCGAGGCGCCGCTTGCCCAGGTAGCACCAAGGGCACACCACGTCCGACCAGACTTCGACAATCACCGCTGCCCCCTTCTCAGTCTTTCCCGAGGCTCGAATCGAGCAGTTCGTGCCTGCCCACAGGCGAGAGCCGTCGGGAGATACTAGACACGAGTCCAGTAATGGGCAACTGTCTAATAATGAACATGCGTCCAGGATGTATGGTCTGGACGCGCAGCGACGCGGAGACCATGACGATGGAACGGGCGGCAGGGGGGCTCGTGGGGGCAAGACAGGCCGGTACCCGGGCAGTTGATCCTCGGGTGCGCCGCAGTGAGCAGGCACTGCAGAACGCGGTCCTCGACCTGGTGCAGGAACGCGACCTGGATTCGATCACGATCGCCGACATCACTCAGCGGGCCGGAATCGGCAGAGCCACCTTTTACCTGCACTACAAGGACCGGGACGATGCCCTGCTCGCCGCGGTGGAGGAGTCCGTCTCCGAGGCCGCCCACCGTGCCGCCCAGTGCTGTCCCACACATTTCACGGACGATGTGGTGGGCACGCCGGAGCCGCTGGTCGGCTTCTTCGCGTACTTCCACGAGAACGTCCGGCTCTACCGCGTGCTGTTCGGCCCGGACGGCAGCGCCCGGCTGGCCTACCGCATCCGGACCGCGGTGACCGAACAGATCATGAAGGAACTCGCCGACCTCGACGCCCCCTCGCCCTCGGGCAAGGGGCGCCTCGTCGTGGCGCGGGCCGCGCGGGCGGCGTTCCTGTCCGGCGCGCTCCTCGGTGCCGTCGCGGCCTGGCTGGAGGAAAGCACGCCGCGCCCGGCCCAGGAGGTGGCGGACGAGGTGTGGGTCCTGCTGACGACGGTCACCGCCACCGGGTGAGCGCAGGCCGTTACGGGACCAGCACGGCCTTTCCGTACAGTTCGCCCCGCACCATGGCCCGGAATCCCTCCCGGCCTCGGCCAGGGGCAGCACTCGCCCCGGATCCGTCAGCCGGGACAGCGCCTCGGCGCCGATGACGAGGATCGCTCCCCGCGGCCGGGACCGGAGCGGCGACCTCCTTCACCGCCGCATGCGCGCCCGGGGCGCCGAGGTCGACCACCGCGTCTGCAAGGGCGCCGATCACACCGATGTGCAGATCGAGGCGCTTCCTGAGATGGTCGACCGCTGGAGGAGCGACTGGCCGAGTGATCTCCTCCGGTGGCCGGGCCAGGCCGGGCCGAGCGGTGACGGGGAAGGCCCTGACAGCGCCGAGAGATGAGCACGCGCCGATCAGGGCCCGTCCCCCTCAGCACTCGATGATGTTCACCGCCAGCCCGCCCCGGGCCGTTTCCTTGTACTTCACGCTCATGTCCGCGCCGGTCTCCTTCATGGTCTTGATGACCTTGTCCAGGGAGACCTTGTGGCTGCCGTCGCCGCGCAGGGCCATCTTCGCGGCCGTGACGGCCTTGACCGCGGCCATGCCGTTGCGTTCGATGCACGGGATCTGGACGAGGCCGCCGACCGGGTCGCAGGTCAGGCCGAGGTTGTGCTCCATGCCGATCTCGGCGGCGTTCTCGACCTGCTCGGGGGTGCCGCCGAGGACCTCGGCGAGGGCGCCCGCGGCCATGGAGCAGGCGGAGCCGACCTCGCCCTGGCAGCCGACCTCGGCGCCGGAGATGGAGGCGTTCTCCTTGAACAGCATGCCGATGGCCCCGGCGGCGAGCAGGAAGCGGACGACGCCGTCCTCCTTCTCCGCCTCGGTGGCGCCGCCGGCCGCGAAGTTCATGTAGTAGTGCAGCACGGCCGGGATGATCCCGGCGGCGCCGTTGGTGGGCGCGGTGACGACCCGGCCGCCCGCGGCGTTCTCCTCGTTGACCGCCATCGCGTAGAGGGTGATCCACTCCATCGCGTGGGCCTGCGGGGCGCCCTCGGCGCGCAGCTGGCGGGCGGTCGTCGCGGCGCGGCGGCGGACCTTGAGGCCGCCGGGCAGGATGCCCTCGCGGGACATGCCGCGCGCGACGCACGCCTGCATGACGTGCCAGATGTCGAGCAGACCCGAGCGGATCTCGTCCTCGGTGCGCCACGCCTTCTCGTTCTCCAGCATCAGCGAGGAGATGGACAGGCCGGTCTCACGGGAGAGCCGTAGCAGTTCGTCGCCGGTGCGGAAGGGGTGCTTCAGCACGGTGTCGTCGAGGACGATCCGGTCCGCGCCGACCGCGTCCTCGTCCACGACGAAGCCGCCGCCGACCGAGTAGTACGTCTTCTCCAGCAGCGTCGCGCCGTCGCGGTCGAAGGCGAGGATCGTCATGCCGTTGGCGTGGTAGGGGAGGGCCTTGCGGCGGTGCAGGACCAGCTGCTCGTCGGCGTCGAAGTCGATCTCGTGCATGCCGAGCAGATTGATCCGGCCGGTGGCGCGGATGTGCTCGACCCGCTCGTCGGCGCTCTCCACGTCGACGGTGCGGGGCGACTCGCCCTCCAGGCCGAGCAGGACGGCCTTGGGGGTGCCGTGGCCGTGGCCGGTCGCGCCGAGCGAGCCGTACAGCTCCGCGCGTACCGAGGCGGTGTGGGCGATCAGCCCCTCGTTCTTCAGCCGACGCGCGAACATACGGGCGGCGCGCATCGGGCCGACCGTATGGGAGCTGGACGGGCCGATGCCGATCGAGAACAGGTCGAAGACCGAGATGGCCACGGGTACTCCTCAGGGTTGGTAGACGCCGTTGTCTGCCGGGTGGTGCGCACGGGCCGGTCGGCCCGGAGAGCAGGGGACAAGGGATGGGGCACCGCGCTCACCGTCCCAGTGTGCGCGGTGCCCCGCCCGAGAGCCGCGGACCGTGTTCCGGACTGTGCCGGTACGGCCCGAGCCCGGCCTACGACAGGCCGGGGTACAGCGGGAACTTCTCGGCCAGCGCGACGACACGGGCCTTCAGGGCGTCGGCGTCGTACGACGGCTTCAGCGCGGCGGCGATGATCTCCGCCACCTCGGTGAAGTCCTCGGCGCCGAAACCGCGGGTGGCCAGGGCGGGAGTGCCGATCCGCAGACCCGAGGTGACCATCGGCGGCCGCGGGTCGTTCGGGACGGCGTTCCGGTTGACGGTGATGCCAATCTCGTGCAGCCGGTCCTCGGCCTGCTGGCCGTCCAGCTCGGAGTCGCGCAGGTCGACGAGGACCAGGTGGACGTCCGTGCCGCCGGACAGCACGGAGACACCGGCCTCGGTGACGTCCGGCTGGACCAGCCGCTCGGCGAGGATGCGGGCACCCTCCAGCGTGCGCTGCTGGCGCTCCTTGAACTCCTCGGTCGCCGCGACCTTGAACGAGACCGCCTTGGCCGCGATCACGTGCTCCAGCGGACCGCCCTGCTGACCCGGGAAGACAGCCGAGTTGATCTTCTTGGCCAGCTCCTGCGTCGACAGGATGACGCCGCCGCGCGGACCGCCGAGGGTCTTGTGCGTGGTGGTCGTGACGACATGGGCGTGCGGCACCGGGTTGGGGTGCAGGCCCGCCGCCACCAGCCCGGCGAAGTGCGCCATGTCGACCATCAGGTACGCGCCGACCTCGTCCGCGATCCGGCGGAAGGCGGGGAAGTCCAGCTGACGGGGGTAGGCGGACCAGCCGGCGACGATCAGCTTCGGCTTGGCCTCCTTGGCCAGGCGCTCGACCTCGGCCATGTCCACGAGGCCGTCTTCGCCCACGTGGTACGGGACCACGTTGTAGAGCTTGCCGGAGAAGTTGATCTTCATGCCGTGGGTCAGGTGACCGCCGTGGGCCAGGTTCAGACCCATGATCGTGTCGCCGGGCTTCAGCAGCGCGAACATCGCGGCGGCGTTGGCCTGCGCTCCCGAGTGCGGCTGGACGTTCGCGGCCTCGGCGCCGAACAGGGCCTTGATCCGGTCGATGGCGATCTGCTCGACGACGTCGACGTGCTCGCAGCCGCCGTAGTAGCGGCGGCCCGGGTAGCCCTCGGCGTACTTGTTGGTGAGGACGGAGCCCTGGGCCTCCATCACCGCGACCGGAGCGAAGTTCTCCGACGCGATCATCTCGAGGGTGGACTGCTGTCGGCGGAGCTCGGCGTCGACGGCGGCGGCGACGTCCGGGTCCAGCTCGTGGAGGGAGGAGTTGAGAAGCGACATCAAGTGGTCCCTTGGGGTCTCAGTTGCCGGAGAACTCGGTGTACTCGTCGGCGGAGAGCAGGTCCTTCGGCTCCTCCGCGACACGTACCTTGAACAGCCAGCCGCCTTCGAAGGGAGCGGAGTTCACCAGCGAGGGGTCGTCCACGACGTCCTGGTTCGCGGCGGTGACCTCGCCGGTCACCGGCGAGTAGAGGTCGCTCACCGACTTGGTCGACTCCAGCTCGCCGCAGGTCTCGCCCGCGGTCACCGTGTCGCCGACCGCGGGGAGCTGCGCGTAGACGACGTCACCGAGCGCGTTGGCGGCGAACTCGGTGATGCCGACCGTGGCGACACCGTCCTCGGCGGTCGACAGCCACTCGTGCTCCTTGCTGTAACGCAGCTGCTGGGGGTTGCTCATGACCTGAATTCTCCTGTACGCGGGGGAGTGCTGATGAACGGTGGTCTTACGGTATGAGACGCGATTGCGTCACTTTCGGGGCACTCGGGTGCCGGACGCGGCGCCGACACCTCTTCCGGAGCCCCGGCCGGGCGTCACTTCCGGCGCTTGTAGAACGGCAGCGCCACGACCTCGTACGGCTCGTGGTTGCCCCGGATGTCCACCCCGACGCCCTCGGTGCCGGGCGTGGCGTACGCGGCGTCCACGTACGCGATGGCGATCGGCTTGCCGAGGGTGGGCGACGGGGCGCCCGAGGTCACCTCGCCGACGACCTCGCCGCCGACGACCACGGAGTAGCCGGCGCGCGGCACCCGGCGGCCCGTGGCGACCAGCCCGACGAGCTTGCGGGGCGGGGCGGCCTCGGCGCGCTCGGCGGCGGCCTCCAGGGCCTCGCGGCCGACGAAGTCGCCCTCCTTCTCGAACTTCACGACCCGGCCGAGACCGGCGTCGAACGGGGTCAGCGCGGTGGTCAGCTCATGGCCGTAGAGCGGCATGCCCGCCTCCAGGCGCAGCGTGTCGCGGCAGGAGAGCCCGCAGGGGACCAGGCCGTGCGGGGCGCCCGCCTCGGTGAGGGCCTTCCACAGCCCCTCGGCGTGCTCGGGCGCGACGAACAGCTCGAAGCCGTCCTCTCCGGTGTAGCCGGTACGGGCGATCAGCGCGGGGACACCGGCGACCGTGCCCGGAAGCCCGGCGTAGTACTTCAGGCCGTCCAGGTCGGCGTCGGTGACCGAGGAAAGGATGGCGACGGAGGCGGGCCCCTGGACGGCGAGCAGCGCGTACGCGTCGCGGTCGTCGCGCACCTCGGTGTCGAAGCCCCCGGCCCGGCCGGTGAGCGCGTCCAGCACGATCTGGGCGTTGCCCGCGTTGGCGACGACCAGATACTCGGGGGCCGCGGCCTCTCCCAGCCGGTAGACGATCAGGTCGTCGAGGATGCCGCCGTCCTCGGCGCAGATCATCGTGTAGCGGGCGCGGCCGACGGCGACGGTGCCGATGTTGCCGACCAGCGCGAAGTTCAGGAAGTCCGCGGCCTCGGGGCCGGTGACGGTGATCTCGCCCATGTGCGACAGGTCGAAGAGACCGGCCTGGGTACGGACCGCGTTGTGCTCGTCGCGCTCGCTGGCGTACCGCAGCGGCATGTCCCAGCCCGCGAAGTCGGTCATGGTCGCGCCCAGCGAACGGTGCAGGGCATCGAGGGCTGTACGGCGGGGTGCGGTGGTCATGGTGTGGCTCCCGGGGCATGACGGCGAGGACAATCCCTCCCCATCTGTCATCGGAACCTGAGAGGTTCGCCGAAAGCCCCCGAAGGGTCCGGTTCGGCTTGCACCTTGGGTGGAGCCGCCGGGCGGCCCGCTTTTCAGATCTGCCTCATCCACGCGGTACGGGGCCTGAGAGATTCAAGGGAGGAACTTGCTCCTTCGGCGCCCGGCCCATCCAATGACCGGAACTCTCCCGCGCGGATTCAAACGGCCTTTATGCAGTTGGCCGGGCCATCATCGCACGCATCGCGCCGGAGTGGGGCCCCGGTCCCCGGGGCAGTTCAACGGCGTGGACGGTTGTGCCGCATTACCGTTTCTTTACACTTCGGCCATGGGTGGACATCCGACAGGGGGAGGGCGATGACGTTACGGCGGTACGCGACGACCGCGGGGGCCGCGCACGGCGCGATGCCCGCACAGGCCGGAGCCCCGGCCGGGGAGGCGCTCGGCCGTCCCGCACCGGTCGTGCGCGACCTGCGGCGGCGCGGCGGGCAGGCCCCGCGCGGCCTGCGCTTCGCGGCGGGCGACGTGGTGGTGGTCTCCGGGCTGCCCGGCAGCGGCAAATCCACCCTCATCCGGCGGACCGCCACGGTCCGCACCATCGATTCGCAGGACACCCGGGACCACTGGGCGCGGAGGATGCCGCGCCTACTCCCGTACGCCCTCTACCGCCCGCTCGTCCGCCTCGCCCACTACGCGGGGCTGCGGCGGGCGCTGCGCTCCGGCGAGTCCGTCGTCGTGCACGACTGCGGAACGCAGACCTGGGTACGCCGCTGGCTGGCCCGTGACGCGCGGCGCCGGGGCCGCGACCTCCACCTGCTGCTGCTCGACGTCACGCCGCAGACCGCGCGGGAGGGACAGCGGGAACGCGGCCGGGGCGTCTCCGGGTACGCGTTCGCCCGGCACCGCAGGGCGGTCGGCCGACTGCTCCGGGACACCGAGACTGGACTGCTGCCGCCCGGCTGCGCCTCGGCCGTGCTCCTGGACCGGGAGGCGGCGGGGCTGCTGGACCGCATCACGTTCACGGGGACGCGGCCCGGGTAGCCGGTCACCTCACCGGGGCGCGGCTCGGGGCCGGGCGGCCGCCGGGACGGGCATCGACGACCCGGGGCGGGGAGTGGCAGGGGGCGGGCTCGCGCCGCCTCGCGACTCCGCCCGCCGCGTGGTCGTCGCTCGTCGACGCCGCGCCGCCCCCTCCGCCTCGCGGTCGAAGCCGCACCAGGACGCTCCCTGATCCACCCCGCTCGCCCCCAGGTCGTAACCTTCTGCCGGAAGGCTCGGGCAGGAGCTCGGGAAAGAAGGGGAAGCAGTGGACATTCCGGCGCAGGTCCAGTCCCATCCGCAGAGCGGATGGCCGGCCAACGAGCTCGAAGAGGTGCTGATGGCCTCGGTCGGAGCGGCGGAGGCTGGCGGGCGCCTCGTCGAGGTGCTCGGGCGCAGCCACGTATGGGTGCCGCTCCCCAACGGCGGCGGCCCCGACTCCCCGGACCTCGACCTGCCGACGCTGGAGATCGACGGAGCGGCGTTCGTCCCCGTCTTCAGCTCCGAACAGCAGTTCCTCGGCTGTGTCGGCGACCGGATGTCCTACACCGTCGCCCCCGCCGTCGAATTCGCCCGCGGCCTGCCCCCGCAGCTCGGCATGGCCGTGAACCCCGGCGGCGCGGTCGGGGTGCCGCTGCCGCCGCCCGCCGTGGCCGAGCTCTGCCGCACCGGACGCACCCCGCTGGACGGACCGGCCACCGGAGGCCGGGTCCGCCTGTATGAACCGGACTGGCAGGAGGAACCCGTCGACTTCCTCTCCGCCGCCGCCGGGGAGTTCGAGGAGAGCGGCGTCGTGCTCACCGCCCGCCGCACGCTGGCCAGCATCGAGGGCGACGACCCCGTCCTCTTCATCGGTGTGGAGTTCGCCGCCTGGGACGAGGCCGCGCGCGATGCCCCGATGGCCGCGCTGGGCCGCGCGCTCGGCCGCGTGGCGGTGCCCTGGCCCGTCAACCTGGTTCTGCTCGACGTGGCGCAGGATCCGGTCGGGGACTGGATGCGGGAGCGGATCCGTCCGTTCTACCAGCGCGCGCAGCGGTAGGCCCGGTCGTCGAGGCGTCGCCCGCCGTGCGACGCCCGGCTCGCACCCACGCGGGGCGGCGAACGTCAGTGCGAGGCGCGTGGTGGGCGCACCGCCCGCCGCGCACACCGTGGGCCACCCTCCGGGTCCGAGGCGTCAAGTCGGTGTCAGGACCGGCACCTAAGCTGGTTTCATGGCGGGTGTCACGGCATCATGCCGCGCCCGTGTGCCCCGGGAGCGGCGGGCCGGCACAGAGGATCGAAGAGGGGCGGGACCAGGTGAGTGCGTCAGGCACCGCGGCGGCCGGGCAGGTCGAGCACATGCTGCGCCAAGTGACGCCCGGGCGCTACGAGGCGTACGAGGCACTGCTCCAGGCCCTCGCGCACGACCGGATCTGGATGCTTCTCTGGAACGGCCGGGCGGGTTCGCCCGATGCCCAGTACGGAAACATGGAGATCGACGGTCTCGGCTACGCCCCCTGCGTGACCTCCGCCCAGGAGCTCTCGGCCAGCGGCTGGACCCGGGCCCATGAAGTGGTCACCGGCCTCGACATCGCCCGCGCCCTGTTCCCCGACCGCTGGGGCATCTGGCTCAACCCGCACGCCCCGGGCGGCGGCGTCGGCATCCCCTGGCTGGACCTGCGCCGGATCGCCACCGGCCTCGACCGGATGCCCGCCGGTCCGCTCCGGCTCACCGAGCCGGCCATCGAGATCCCGCAGTTCTACGCCCTGCTCGCGCAGAACGCCCACCGCACCCCCGCGATCCGCTCGCTGCGCCGCGCCTGGGTGCAGCCCGCGCTCGGCACGGCGTACCTCGCCATCGGCCTCGACCTGTACGACACGAGCCGGCCCTCCGTCGACGCGGTGCGCGCGATGATGCGGCAGTCTCTCGCCGCGGTCCCGGAGGGGCTGCCCGTCTCCACCGTCGCGATGTCCGACGAGTACGACCCGGTCGCGATGTGGCTGCGCGCCAACTCCCGCCCGTTCTACGACCGTGAGGCCCACGCCCCGGCGACCGGCTACGGCTACCCGCCGGGCGCGGGCGCGTACTGACACCGCTTCCCGCGGGCGCGTGCGCCGCGGCGCGTGATGTGCGCGCAAGCCGTCCCGCGCCCCGCGACGCTTCCACCCCAACCTCGCCCCGGCGCACGGCCGTTCGGCCAGGATGTCCGGAACAGGCCACGCATGCCCTTCATGTCGCACATCGCCGTTCCGGAACCGTCTGGTGGCGAAAGCGAAGAGTATGCGAGTCATCGCCATGTTGAACATCAACTGACCTGTGTTCGACGGGCGTTCACGTGCGTCCGGATAACGGATCGCGTCGGCCCGCATCACGGTTAGGCATCCATTCGCCTGTCGGTATGGCTACCGCGCGCGGCTGCGATGAAGACTCCCGCAGCAAGGGCGTCTTGCCGCCTCCGCGTACGACTTGACTGATCCGTGCCGCCACAGCGGCCAGTTCGGCCCGGCCACCGCCGGTTGAGAGGGGTCCTTGCCACGATGACGGCACCACTGCACGAGCCGACCACGGAGACGGATCCGAACGCGACCGGTGGGCCCGCGGCCGGCTCCGGGGCCAAGAAGGTCGAGGGACGCTCCCTCAAGCAGATCGCCTGGAGCCGCCTCAAGCAGGACAAGGTCGCTCTGACGGGTGGCATCGTCGTCCTCCTCCTGATCGCGGTGGCGGTCTTCGCGCCGCTGATCGTCTCCCTGCTGGGGCACCCGCCGAACGACTTCCACCAGGACAAGCTCGACCCGCTGACCAACCTGCCCACCGGCTCCCTCGGCGGCATCAGCAGCGACTTCCTCTTCGGGGTCGAGCCCAACAAGGGACGGGACGTCTTCAGCCGGATCGTCTACGGCGCCCGTATCTCGCTGCTCGTGGCGTTCCTGGCGGCCCTGGTCGCCGTGGCCCTCGGCACGCTCTTCGGCATCGTCGCCGGCTACTTCGGCGGCTGGATCGACGCCGTGATCAGCCGGGTGATGGACGTGCTGCTCTCCTTCCCGCAGCTGCTCTTCATCATCTCCCTGGTCTCGGTCCTCCCCGACGACCTGCTCGGTCTCACCGGCAGCGGGGTGCGCATCGCCGTACTCGTCGCCGTCATCGGCTTCTTCGGCTGGCCGTACGTGGGACGCATCGTCCGCGGACAGACGCTCTCGCTGCGCGAACGCGAGTACGTGGAGGCCGCGCGGAGCCTCGGCGGCGGGCGCGGGCACATCCTCTTCCGTGAGCTGCTGCCGAACCTGGTGGCACCGATCACCGTCTACGCGACGCTCATGATCCCCACCAACATCCTCACCGAAGCGGCCCTCAGCTTCCTCGGTGCCGGTGTCCGCCCGCCCACGGCCTCCTGGGGCGGCATGCTGCGCGACGCCCTGGAGACGTACGAGCACGACCCGATGTTCATGGTCTTTCCCGGCGTGACGATCTTCATCACCGTACTGGCCTTCAACCTCTTCGGGGACGGGCTGCGCGACGCCCTGGACCCCAAGGGGACCCGATGACCCACGACTTGCCCCTGCCGCACCGTCAGGTGGCTTCTCCCATGGTTCTCCGGCATGCAACGGCCTGGGACCGCGATCTCGGAGGTTGCGAGAAAATGTCCACGGTTTCCACGAAGCGACGGCTCACCGCTGGTGCGGCCCTCGTGGTCGCGGCGCTGATGACCACCACGGCGTGCGGCGGCGGCGACGGCGACAGCGACGGTGGCAGCGCGAAGGGCGCGGGCTTCAACGCGGCGTTCAACAAGGTCGCCAACCCGTCCACCAAAAAGGGCGGGACGCTGAAGATGGTCGGCAAGCAGGACCTGGACTCGGCCGACCCGCAGCGTGCCTACTACGGCATGGCCTGGGACTTCATGCGCTTCTACACCCGCCAGCTGGTCACGTACGACACCAAGCCGGGTGTCGCCTCGACCAAGCTGGTCGGTGACCTCGCCACCGGCCCCGCCGAGATCACGGACGGCGGCAAGACCTACACGTACAAGCTGCGTGAGGGCGTGACCTGGGAGGACGGCTCCAAGCTGACGTCCAAGGACGTCAAGTACGGCATCGAGCGCATCTGGGCGACGGACACCATCACCGGTGGTCCGCAGTACCTGAAGCAGGCGCTGGACCCGAAGGGCGAGTACAAGGGCCCGTACAAGGACTCGTCGCCGGACAAGCTCGGCCTGAAGGCGATCGAGACGCCCGACGACAACACCATCATCTTCAAACTGCCCAAGCCCAACGGTGACTTCGAGCAGTTCCTGGCCATGCCGTCCGGCACGCCCGTGAAGGCGTCCCAGGACACCAAGGCCAAGTACACCCAGCGCCCGTTCTCCTCCGGCCCGTACAAGTTCGAGTCGTACAAGCCGAACAAGAGCATCGTGCTCGTCCGCAACGACAAGTGGCAGAAGTCGTCGGACCCGGTGCGCGCCGCGCTCCCGGACAAGATCACCGTGACGATCTCCGCCAACCTGGAGGAGAACGACAAGAAGCTGATGGACGGCGACTACGACGTCGACCTCAACGGCACCGGCATGACCCAGTCCGGCCGCGTCACCGCCATCCAGAAGCACAAGGACAGCGTCGACAACATGCAGACGTCGTTCGTCCGCTACGTCGCCCTGGTCCACACCGCGAAGCCGCTCGACGACGTCCACTGCCGCAAGGCCGTCTTCTACGCCACGGACTTCGCCGCCCTCCAGCAGGTCCGCGGTGGCGAGATCGCCGGTGGCGCGATCGCCAACAGCGCCCTCCCGGCGTCCATCAAGGGTCACAGCGACTACGACCCGTACGGCGTCCTCGCCCGCAAGGGCAAGCCGGACCTGGCCAAGGCCAAGGACGAGCTGAAGCAGTGCGGCCAGCCGAACGGCTTCTCCACCAAGCTCACCGCCCGCAACAACAACCCGGGCGAGGTCGACACCGCCGAGGCGCTCCAGGCGCAGCTCGGCAAGGTCGGCATCAAGGTCGCGGTCGACCCGATCAACGGTGCCGAGGCGGCCAGCATCAGCGGTTCGCCGTCGGTGGTGAAGCAGCGCGGCTACGGCATGACCATGAGCGGCTGGGGCCCGGACTTCCCGTCCGGCCAGGGCTTCGGCCAGCCGCTGTGGGACAGCCGCTTCCTCTCGGAGACCGGCAACTACAACGAGTCGCAGCTGAAGGACCCGCAGGTCGACAAGCTCTTCGACCAGGCGATCGCGGAGACCGACGCGGACAAGGCCGGTGAGATCTACGGCCAGATCGACAAGCGGATCCTCGACCAGGCCGACTGGATGCCCTTCATCTACGAGAAGAACATCACCTGGCGCGGCAACCGACTGACGAACGTCTACATGTCCGACGCCTACAACGGCCGTTACGACTACGTCTCGCTCGGCGTCGTCAAGTAGTCGTCGACGGCAGCGGCAACAGCAGCCGCTGCCGTCGACAGCAACAGCGGCCGACTCCGTCGGCCGCCCCACCGCCGCCGAAACCCGCCAGTCCGAAGGGCAGGTGATGGCCGGGGCGGTGGCTGGGAACCCCACGAGGGATCCCGGCCACCGCCGGGCCGCGCACAGTGCTTGCTTATCTCATCCGGCGCCTGTTCGCCGTAGTCATCATGGTGCTCGTCGTACTGCTCGCGACCTTCACCATCTTCTTCATGCTGCCCAAGTGGGCGGGTCAGGACGTCGCAGTCCTCTTCGCCGGCAAGGCCACCGGTGCCGAGCAGCTCGCGGGCATCCGGATCAAACTGGGGCTCGACGAGCCCCTCCTCGTCCAGTTCTGGGACTTCGTCAAGGGCATCCCGATGGGGCGCGACTACGCGAACGGTGACGACGTCACCCACTGCGCCGCCCCCTGCTTCGGGTACTCCTTCCGCACCGAGGTACCGGTCTGGACCACTCTCAAGGACGCCCTGCCCGTCACCGGCGCGCTCGCCGCGGGCGCCTGCGTGCTGTGGCTCCTCGGCGGCGTCGCCACCGGTGTCGTGTCCGCGCTCAAGCGCGGCACCATCTGGGACCGGGCCGCGATGACCACCGCCCTCGGCGGCGTCTCCCTGCCGATCTTCTTCACCGGCATGGTCGCGATGGGCCTCTTCGTGCACAACCTCGGGTGGGTGCACATCGCCGACAACCTCTCCACGGACGACGGCATCGGCGTCTGGTTCCAGACCCTGATCCTGCCGTGGATCGTGCTCGCGTTCCTGAACGCCGCGATGTACGCCCGGCTCACCCGGGCCACCATGCTCGACGTGCTGGGCGAGGACTACATCCGCACCGCCCGCGCCAAGGGCCTGGGCGAGGGCACCGTGATCACCCGGCACGCCCTGCGTTCCGCGATGACGCCGATCCTCACCGTCTTCGGCCTCGACATCGGCGTGCTCCTCGGCGGAGCGGTCCTGACCGAGTCCACGTTCAACCTGCCCGGTCTGGGTCTCGCGGCCGTCCAGGCCATCAGCGACAAGGACCTCCCGGTGATCCTCGGCGTCACCCTGTTCGCGGCGCTCGCCATCGCCGTCGCCAACCTCGTCGTCGACATCATGTACGCCGTCATCGACCCGCGAGTGAGGCTGGGATGACCGAACTGCACAAGAGCGGTGCCGCGCTGGGCGAACCCGTCGCGGACTCGCCCGCCCCCACCGCCTTCCTGGACGTGCGCGACCTGAAGGTGCACTTCCCGACCGACGACGGCCTCGTCAAGTCCGTGGACGGGCTCAGCTTCACGCTGGAGAAGGGCAAGACCCTCGGCATCGTGGGCGAGTCCGGCTCCGGCAAGTCCGTCACCTCGCTCGGCATCATGGGCCTGCACACCGCCGGCCAGTACGGCAAGCGCAAGGCCCGCCTCTCCGGCGAGATCTGGCTGGACGGCAAGGAACTGCTGTCCGCCGACCCCGACGAGGTCCGCAGGCTGCGCGGCCGCGACATGGCCATGATCTTCCAGGACCCGCTGTCGGCGCTGCACCCGTACTACACGATCGGCAAGCAGATCGTGGAGGCGTACCGGGTCCACCACGATGTGGACAAGAAGACCGCCCGCAGGCGCGCGATCGAGATGCTCGACCGGGTCGGCATCCCGCAGCCCGACAAGCGCGTGGACAGCTACCCGCACGAGTTCTCCGGCGGGATGCGCCAGCGCGCGATGATCGCGATGTCCTTGGTCAACAACCCCGAGCTGCTGATCGCCGACGAGCCGACGACCGCCCTGGACGTGACTGTCCAGGCGCAGATCCTCGACCTGATCCGCGATCTGCAGAAGGAGTTCGGCTCCGCGGTCATCGTCATCACCCACGACCTGGGCGTGGTGGCCGAACTCGCCGACGACATCCTCGTGATGTACGGCGGGCGCTGCGTCGAGCGCGGACCGGCCGAGAAGGTGTTCTACGAACCCCGGCACCCCTACACCTGGGGGCTGCTGGGCTCGATGCCGCGTCTCGACCGCGACCAGACCGACCGGCTCATCCCGGTCAAGGGCTCCCCGCCGTCGCTCATCAACATCCCGTCGGGCTGCGCCTTCAACCCGCGCTGCCCGTACGCGGACGTGCCCGAGGGCGACGTGACCCGCACCGTACGGCCCGAGCTGCGCGAGGTCGGCGGCCGGCACTGGGCGGCCTGCCACATGTCGCAGGAGCAGCGGGAGCGGATCTGGACCGAAGAGATTGCGCCCAAGCTGTGAGCGAGGACAAGGCCGTGACGAGCGAGGACAAGGGCATGGCGAGCGGGGGCGAGGACGTGGCGAACGCGGGCAGGGACACGGAGGTGCCCGGGCAGCGGGCCTCCGGGAACGGGGCGAGTGCCGAGAAGGGCTCCGCCTCCCGCGAGGTGCTGCTGAGGACGACCGGCCTGCAGAAGCACTTCCCCATCAAGAAGGGGATGCTGCAGCGCACCGTCGGCGCCGTGAAGGCGGTCGACGGGATCGACTTCGAGGTGCACGCGGGCGAGACCCTGGGCGTCGTCGGGGAGTCGGGCTGCGGCAAGTCGACGATGGGCCGGCTGATCACCCGGCTGCTCGAACCCACCGCGGGGAAGATCGAGTTCGAGGGCCAGGACATCACGCACCTCGGCGTCGGCGCCATGCGCCCGATGCGCCGCGACATGCAGATGATCTTCCAGGACCCGTACTCGTCGCTGAACCCCCGGCACACCATCGGCACGATCGTGGGAGCCCCCTTCAAGCTCCAGGGAGTGACGCCCGAGGGCGGTGTGAAGAAGGAGGTTCAGCGGCTGCTGGAGGTCGTGGGCCTCAACCCCGAGCACTACAACCGCTACCCGCACGAGTTCTCCGGCGGCCAGCGTCAGCGCATCGGGATCGCCCGCGCGCTCGCGCTCAAGCCCAAGCTCGTGGTGGCGGACGAGCCGGTGTCGGCGCTGGACGTCTCCATCCAGGCACAGGTCGTGAACCTGCTCGACGACCTCCAGGCCGAGCTGGGCCTGACGTACGTGATCATCGCCCATGACCTCTCGGTCGTCCGGCACGTCTCGGACCGGATCGCGGTGATGTACCTCGGCAAGATCGTGGAGCTGGCCGATCGCGACTCGCTCTACAAGGCGCCGATGCACCCGTACACCAAGGCGCTGCTGTCCGCGGTCCCGATCCCGGACCCGAGGCGCCGGTCGGCCAAGAGCGAGCGCATCCTGCTGAAGGGCGACGTGCCGTCGCCGATCTCGCCGCCCAGCGGATGCCGCTTCCACACCCGCTGCTGGAAGGCGACGGAGACCTGCCGGACACAGGAACCGCCGCTGGTCGCGCTGAGGACCGGGCACCAGGTCGCCTGCCACCACCCGGAGAACGCGGCGGACCAGGTGCCGGGGGAGACGGTGACGGAGGAGGCGCGCGAGGCGATCGAGATCGTCTCGATCCAGAAGGCGGAGGCCGACGGCGGCGCGGCGGAGGAGTCCGCGGCGGAGAAGTCGGCGGCCGGGTCCGCGGCGGAGGAAGCGGCGGAGGAGCCGGCCGGGGGTTCGGCCGCGGAGGGTCCCGCCGAGGGACCGTCGTCCGGTGCCGCCGCAGGGGGAACGTCGTCCGATACGCCGGAGGTCGGCCCCAAGGAGTAGTACCGGCACAATTGCCCGGTGCTCAACGAACTGTTCACGCCCTCCGTCCAGCACGCGCTCGACATCGCCGGGATCTTCGTCTTCGCGATCTCGGGCGCGCTGCTCGCCGTACGCAAGAACTTCGATGTCTTCGGCATCGCGGTGCTCGCCGAGGTGACCGCGCTGGGCGGAGGGCTGTTCCGTGACATCGTCATCGGCGCGGTCCCGCCCGCGGCGTTCACGGACCTCGGCTACTTCACCACCCCGCTGCTCGCTGCGGTGCTGGTGTTCTTCCTGCATCCGCACGTCGAGCGGATCCAGGTGGCGGTCAACGTCTTCGACGCGGCGGGCCTCGGGCTGTTCTGCGTCACCGGCACGGTCAAGGCGTACGGGTACGGCCTCGGCCTGACCGCGTCGGCGGCGCTCGGACTGGCCACCGCGGTGGGCGGCGGCGTACTGCGCGATGTCCTGGCCAACGAAGTGCCGTCCCTGCTGCGCTGGGACCGGGACCTGTACGCGGTGCCCGCGATCGTCGGCGCCGCGATCATCGTGCTGTGCATCCGTTTCGACGCACTCAACGCGCTCACCAGCGGCGCCGCGGTGATCGCGGCATTCGTGCTGCGGCTGCTCGCGATGCGCTTCCACTGGCGCGCCCCGCGCGCGTACAACCGGCGGTCGTCGACGGCCGAGGAGGGTTCCGCGGCCATGTGACGTGGTCCGTCCATGCGACGCGGTTCGTCCATGGGCGGCGGTCCGTGATGGACGGTGGCCCGTTCCGGGTGGTTGGTTCCGGACGGGTTCGTGTCCCGGGAGGCGGTGCGCCCCCCAGGACGCTACTTCCGGGAGTATCCGGTCATCCCGGCCCCATTCTTCTCATAAGAAAAAGCTACCGCTTAGTAATGCTGTCGGTGTACGGTGCATCGCATGGCACAGGCAGCAGAGCGAGCGGCGCGAATCACTCAGGCGACCGCGACCATCGGTGACAGCGAGTTCGACCGCGACACGGCCGTCGTCCGTCGTGAGGAAGGCGTCTACGACGCCGAGCTCTCCGCCGGATGGACGATCATCCATGCGGTCAACGGCGGCTATCTGCTGGCCATGCTCGGCCGCGCGCTCGGCGACGCCCTGCCCCACCCGGACCCCTTCTCGATCTCCGCCCACTACCTCACCGCGTCCGTCCCGGGCCCCGCGTTGATCCGTACGCAGACGGTCCGCACCGGCCGTACCCTCTCGACCGGGCAGGCATCCCTCTTCCAGTACGCGGAGGACGGCACCGAGACCGAGCGCATCCGTGTCATCGCCACCTACGGCGATCTGGACACGCTGAGCGGAGAGGTGCGCACCTCGGCGCAGCCGCCGGCCATCCCGCCCGTCGAGCACTGCCTCGGCCCCGGCGACGGCCCGGCCCCCATCCCCGGCAGCTCCGCCATCGCCGACCGGATCGACATCAAGCTCGACCCGGCGACGGTCGGGTGGGCGGTCGGAGCCCCCTCCGGAAAGGGCGAGATGCGTGGCTGGTTCGGCCTCGCGGACGGTCGCGACCCCGATCCGCTCTCCCTCCTGCTCACCGTCGACGCGCTGCCGCCCACCGCGTTCGAGCTGGGCCTCAAGGGCTGGACGCCGACCGTCGAACTCACCACCCACGTCCGCTGCCGCCCCGCTCCCGGCCCGCTGCGGGTCTCCATCACCACCCGCAACCTCGCGGGCGGCTTCCTGGAGGAGGACGCGGACGTCTGGGACAGCGCGGACCGCCTGGTCGCGCAGTCCCGTCAGCTGGCCCGGGCGCCGCGCGGGTAGCGGCTGCGGGAAGGTCCGGCCCCGACTCTCCCGGGACCGGTTCAGTCGACGCCGCTCGGACTCGGACCGGCGTCGCCCGGGCCGCCGCTGCCCGGAATCAGGCCGACGTCGGCCGGATGCTGTCGGCCGCCGGATTCGAGCGGATCGACGCGGTGCCGTGGACGCGTACGGGACGTGGGGGAGGGATGCCGAGGACGCGTCCGCCTTCCTGCTGGAGTCCGGCCCCGGACGCCACCTGACCGGCCAGGTCGGACCGGAGGTCCGTGACCGCGCCCCCCAGCGGCTCCGCGAGATCCTGCGGCCCATGAGGGGGACGGCCCGCTGCGCCTGCGCAGCGCCGCGTGGCTGGTCACCGCCGCGCGCCCCGAGCGACGTGCATGACCGGCGCGATGCACGCGACGCGCGTGATGGACGCGAAGCATGTGACGGGTATGGCGGGCGTGCCGGGCCGATCGTGACGGGCCGGTGGCATCCGCTGATCGCGCGGAGCGGCAGCCCGAGAGGGAGACGCAGGTCACACTGGTACGTGTCACATCGTGCGGCTCGTCTCCGTCGAAGGGGTGTAACCGCCAACAACGGCCAAGGAGTGCACCATGGAAGCTCGCTTGAACCTCTTCACCAACCCGGTCGCGGCCAAGGCCCTGAAGCACCTCGTCTCGGCCGGGAAGCCGGTCGCGGACTCGTCACTGCCGGCCGCGACGCGCGAACTGGTGCTGCTCCGTGCCAGCCAGATCAACGGGTGCGGCTTCTGCGTCGACATGCATAGCAAGGACGCCGTGCACTCCGGGGAGACCTGGGAGCGTCTCAACCTGGTCGCGGCCTGGCGCGAGGCCACGGTGTTCACCGACGCCGAGCGCGCCGCGCTGGAGCTCGCGGAGCAGGGCACCCGCATCGCCGACGCGGCCGGTGGCGTCAGCGACGAGGTCTGGGCCAATGCCGCCAAGTACTACGACGAGGAGCAGCTTGGCGCCCTGGTGTCGATCATCGCCGTCATCAACGCCTTCAACCGCCTGAACGTCATCGCCCAGCAGCCGGCCGGCGACTACCAGCCGGGCCAGTTCGGCTGACCCGCGCGGGTTCGGAAGGCCGCGGACGACGGGGGAGTACGCGGCAGGGGCCACCGGTGCCGTATCGGCGCCGGTGGCCCCTCGGCTTCACGGGCACCCTGGCGGGGCTCACGGGCTTTCCGTGGGCCCCGCAGGCCGTGCTGGGGGCTTCACGAGCCTGTCGGCCGGTCGCCTTCCGCCCGGAGGATGCCCGGACGGGGTGCGCTGTTGCCGCTGTTGCCGTCGTCCTCGTCGTCGCCCTTGTCGGAGTGGGTCCGCTCGTCGCCCGCTCGGTCCAGCCAGTGCCGTCTGCCGAGGGCGATCAGCCTCAGTCGTCGGCGGGCCACCTCGGCGACCTCCCGCTCCCCGTCGGGCCCCGCCTCCAGGAGCGCGGAGGTCGTGATCACCAGGTGGTCGACGTGGAGGCCGCCCAGCATCAGCAGATCCTCCTCGCTCCAGCCCCGCGATTCCGGTTCTTCGGCGAGCACCTCCGCGACCTCCCGGCCGAATTGCCGCAGTTGGGCCGCGATGGCATCGCGGACCGCCTTCACGCCGCCATGCTGCTCGCGCGCGATGAAACGGAAGTGGGCGGGCTGATCGGAGACATGACGGATGATCAACTCCAAGCCGCGTTCGAGTCGTTCGTCACCGTCGCGACTCTCGTCGACGATCGCGCGGAGCGTTCCGTGCAGGCTGCCCAGTGCCTCCTCGACAAGCGCCACGCCGAGGGCGGCCGTGTCGTCGAAGTGCCGGTAGAAGGCGGTGGGCGTGACCCCGGCGGCCCGTGTCACCTCACGCAGCCCCAGGCCGCTGAGGCTCTGGTGCTCCAGAAGCCCGAGCGCGGCATCCAGCAGGGCCTGACGCGTTCTCAACTTCTGGGTCCGGCGGATGCCGACAGTGTGACTCATGCCATTCAGTAAACAACTGTTCTCCGGAGTGGGGAAGGGGCGTCGGGTCTAGACTGAGCAGTCAGTGAACAGTCGTAATCTCAATGGCTCACGAAGAGCTCGCGGAAAGGCCGAACATGATCGCCCTCGTCGCCGCCCTGCTTCTGCTCGGACTCGTGCTCGGAGCCGTGGTCCAGATTCCGCTTCCGCTGAGTTTCGCGCTCGCCACCGTGATCGGCTGCTGGCTGCTGGTCTTCGCCGTGCGGGAGCGGGCGTCCGGGCAGCGCAGGTCCCGATGATCGCGGGTCCGGAGATCCGACAGCCCCGATCGCCGCACGTACGAAGGAGCTCGTCCCCCATGACACTCACCGCGTCCGTACGCCGCCGCCCCACCGCGAACCCCGGCACCCACGTGCCGTCCGCCGCCGACGCCGACGCCGACGCCGGGTCCGGATCCGGGACCGGGCCCGAGCCCGAGGCCGGGGGCGAGGCGGGCAGCGCGGTCGCGGCCGACCGGCGTCGGCGCGACGGCCGGGACGCCGACGGACTGGCCGTCGCCTCCTTCGTGCTCGGGCTCGTCGGCTTGCTGGTGATGAACATCCTGCTCGGCCCGGCGGCCGTCGTCATGGCGATCCTCGCCCTCGCCCGCGCCACCTCCCGCCGCGGACGCGCCTTCCTCGGGCTCGCCCTCGGTATCGCCGATCTCGTGGTGCTGGCCGTTCTGGTGACCGGTTCCGGCACGATCTCCTGGGGCTTCTCGGGCTGACCGGGCCGACCGGCCGTCGACCCTGCGGTACCGGCGAGGCGGTGCGTGACGGGGCGCGCGGCACCGGGACGGGCACGCGGCGTGCCACGCGGATGCGACCCGGCACCCGGTGTGCCACGCGGGTGCGACTGGAACGACCCGGCCGGCGGCAACGGATCGAGAGCCCGGATCGCGAGCCCGGATCGAGAATCCGGGCAGCACGGCTCCGCCGGGTCGGTCCCGGGCCGGGAGCGGGCGGCCGGAGGAGCCGACCGGTGCGCGGGTACCGGGCAGCGATGCGCCGTGCGTACGCCCCGCCGCGTACGGGCGGGCGGGCTCGTAGAATCGGGCCCACCATGGCTTACCTCGACCACGCCGCGACCACGCCGATGCTTCCCGAAGTGATCGCCGCGATGACTGCCCAGCTCGCTGCCACCGGTAACGCGTCCTCGCTGCACGCCGCGGGGCGCCGGGCCCGTCGTACCGTCGAGGAGTCGAGAGAGACCCTCGCCGACGCGCTCGGCGCACGCCCCAGCGAAGTGGTCTTCACCTCCGGTGGCACCGAGGCCGACAACCTCGCGGTGAAGGGCCTGTACTGGGCCCGCCGCGACGCCGACCCCCGCCGCACCCGGGTGCTGGCCAGCCCGGTCGAGCACCATGCGGTGCTGGACGCCGTCCACTGGCTCGCCGAGCACGAGGGCGCGAACGTCGAGTACCTCCCCGTCGACCGGTACGGCCGCGTCCACGCCGACGCGCTGCGCGAGGCGGTCCTCCGCGACCCCGACGACATCGCCCTGATCACCGTCATGTGGGCCAACAACGAGATCGGCACGATCATGCCGGTACGCGAACTGACGGAGGTGGCCCGCGAGTTCGACGTGCCCATGCATGCCGACGCGGTGCAGGCGTTCGGGCAGCTGGACGTCGACTTCGCCCGCTCCGGCCTGGCCGCGATGACGGTCAGCGCGCACAAGATCGGCGGCCCGTTCGGCATCGGCGCGCTGCTGCTCGGCCGTGAGTACACCCCCGTGCCCGTACTGCACGGCGGCGGCCAGGAACGGCACGTCCGCTCGGGCACCCTCGACACCCCCGCCATCGCCGCCTTCGCCATCGCCGGACGTCTGGCCGCCGACGGCCGCGAGGAGTTCGCCCGCGAGATCGGCGGGCTGCGCGACGACCTCGTCGCGGCGGTGCGGGCGGCCGTACCCGACGCCGTGCTCGGTGGTGACCCGGCCCCCGGCGGCCGGCTCCCGGCCAACGCCCACTTCACTTTCCCCGGCTGCGAGGGCGACTCCCTGCTCCTGCTGCTGGACGCCCAGGGCATCGAGTGCTCCACCGGTTCCGCGTGCACCGCGGGCATCGCCCAGCCCAGCCACGTCCTGCTGGCCACCGGCAGCGATCCGGACCTGGCCCGGGGCACCCTGCGCTTCTCGCTCGGCCACACGTCCACGAAGCAGGACATCGACGAGGTGGCCCGCGCCATCGGCCCGGCGGTCGAGCGGGCACGCATGGCGGGACTCGTCTGACACGGCGGGACTCGTCCGAGCCGGCGCGGAGCACCGCGGGGTCCGGCCGGACCGGCGCATACGGGACGCTCGGCCGCGCAGGGCGCACAGGACGCGCGGGGCGCGTGCGCGGTCAGGCGCCCGGGGTACCCGCCCGCGTTCCCGCCGTCCCGGCGGTCCGGGCCGCCCGGACGAGCTTCAGATACCGGTTCCAGTCCCAGTGCGGCCCGGGGTCGGTGTGGTCCGCGCCCGGCACCTCCACATGCCCGACGATGTGCTCGCGGTCGACGGGTATCCCGTACCGCTCGCAGATCGCCGCCGCCAGCCGGGCGGACGCCTCGTACATCTCGGCCGTGAAGTCCTGCGGCCGGTCCACGAACCCCTCGTGCTCGATGCCGACGCTGCGTTCGTTGTACGACCGGTTCCCCGCATGGAACGCCACGTCCAGCTCACGGATCATCTGCGTCACATGGCCGTCCCGGCGCACCACGTAGTGCGCCGCCGCGCCGTGGCCCGGGTCCTGGAAGACCCTCACCGCGCTGCGGTAGCTGCCCTGGGTGACATGGACGACGATCCGGTCGATCGCGTAGTCCGCGGGGCGGTCGGCCCGGCGCCAGTTCGCCTCGGACGCCGATATCCACTGGGCCCGCGCGTAGTCGACCTCGCCCGGTGTCCGGGGCTTGTCCACTCCGGGCAGCCGCCACCAGGCCCGTTCCAACTCGTCCCGCGCCAGCACGGCCGAGCCCGCCACCGCGGCCGTGGCGGCGGCGCCGATCAGCAGCCCGCGCCTGCTGACGCCGCGCCCCGCCCCCGCCGCGGACCCTCCGGACCCCGTGGCCTTCTTCGCACCCATGTGATCCCCAACGCATATCCGTGAGCGTTCCGTTCCCGGAGCCCCGTACCCTGGTGGGGCTATGACTCAGACTTCCCAGCGTCCCCTCCGCGTGCTCGCCGCCATGTCGGGCGGTGTCGACTCGGCCGTCGCCGCCGCCCGCGCCGCCGAGGCGGGCCACGACGTGACCGGTGTGCACCTCGCGCTCTCCGCGAACCCGCAGTCCTTCCGTACCGGGGCGCGCGGCTGCTGCACGATCGAGGACTCCCGGGACGCCCGTCGCGCCGCGGACGTCATCGGCATCCCGTTCTACGTGTGGGACCTGGCGGAACGCTTCCGCGAGGACGTGGTGGACGACTTCGTCGCGGAGTATGAGGCCGGCCGCACGCCCAACCCCTGTCTGCGCTGCAACGAGAAGATCAAGTTCGCCGCGCTGCTCGACAAGGCCCTCGCGCTCGGCTTCGACGCCGTGTGCACGGGCCACTATGCCACCGTCGTCGTCCGCGAGGACGGCAGCCGCGAACTGCACCGGGCCTCCGACATGGCGAAGGACCAGTCGTACGTCCTCGGCGTCCTCGACGACAAGCAGCTCGCCCACGCGATGTTCCCGCTCGGCGACACCCTCACCACCAAGGACGAGATCCGCGCCGAGGCCGAGCGCCGGGGCCTGGCCGTCGCGAAGAAGCCCGACAGCCATGACATCTGCTTCATCGCCGACGGCGACACCCAGGGCTTCCTGGCGAGCCGGCTCGGCACGGCCGAGGGCGACATCGTCGACGAGTCGGGCACGAAGGTCGGCACCCACGAGGGCGCGTACGGCTTCACCATCGGCCAGCGCAAGGGCCTGCGCATCGGCCACCCCGCCCCCGACGGCAAGCCGCGCTACGTCCTGGACATCTCCCCGGTGAACAACACGGTGACGGTCGGCCCGGTCGAAGCTCTCGACGTCACCGCCCTCACCGCCGTCAAGCCCCGCTGGTGCGGCACCGCCCCGGCCGGCCCCGGCACCTACACCGCCCAGCTCCGTGCCCACGGCGGCGAGACCGAGGTGACGGCGGAGTTCGTCGACGACACCCTGCACGTCACCTTCACCGAGCCGGTCCGCGGCGTGGCCCCGGGCCAGGCCGTCGTCCTCTACGACGGCACCCGCGTGGTGGGCTCCGCGACCATCGCGACGACGGTCCGGCGAAAGGCCGCGGCAGCGGCGGGCTGACCGCTCCGGCGTGTGCTGCGGGCTTCGGCTGATCGAAGCGCGCGCTTCGCATGCGCGGCCGTGTCCTCAGTGCCGGGGCGGCTTCGCCGCCAGGTGCAGGCGTTGGGCTCCTCCGCGCGTCAGGGGCATGCCGGTACGGGCCACCAGGTCCTGTGCGGCGGCCCCGATCCGCTGCCCGTTCGTCCTCCGGCCGGTCGGGTCCGTGAACGCGGCCGGCCGCGTCGCGGATCGCAGCGCCTGCCAGACCAGGCGCGTCTGTCCGGTGAGGAGCCGGTGCGTCTCGGGGCCGACGTCGGGTTCGTTCCAGCGGACCGCCAGGCGTCCGGCTCGGAAGACCTCGCCGTCCTGGTCCCGGACGCGGCGTGAGCACAGGAGCTGCGCGATGGCCACATGCCGCAGCTCGGGCCGGGCGGTCACCCCGTCGGTCGTGACGACGCCGGCCGGTGCCGCCGCTCCCGCCGGAAGGAGCAGGAACGCCTGCACTCCGCCGCAGCTCAGCGCCTGCTCCACCGTCTGATGCAGATGCACCTCGTGCAGGCCCGCGGGGCCGGGCTGACTGCACAGCCACGCGCCGTCGGGGAGAGCGCCGCGAATCCGCTGCCCCACGAGAATCTCGTCCTCCGGCAGCAGCCACATGTCCGTCGTCTTCGTGCGGGAACCAGGGAGCGCCACCCGCACAGCATCTCACCCCCGCTCCGCCTTCACCCCGCAGTGCGGACATGCCCGGGGGTTCCCCGCGGCGAAGAGGTGCCGATGGACCGTCACCTCCGGCCGAGGGATACCGCAGAGCGTGGCGTCGTCCGCCAAAGCGTGTTCCAGATCCGGTGCGTCGATCTTGCGGCATGCGGCGAATCGCGTCGGGGCGAGCCCGAACACGGATCTGAAGGACCGGGGGCGATGCCCCTGTTGCGGCATGGTCGTCACCCTCGCACGGGGGATACGCCCAGGGGGAGGGTGCGTCGGGGCCGGGTGGCGGCACCGTCTGGTTCGCGTCGGCGCTCGGCCGCGGGCCCGCCCCGGCCGTGTCCTGCCCGTACCGGCGTTCCCGCGCCTCCGGCACGGCCTCGCCCGACCCCCGTGCGGGTGCGGCCGTGCCGGAGGGCGGGGGTCAGGATGCCCGGAGCAGGGGGCGCGTGTCCTCGGCGAAGAATTCCGTCAGCACCGGGGCCACCGCCTGGGGCGCCAGGTCGCGGGTCTGGCCCGTCAGGGTGCGGTGGCGGGCACGCGGAACGGCATCCGCCAGGGCACGGGTCGACCGGTGGGCCCGGGCGGTGCTGGAACCGCCGCACACCACCAGGGTCCGGGCCGTCACGGAGGCGAAGCGCTCGGCCGGGATCGAACCGTCGCCGAGCAACGCGTCGTCGTACGCCAGGGTGTGGGCCAGCGACACCAGGTCGTGCCACAGCGGTGCACGCCGCATCCGGGCGACGGTGTCGGCCGGGACGCCCGTCACGGACAGGAACAGTTCCACGGCCCCGGCGCGGTCCTCGGCGGACAGCAGACGGTGCAGGCGGGCCGTGCAGGACGCCTTGAACTGCGCCCCGGCGGCGCCGGGCGTGTACGTGGGCTCGTACACCGCCAGCAGGTCGACGGGCACCCCCGCCGCGGCGGCCTCCAGGGCCAGCGCCCCGCCCGCGCCCACCCCGAACACCGAGGCCCGGCCGCCCACTGCCGCGATGAGCGCGGCCAGGTCCTCGATCTCGCGTTCCACCGCGTACGGGCCGTTGTCGCCGCTGGAGCCGCGTCCGCGTCTGTCGTACGTGACCACGCCGAAGCGCGGGGCGAGGAGGCGCGCCAGGGGCGCCTCGGTCGCCGCCGTGCCCAGCGCTCCGCCAACCAGGACCACCGGCGGTCCTTCACCTCGGCGCCGATAGGCGATCACGGTGCCGTCGGGGGAGAGAGTCTTGTCCATGCAAGTGCAGACCACCGCCCTCCCGAAAACTCATCGCTCCGGCCCAAGATTCTTTGGGATTCCTCAAGTCCGCAGGTTGGGGCGGTGGTTGAGCGGGCGGCCCCGGCGGTCGCGAGGCGGCCGGCCGGGGACATTCAGCCGGTGACGGTCTCGGTTTCGTAGAAGCAGAAGTGGTTCTTGATCGGGGCGACTTCGGGTTTCGGATCGGGATAGGCCCAGACGAGATCGGCCGCGTCCGGAAGCGACCAGTAGGAGGCATCGCCCTTGAACGGGCAGTGCGTCCGCGTGTCCGAGGCCGTCAGGAGGTCCGTACGGACGTCCTCGGGCGGCAGGTAGTAGCGGACCGGGCAGCCCGTCTCGCGCAGGACGATCGGGCGGCGGCTCTCGGCGAGCACCTGCCCGTCGTGGACCACCCGTACGTGCTCGGTGCCGGGCTCGACGGTAATGCGGTGTCCCGTGTGCCCCGCGTGCCCCGCGTCCCCCGCGTGTTCCGGGTGCCCCTGGCGTCCCTGGTGTCCCGCGTGCCCCTGATGTCCCTGTGTGGAGGTCATGCCTTGTTCAGCCGAGTCGCGGGCCGTTTTCTTCCCTCGTCGTCCCTGCCGTTCGGGCCTTTCCCCCGGCCTTCCCCGTCCTCTCGGCATGGCCGGAAACGGGCCCGGTGGCGTGGCCTGCCGGTGGCGACCTCTACGGTGTCCGCTATGAACATCTGCGTCTTCCTCTCCGCCGCCGACCTCGCCGACCGCTACACCCGCCCCGCCCGTGAATTCGCCGAGCTGATCGGCAAGGGCGGGCACACCCTCGTCTGGGGCGGGTCGGAGAGCGGGCTGATGAAGGTCGTCGCCGATGGCGTGCAGGAGGCGGGCGGACGGCTGGTCGGCGTGTCGGTCGACTTCCTCGCCGACAAGGCGCGTACCAACGCCGACGAGATGGTGATCGCCCGCGATCTCGCCGAGCGCAAGGCGCTGCTCCTGGAGAAAGCCGACGCCGTCGTGATCATGGTGGGCGGCACCGGGACGCTCGACGAGGCGACCGAGATCCTGGAGCTGAAGAAGCACGGCAAGCACGACAAGCCGATCGTCCTGCTGAACACGGCGGGCTTCTACGACGGGCTGCACCAGCAGTTCCAGCGGATGGAGGACGAGGGCTTCCTCCCCATCCCGCTCACCGACCTGGTGTTCTTCGCCAAGGACGGCGCGAGCGCCCTGGCCCACCTGGAGGACGCGGCCGAGCAGCGGTGACGCGGGCGCACGGATCGCGCGGTCATGCGCCGACAGGCGTGTGCGGCGGCGCGGTGCGCGGCTCCGGGGCACGACCGGCGGCCCGGCGACCTGATGAGATCATGGCGGTATGCCCACACATGTCATCACCGGCGCCGGGTCCGGCATCGGCGCAGCCGTCACCCGTCGTCTTCTGGAGCGCGGTGACGAGGCCGTGCTGGTGGCCCGCGACGCGGCCCGCGCCAAGGAGCTCGCCGAGCTGCACCCCGGCGCCCGTACGCTCGTCGGCGACCTCGCCAACCCGGACCGGCTGTCCTGGGCGTTCGCCCACCAGACGATGCCGGAACGGGTCGACTCGCTGCTGCACGTCGCGGGCGTCGTGGAGCTCGGCGCGGTCGGCGACCTCACGCCCAAGGCGTGGCACTTGCAGCTCAACGCCAACCTGATCGCGCCCGCCGAGCTGACCCGGCTCCTCCTGCCGCAGCTGCGGGTCGCCCAGGGGCATGTGCTCTTCGTGAACTCCGGCGCCGGGCTCGCGGCGTCCGCGGAGTGGGCCGCGTACGCCGCGAGCAAGCACGGTCTGAAGGCGCTCGCCGACTCGCTGCGCCAGGAGGAACACGCGAACGGGGTCCGGGTCACCTCTGTCTACCCGGGACGCACCGCCAGCCCCATGCAGGCCAAGGTCCACCAGCAGGAGGGAAAGGAGTACGACCCCTCCCGCTGGATCGACCCGGAGTCGGTGGCCACCACGATCCTGGCGGCTCTCGACCTGCCGCGCGACGCCGAGGTCACCGACCTCAGGGTGCGCCCCGGCCGCTGACCCTCGCGCGCCCCGGCCGCCGACCGCCCGGACCGTACACGGCCGGACCGTCACCGCGCGGATCGGGCGGCCGTCCCGCGTGGTGAGGGTCCGGTCCGGCGGCCGTCCCGCACCACGGGCCGTGGACGGCCTTTAGGCTTCCCACGTGAGCGAGACGAACAAGTTCGAGGGTTGCCGGGCCACCGGAATCGGTTCCATGCCCGGAGGAGACGCGCGGGAGGCGGCGAAGACCGTCACCGGGTCCTTCGGGGACGGCGAGGGGCTGCCGTATCTGGCGGAGCTCCCGGCCCGTGGGCCCGGTGCGGACATGATCGGGCGGACCGTCGGGCTGCTCGTGGACCTGTACGGGCACGTCGAGCCCAGCGGCTGGCGGGTCAGCGACCGGCCCGGCCGGGACACCCGGCGGGCCAGGTCCTGGCTGGGCGAGGACCTCGACGCCCTGGAGGAGTTCACCCAGGGGTACGAGGGGCCGCTCAAGGTCCAGGCCGTCGGCCCGTGGACGCTGGCCGCCGCGCTGGAACGGCGGGGTGGCGAGGCCGCGCTCGGCGACCCGGGGGCCTGCCGTGACCTGACGGCCTCCCTGGCGGAGGGGCTGCGCGCCCATCTCGCGGAGGTGCGGCGCCGGGTGCCCGGCGCCGACGTGGTGCTCCAGCTCGACGAACCGTCGCTGACCGGTGTCCTGCGCGGGGGGATCAGGACGGCCAGCGGCTACCGCACCTACCGGGCCGTGGACCGGCAGATCGTGGAGGGCGCCCTGCGCGACGTCCTGGCAGCGGCCGGGGACGGGGCGACGGTCGTGCACAGCTGCGCCCCCGACGTACCGTTCGCGCTGCTGCGCAGGGCCGGGGCGGACGGGATCTCGTTCGATCTCGGACTGCTCACCGAGCGTGAGGAGGAAGCGATCGGGGAGGCGGTCGAGGGCGGCACCCAGATCTTCTTCGGAGTGGTGCCCGGCACCGACCCGGCCTCGGGCGGATTGCCCGACCCGGGCGGTAGCGTCATGGGGGTCAGGACGCTGTGGCGCAGGCTGGGGCTGAATCCGGGGACGCTGACGCGGTCCGTGGTGATCACCCCGGCGTGCGGACTGGCGGGCGCCTCGCCCGCGTACGCGCGCGCCGCGCTCGCCCACTGCGCCCGGGCCGCGAGATCACTCGCAGACAACCCTGAGTAACGGGGTCACGGGTAACGGGAGGACGGAACGATGGCCGGCGAACAGCAGACGGCGGTGCCCGCACAGGTCCGGGAGCGGCACGCGCTCCTCGCCGAACAGATCGAGGAGCACCGCTTCCGCTACTACGTGAACGACCAGCCGGTCGTGAGCGACGCCGAGTTCGACCGGCTGATGCGTGAACTGGAGGGCCTGGAGGAGGAGTACCCGCAGCTGCGCACGCCGGATTCGCCGACGCAGAAGGTGGCGGGTCCGTACCGGACGGAATTCACCTCCGTCGAGCACCGCGAGCGGATGCTGTCGCTGGACAACGCCTTCGACGAGGAGGAGCTGACGGCCTGGGGCGAACGGATCGCCAAGGACGTCGGCACCACCGGCCATCACTTCCTGTGCGAGCTGAAGGTCGACGGTCTCGCGGTCAACCTCACCTACGAGCAGGGGCGGCTGACCCGCGCCGCGACCCGGGGCGACGGCCGGACCGGCGAGGACATCACGCCCAACATCCGTACGATCGCCGAGATCCCGCACCGGCTGAAGGGCGACCGGATCCCGGAGCTGGTCGAGATCCGCGGCGAGGTCTTCTTCCCGATGCACGCCTTCGAGGAGCTGAACGCCCGGCTGGTCGCGGCGCAGGACAAGCCGTTCGCCAACCCACGCAACGCGGCGGCCGGTTCACTGCGCCAGAAGGACCCGAAGGTCACCGCCACCCGCCCGCTGCACATGGTGGTGCACGGCATCGGCGCCCGTGAGGGCCTCGACATCGACCGTCTCTCGCACGCCTACGAGCTGCTGCACGAATGGGGCCTGCCCACCGCCCGGCACAACAAGGTGGTGGATTCGCTGGACGGCGTACGGGAGTTCATCGCGTACTACGGCGAGAACCGGCACTCCGTGGAGCACGAGATCGACGGTGTCGTCGTCAAGCTCGACGAGATCCCGCTCCAGGGCCGGCTGGGCTCCACCTCGCGCGCCCCGCGCTGGGCGATCGCCTGGAAGTACCCGCCGGAGGAGGTCAACACCAAGCTGGTGAACATCCGCGTCGGTGTCGGCCGCACCGGCCGCGTCACGCCGTACGCGCAGGTCGAGCCGGTCGAGGTGGCGGGCTCCGAGGTCGAGTTCGCCACCCTGCACAACCAGAACGTGGTGAAGGCGAAGGGCGTCCTCATCGGGGACACGGTCGTGCTCCGCAAGGCGGGCGACGTGATCCCGGAGATCCTCGGCCCGGTCGTCGATCTGCGCGACGGCACCGAGCGGGAGTTCGTGATGCCGACGCACTGCCCGGAGTGCGGTACGGAGCTGAAGCCCATGAAGGAGGCCGATGTCGACCTCCGGTGTCCCAACGCACGCTCGTGCCCCGCTCAGTTGCGGGAACGGGTCTACTACCTCGCGAGCCGCAAGTGTCTCGACATCGACCACTTCGGCTATGTCGCGGCGGCGGCCCTGACACAGCCTCTGGAACCCGCCGAGCCGCCGCTGCGCGACGAGGGCGACCTCTTCGGGCTGACCATCGAACAGCTCCTGCCGATCCGCGCCTACGTCCGTGACCCGGACAGCGGGCTGCCCAGGCGCGACCCGAAGACCGGCGAGGAGAAGACCGCCTGGGTCTTCGCCAACCAGCAGGGCGAGTCGAAGAAGAACGCGCTCGCCATGCTCGACGCCATCGCCGCGGCCAGGAGCGCTCCGCTCGCCCGGATCCTCACCGGGCTCTCCATCCGGCACGTGGGCCCGGTCGCGGCGGCCGAGCTGGCCCGTCAGTTCCGCTCCATCGAGCGGATCGACGAGGCGACCGAGCAGGAGCTGGTCGAGGCCGACGGGATCGGCGGGATCATCGCCGCCTCGGTGAAGCAGTGGCTCGCCGAGGACTGGCACCGCGAGATCCTGCGCAAGTGGCGGGAGGCCGGGGTCCGGATGGAGGACGAGGAAGCGGGGGAAGCGGCGGGGCCGCGCCCGCTCGAAGGGCTCACCGTCGTCGTCACCGGCACGCTGTCCGGCCACACCAGGGACGGCGCGAAGGAGGCGTTGCAGAGCCGCGGGGCGAAGGTGACGGGTTCGGTGTCGAAGAAGACCTCCTTCGTGGTCGTCGGCGACAACCCCGGTTCGAAGTACGACAAGGCGGTGCAGCTGAAGGTGCCCGTGCTGGACGAGGACGGCTTCACCGTGCTGCTCGAACAGGGACCGGAGGCCGCGCGCGAGGCCGCCGCGCCCGTCGCGGAACCGGCGGAATGATCGGGGCGAGGACGGGACCATGGCCGGTCGAAGGGGTGAATCCAGGGGCACATGACGAACGAAAAGGAACAGAGGCGTCATATGCGGGTGGAAGGGGGCAAGGGTTGCCCCCAGTTGGGCGGGTTCACCCGAACGGCGCATATCAGATGCTGGTGAAGGGTCGGTTCGCATTCGGGCAAGAGCGGTAGAGCGCTGCCCTTATCGGCCTGTTGCGGCCTACTGTTGGGATGTGCGTCTGCCGTGCCCGGCCGCGGATGGGAATTCCGGGTCGTGGTGGCATGGAACTGAACCATCGGGTGACATGGGCACCGCCGGCTGTGAGAGGGACGGAATGAAACCGACCGAGAGCGCCGCACCGGTGTCGCGGCTGCAAGGTTTCGTCGGCCTCACACCCAAGGTGGGTGCCGTTGCCATCGCGTTCGCCTTCGTTCTGATCGCGACCGGTTTCTACCGGGCCCTGAGCGAGGGGCGCGCACTTTTTCCCGACGGCGAGGCCGGCTGGTCCCTCGCCGTCCTCACCGGTGTCGTCGTCGGCCACCTGGTGGCGCTCGGACGCGACCGGTGGTCGGGCGGCGCCGGTTCCGGGGCCGCCCTCACGCTCGCCGTGCTGCTGCTCTACGGCTGGCTGGCCGCCGGGCTGGTGAGCCTGGTCGTCGTCGTGCTCGTCGGAGTCGCCCGCCGGCAACGCTGGTGGCAAGGGCTGCTGCACGGAGCCGTGGACATCCTGGGCATAGGCGCGGCGGCCCTGGTTCTCGCCGCGTTCGGCGACGTCCAGACCGTCGAATCCCCCTGGCAGCCACTCGACTGGGGCATCGCCGACCTCCCCGAGATCCTGCTGGCCGCCTGCACCTATCTGCTCGTCAGCCGCCTCCTGCTCTGGTACGCGGGAGCCCCCCAGGGCGGCGGACTGCCGACCGTCGCCCGCACCACCCTGCTCCGGCAGGGCCTCCTCATGGCGGCGCTGATCGGCATCGCACCGCTGATCTGCGTCGTCGCGATGACCATGCCGATGCTCCTGCCCCTGTTCGCGGTGCCGCTCATCGCCCTGGACTCCACCCTCTGGATCGCGCGGGCCCGCGCGGAGGAGCAGCTGCGCGACCCGCTGACCGGGCTGCCCAACCGGCAGTGGCTGCTGGAACGCATCTGGACGGCCCTGGAGGACGCCGAGGCCGTCGGGGCCAGGGCCGCTCTCGTCCTGATCGATCTCGACCGCTTCCGGGCGGTCAACGACACCCTCGGCCATCTGGCGGGGGACCGGCTGCTGCTGCAGATAGCGGAGCGGCTCCGGCTCGCGCTTCCGCGCGGGGCGGAGGCCGCACGGCTCGGCGGCGACGAGTTCGCCGTGCTCCTGCCGACCACCGACTCCACGACCAGCGCCCAGCGGGTCGCCCGCCACCTGGTCGCGGCGCTGTCCTCCCCGCTGGACCTGGACGGTCTGACCCTGGTGCTGGAGGCCAGCGCGGGGGTCGCCGTCCACCCGGACCACGCACCGGACGCGGAAGGTCTGCTCAGGCGGGCGGACGTGGCGATGTACCAGGCCAAGCGCGACCGCACGGGTGTCGAGGTGTACGAGTCGAAGCGGGACAGCAACACCCCCGACCGGCTCGGGCTCCTCGGCGACCTGAGACGGGCGCTGGACGCCGGTGAGGTGGAGCTCCACTACCAGCCGAAGGTCCGTTTCGACGGCCAGGTGGCCGGCCTCGAAGCGCTGGTGCGCTGGGTGCACCCGGAGCGCGGGCGGGTCCCTCCGGACGAGTTCATCGCCATCGCCGAGTCGTCCGGGCTCATGCCGCACCTCACGGAGTACGTCCTGGAGACGGCGCTGGCCCAGGTCGCCCGGTGGCGGGCGCAGGGGCTGTTCGTCCCGGTCGCGGTCAACGTCTCGCCGCGCGACGTCCACACCCCCGGATTCGCGGGCAGCGTCGCGGCCCGGCTCGCCCGGCACGGCGTCCCGGCCGGGGCGCTCCAGCTGGAGATCACGGAGCATGTGCTGCTGGAGGACCCGCAGCGCGCCGCCGACACCCTGGCCGGGCTCACCGGGCACGGCGTGAAGATGTCCCTCGACGACTTCGGCACGGGGTACTCCTCGCTGGTCCATCTGCGGCGGCTGCCGGTCAGCGAGCTGAAGATCGACCGGTCGTTCGTGGCCCGGCTGGCCGTCGACAACGAGGACGCGGAGATCGTCCGCTGCACCATCGACCTGGCGCATTCGCTGGGCCTGCTGGTGGTCGCGGAGGGCGTCGAGGACGACCAGACCTGGGAGCGGCTGCGGGACCTGCGCTGCGACGCCGTGCAGGGATGGCTGGTCGCCGCGGCGATGCCGCCGCAGGAGACGACGGCCTGGCTGCGGGCGCGCGGCGAGCACGGCTGGCGCCGACCGGCCGAGCTGGCGGCCGCGGCCGCCGCAGCCGCCGCAGCCGCCGCGGCGACGCCGGAGCTGGAGCAGCGCCCTCCGGGACGGACGGCCGACTCGCGGCCCGCGACGACCTGACCGCCGACGTGCGTCGCCACCGCCCGACACGGGTGCGCGACGGCGCGACCGTCCGGCCCGCGTCCGCGACGGCGAGGGCGGCCGGCCCCGATCGGCCGCCCGACCAGGAGGTTCACCCGGGTGGCGGGAGCGTTGGCGGCCGACACCATAGGATTGGGCCAAAACCGCACACCAACCCCTGAGGATCGCTGCATGCCTGGCATCACGCGCGAGGAGGTCGCCCACCTCGCCCGGCTGGCGCGTCTGGAGCTGAAGGGCGAAGAGCTCGATCACTTCGCCGGTCAGCTCGACGACATCATCGGCGCGGTCGCCCGCGTCTCCGAGGTCGCCGACCAAGACGTACCGCCGACCTCCCACCCGCTGCCGCTGACCAACGTCATGCGCGCGGACGAGGTCCGTCCGTCGCTCACCCCCGAGCAGGCGCTCTCCGGCGCCCCGGCCCAGGAGCAGCAGCGTTTCAAGGTGCCGCAGATCCTGGGGGAGGGCTGAAACCATGACGGACAACAGCACCATCATCAAGCTCACCGCCGCCGAGATCGCCGAGAAGATCGCGTCCGGCGAGCTGACCGCCGTCGAGGTCACCGAGGCGCACCTGGCCCGGATCGACGCGGTCGACGAGAAGGTCCACGCCTTCCTGCACGTCGACCGCGAGGGCGCGCTCGCGCAGGCCCGTGCCGTCGACGCGAAGCGGGCGGCGGGCGAGAAGCTGGGCCCGCTGGCGGGTGTCCCGCTCGCGCTCAAGGACATCTTCACCACCGAGGGCATCCCGACCACCGTCGGTTCCAAGATCCTCGAGGGCTGGATCCCGCCGTACGACGCGACCCTCACCAAGAAGCTGAAGGACGCCGACGTCGTCATCCTCGGCAAGACCAACATGGACGAGTTCGCCATGGGGTCCTCCACCGAGAACAGCGCCTACGGCCCGACCGGCAACCCGTGGGACCTCACGCGGATCCCGGGCGGCTCCGGCGGCGGCTCCTCGGCCGCGCTCGCCTCGTACGAGGCCCCGCTGGCCATCGGCACGGACACCGGCGGCTCCATCCGCCAGCCCGCCGCCGTCACCGGCACCGTCGGCGTCAAGCCCACCTACGGCGGCGTCTCCCGCTACGGCATGGTGGCGTTCTCCAGCTCCCTCGACCAGGGCGGGCCCTGCGCCCGTACGGTCCTGGACGCGGCGCTGCTGCACGCGGTGATCGGCGGCCACGACCCGATGGACTCGACGTCCATCGACGCCCCGGTCCCGCCGGTCGTCGAGGCCGCACGCAACGGCAGCGTCGAGGGCATGCGGGTCGGCGTCGTCAAGCAGTTCTCCGGCGAGGGCTACCAGGCCGGCGTCGTCCAGCGGTTCAACGAGTCGGTCGAGCTGCTGAAGTCGCTCGGCGCCACGATCGTCGAGCTGGACTGCCCGTCCTTCGACCTCGCGCTGTCGGCCTACTACCTGATCGCGCCGTCCGAGTGCTCCTCCAACCTGGCCCGCTTCGACGCCATGCGCTACGGCCTGCGGGTCGGCGACGACGGCACGAAGTCCGCCGAGGACGTCACCGCGCTCACCCGCGAGGCCGGTTTCGGCGACGAGGTCAAGCGCCGCGTCATCCTCGGCACGTACGCGCTCAGCTCCGGCTACTACGACGCGTACTACGGCTCCGCGCAGAAGGTCCGCACTCTGATCACCCGGGACTTCGAGCGGGCCTTCGAGCAGGTCGATGTAATCGTCTCGCCGACGACGCCCACCACCGCCTTCCCGATCGGCGAGCGCGCCGACGATCCGATGGCGATGTACCTCGCGGACCTCTGCACCATCCCGACCAACCTCGCCGGCAACGCCGCCATGTCGCTGCCCTGCGGTCTGGCCCCGGAGGACGGCCTGCCGGTCGGTCTGCAGATCATCGCCCCCGCCATGAAGGACGACCGGCTGTACAAGGTCGGAGCCGCCGTCGAGGCCGCCTTCGTGGAAAAGTGGGGACATCCGCTGCTGGAGGAGGCTCCGTCACTGTGAACGCGCTGAGCAAGGCCAAGGGCTTCAAGAAGTCCAAGGCCGGTACGTACCTGTCCATCGGCACCACCGCCTTCGGGGCGCTCGGTGTCATCAGGCAGGCCAAGCAGGCCCGCTCCGAGCACGACACGCTCCGGCTGGTCGACGCCGTCGTCTCCGCCGCCGCCATCGCCACCGGTATCGCCCTGCTGCTGCGCGAACTCAAGCGCATCGGCGACGACGACGTACTGCTGGGCTGAGAGGGAAAGTTTCACCGTGACTGTCACCGACCTGGTGTCGTACGAGGACGCCCTCGCGTCCTACGACCCCGTCATGGGCCTGGAGGTCCATGTCGAGCTCGGCACCAAGACCAAGATGTTCTGCGGCTGCTCGACCGAGCTGAAGCAGGACGCCAACTCCCAGACCTGCCCGGTCTGCCTCGGACTGCCCGGCGCGCTGCCGGTCGTCAACGAGATCGGCGTCGAGTCCGCCATCAAGATCGGCCTCGCGCTGAACTGCGAGATCGCCGAGTGGTGCCGCTTCGCCCGGAAGAACTACTTCTATCCGGACATGCCGAAGAACTTCCAGACCTCCCAGTACGACGAGCCGATCGCCTTCAACGGCTATCTGGACGTCCAGCTGGAGGACGGCGAGGTCTTCCGCGTGCACATCGAGCGCGCCCACATGGAGGAGGACACCGGCAAGTCGACCCACGTCGGCGGTGCCACCGGCCGCATCCAGGGCGCCTCGCACTCCCTGCTGGACTACAACCGCGCCGGCATCCCGCTCATCGAGATCGTCACCAAGCCGATCGAGGGCGCGGGCGCCCGTGCCCCCGAGGTCGCCAAGGCGTACGTCGCCGAGCTCCGCGAGCTCATCAAGGCGCTCGGCGTCTCGGAGGCCCGGATGGAGATGGGCCAGATGCGCTGCGACGTCAACCTGTCGCTGCGCCCGCAGGGCACCGAGACGTTCGGTACGCGCTCCGAGACGAAGAACGTGAACTCGCTGCGTTCCGTCGAGCGCGCCGTCCGCTTCGAGATCCAGCGCCACGCCGCGGTGCTGGGCTCCGGCGGCACGGTCGTGCAGGAGACCCGTCACTTCCACGAGGAGGACGGCTCGACCACGTCCGGCCGCATCAAGGACAACGCCGAGGACTACCGCTACTTCCCCGAGCCCGACCTGGTGCCGGTCGCCCCCGCCCGGGAGTGGGTCGAGGAGCTGCGGGGCGGCCTCCCCGAGCTGCCGCGGGTGCGCCGCAACCGGCTCAAGGAGGAGTGGGGCGTCTCCGGGCACGACATGCAGTCCATCCTCAACGCGGGCGCGGTCGACCTGATCGTCGCCACGACCGAGGCGGGCGCCCCCTCGGACCAGGCCCGCAAGTGGTGGATGGGCGAGCTGGCCCGTAACGCCAACGAGACCGGCCGCGGCCTCGACGAGCTGCCGATCACCCCGGCGCAGGTCGCCCGGGTGGCCGAGCTCGTCGCCTCGGGCGACCTCAACGACAAGCTGGCCCGCCAGGTCATCGAGGGCGTCCTCGCGGGCGAGGGCGACCCGGACACCGTCGTCGAGAAGCGCGGCCTGAAGGTCGTCTCGGACGAGGGCGCGCTGGGCGCGGCCGTGGACGAGGCCATCGCCGCCAACGGCGCCATCGCGGACAAGATCCGCGGCGGCAAGGTCGCGGCGGCGGGCGCGCTCGTCGGCGCGGTCATGAAGGCCACCCGCGGCCAGGCGGACGCGGCCCGGGTGCGCGAGCTGATCCTGGAGAAGCTCGGCGTCGAGGGCTGATCCGGCCGTAGCACGGGCGGTCCCCGTGGTCGTCCAGAAGGGGCGGTGCACCCGTGATCCGGGTGCACCGCCCCTTCGGCCGTGTCAGCCGCCGGCGCCCCGGCTCCGGCCTGCTCCCGGTCGTGGCGGCGGCCGGTCCCGGCCCGTGCTCGCCGCACTGGTCGGTGTGAACCTCGGCCCGAACCTGACCTGTGTCGGCTCGCTCGCCACCCTGCTCCGGCGCCGTGTCCCGCACAGCCACGACGCCGCGCCGGAGCTCGGCCACTTCACCCGGCTCGGTCTGCTGACCGTACCGGCGACGCTGGGCCTCTCGACGATGGCGCCGTGGGGCGCGCTGCGGCTGATCGGGGCGTGACGCGGGGCGGGGCGGGCGGCCCGAGCAGGCCGTCCCGAGCAGGTCTCGCCATGAGCAGGCCGTCCCGGGCGGTCCGCCCCGTCGTGCGCGGTCCGGGCCGTCGCCCGCGTCTACCGCTTGAGCAGCGGGGTGCCGAGCGTGAGTTTCGCGCCGTCGCAGTCCTCGTCCACCTGGATGCGCAGCCGCAGCCCGTTCGCCACCTTCAGGGACAGCCGCTGCGGCTTGCCCGGTTCGAGCGTCCCGACCCAGAGCGTGGTGTCGTCCACCTTGACGGTCAGCCGTCCCGTCTCGTAGTTCGAGTCGTCGTCGATCCCCGCCGTCAGGTCGAAGGTGGTCCAGGCGCGCCCGAGGTCGAACTCCATGTACGGCTCGGTGGTGCAGTCCGGCGATGCCACATGGGCGTCCGTGCGCAATCGGGTGTTGAGGTTCGCGGAGCCCACCTCGAACCCGTCGGCGTCGGCCACCGGGTTCGGCGTGGTCAGCGAGACCTCCGTGGCGTTGTCGGCGACCCCGGGCGTCGACGGGTCCGGCGATGGGTCCGGCGACGGGTCGTCGCCCTCGTCGTTCGCGCCCCCGGAATCGTCCGGCGACGCGTCCGGGCCGGGGTCCGCGTCCGCCGGTGCGGACGCGCCGACCGCCGCGCGAGCCTCGGCCGGGCCCCCGCGGGCGCCATGGACCGGGACGGCCTGGCGCCTCCTTCGGACCGGGACGGCTGCGGGTGCCTCGGGCCGGGGCGGCCGGGTGCTTCGGGGCCGGACCGCGTGGGCGAACCGGCGCCGGACCGTCGTGGGCCTGTGGGGGCGGTTGGACTTTCCGGCCGACGTGTTGGACGTTCACCACCGAGCCGTACGGAGTCCTTCCCGAGGCCACCTGGCGTGATTACGTTCCCGGCCATACGACAGGACTCGGGAGGCTCACTTGACCACGGACATCTCACGGCGACGGCTCTTCGCACTCGGTGGCGGCGCGCTCGGCGCCGCGGCGGCGGGGTCGCTGCTGCCGCCGTCGCTGCAGGCCGCGATGGCCGCGCAGCCGACGCACCCGGCCGGGTCCGGTGGGAGTGGGCTCCGGGACATCAGGCACGTGGTGATCCTGATGCAGGAGAACCGTTCCTTCGATCATTACTTCGGCACGCTCCGGGGCGTGCGCGGCTTCGGCGACCGCAACGCGATCGAGCTGCCCTCCGGCAGGCCGGTCTTCGAGCAGCCCGCCCCGCTCGGCGCCTCCGTGCTGCCGTTCCCGGTGCGGGGAGCCGCCGAGACGCAGAAGAAGGACCTCCAGTACATCGGCGCGCTCGACCACTCCTGGAACGGCGGCGGCCGAGCGTGGGCCGACGGCTGGATGAACGGCTGGGTGAGCGCGAAGACGGCCGCCACCATGGCGTACTACGACCGCCGCGACATCCCGCTGCACTACGAACTGGCCGACACCTTCACGGTCTGCGACGCCTACCACTCCTCGATCCACTCCTCGACCAGCCCCAACCGCAACCACCTCTGGAGCGGGAGGACGGGCTACGAGCCGAACGGGAAGCGGGCCGTCGGCAACGACGCGTACGACGAGGGCACGCACCCCGGGTACGACTGGGGCACCTACGCGGAGCGGCTGGAGAAGGCGGGCCGCAGCTGGCGCACGTACACCGAGTGGGAGAACTTCACCGACAACCAGATCGAGTTCTTCGCCACCTTCAAGGCGATCGCCCGCAAGGCGCTGGCGAGGACCGGTGGTCATACGTACATGGAGTCCTTCTACTCGGCCGTCCGGGAAGCGGACGCCGCCGAGCGGGAGCGGTTGTTCGGGCTGCTCGAACAGGGCGTCGCCACCCTGGACAGGACCGAGCGCAGCCTCTTCGAGCGCGGGCTGCGCCGGGTGGAGACCGGCACGCTGGCCGACGAGTTCGCCAAGGACGTGGCGGCGGGCACCCTCCCCGAGGTCTCCTACCTGGTGCCGTCGGCCCTCGACTCCGAGCACCCCAGCGTCTCCTCGCCGGTCCACAGCGCGACGATCGTCTACAAGATCCTGGACGTGCTGGGCAGGCACCCCGAGGTCTGGCGGCACACCGCCGTCCTCATCAACTACGACGAGAACGACGGCTTCTTCGACCACGTGCCGCCGCCCGTCGCGCCGCCGGAGGTGGCCGAGGAGCGGTGGGAGGGCAAGCCGACCGGTCTCGGCATGCGGGTCCCGCTGCTCGTCGTCTCGCCCTGGACCGTGGGCGGTTACGTTTGCTCCGAGGTCTTCGACCACACCTCCGTCATCCGCTTCCTGGAGCGCTGGACCGGGGTGGAGGAGCCGAACATCGGCGCCTGGCGGCGCACCGTCACCGGCGATCTGACCTCGGCCTTCGACTTCAAGCGCGCACGGCGGCGGCCCGACGTGGAACAGCCCGGCGCCATCCCGCCGTTCACCGGACGCTGGGCGCCGAGGCCGCCGCTCGTGCAGCACATGCCCGCACAGGAGCCCGGGGTGCGCCCGGCCCGCCCGCTGCCGTACCAGCCGGACGCGCAGGCCCGGCTGGTGGGCGGTGAGGTGCGCGTGGCCCTCGGCAACACCGGCCGCTCCTCCGCGCACTTCACGCTGTACCCGTACGCGGGCGAGTTCCCCGTGCCGCAGCATCGCGACGTGAAGGGCACGGCGCACTGGTCGGTGCCCGTCAACGGCTCGGCGTACCGGTTCACGGTGACGGGCCCCAACGGCTTCCGGCGCGAGTTCGCCGGGCCCGCCCAGGGCGCCGCCGCGGCCGGTGCCGAGGTCGGCTCACGGATCGACGCGCACGAGCGGGATCTGCATCTCGTCCTGCGCAACAACGGGCGGACGACGCTCACCTTCACCGTGCGGCCGCTCGGATACGTCGACGAGGCGGACCTGCGCGACTGGACCAGGACGGTCGAGGTCAAGCCGGGACGCAGCCGTACGGTGGTGCACTCGGCGGCGGACGCGCACGGCTGGTACGACCTGGAGATCACCGTCGACGGGGAGGGCGGCTTCCGGCGTCGGCTGATGGGACACATCGAGAACGGCCGGGCGAGCGTCTCCGGCTGACGGCGACGGCCGGACCGGCCGTTCACGGGCGGCCGGAGCCCCGCGGTTCGCACGGAGGTTCGAGGCCGGGCGGAACCGTCGGTCCGCGCCCCGCGTGCTCGTGGTCACGCTGGTGGGCATGGAGCCTCGTGCGTTCCCGGGCGGCGCGGCGCCCCGGTGGAGCGGCGCCCCGGTGGAGCGGGCCGTGGTGGACGCGCCCGCCCCGGCCGCCGAGCCCTGGATGCGCCGGTGCCGGAGGGCGAGGAGTGCGGGCGTCCGGTCCCATTTGTGCACGGAGGTCCTCGACGACCACCGCAACGGTGATCCGTTCCGGGAGCCGGCCGTCCCCACCACCCCGCCCGGCGAGCTCTCCCGGGCCGCTCCGGCCGGGCACGTCGTCGCCCACGCCGACCGCCGGTACGCGGTCTCGGGCCGGCTCGACGACGGACCGCCGCGGCGGGAGGGCCGTGACCGCCCGACGGCACCGCGGCCAGGGCGGCACGCACAAGGAATCAGGGACGAGCAACCAGGCACCGCTCGCGGGCGGGGCCTGTGAGTAATGCCACGAATGGGGCAAAGGATCACCATCGGCTGCGAGAGTGGACATACCCACGTCATGCGTTCTTCGCGGGTGCTCCATGTCTCGTTCCCCCGTGCGCCACCCACCCGTGGCGGCACGAGCCCGACGAGCCGTGTGCCGGAAGAGCCGCGAACCGTCCGCGAACCGTCAGGGAGCACGTCAGGTGGCCGCCCTTGCCCGTTGGTGTATCAGGCACCGCCTCGTCACTGTTCTCGTCTGGCTTCTCGCCCTCGGCGGCGCCGCCACCGCGGCGGGCCTCGCCGGCTCCGCGTACTCCAACCAGTACGACGTGCCCGGCACGGAGGCCGGCCGGGCCGCCGATCTCCTGAAGGACGGCTTCACGGACCTCGGCGGGGACACGGACACCATCGTCTGGCACACCACCGACTCCACCGTGCGGGCCGCCGACGTCCGGCAGACCATGACCCGCACCCTGCACGCGGTCGAGGAACTGCCCGGAGTCGGTGCCGTCACCGGGCCGTACGGGGCGTCCGGCGCCGGACAGATCAGCCCCGACGGACGCACCGCCTACGCCACGGTCACCTTCGACCGGCCGTCCGACGAGATCCCCGCGCACCAGGCGCGGGCCCTCGTGGACACGGCGAAGGCGGCCGAGGCCGACCACCTCCGGGTGGAACTCGGCGGACCGGCCGTCGCCCTCACCGAGGCGCCCGCCATCCACTTCAGCGAGGCCATCGGGGTCGTCGTCGCGGCCGGTGTCCTGTTCCTCGCCTTCGGTTCCCTCGCCGCCAGCATGCTGCCCATCGCCACCGCCCTCGTCTCCGTCGGAACGGCGTACGCGGCCATCATGCTGCTGGGGCATGTGATGACCGTCGCCGACTTCGCCCCGATGCTGGGCATGCTGATCGGGCTGGGCGTCGGCATCGACTACGCGCTGTTCATCGTCACCCGGCACCGCGCCGGTCTGCGCCAGGGCATGCCGGTCGCCGACGCCGCGCGCGGTGCCGTCGCCACGACCGGCCGGGCCGTCGTCTTCGCCGGGGCCACGGTGTGCGTCGCGCTGCTCGGCATGCTCGTCCTGCGACTCGAATTCCTCAACGGTGTGGCGATCGCGGCCTCGCTCACCGTCGTCCTGACCGTGGCCGCGTCCGTGACCCTGCTGCCCGCGCTGCTGTCCTTCATCGGGATGCGGGCGTTGAGCCGCCGCGAACGGGCCCGGCTCGCCGAGGAGGGCCCGCGGCCCGACGTCCCCACCGGGTTCGCCGCCCGCTGGTCCGGGTTCGTCGAACGCCACCCCAAACTGCTCGGCTCACTCGCCGCCGCGGTGATGCTGGTGCTGGCGCTGCCCACGCTCTCCCTCCACCCGGGCACCTCCGACCAGGGCAACAACCCGGCCTCGTCGACCACCCGGCAGGCGTACGACCTGCTGTCCGACGGATTCGGGCCCGGCGTCAACGGCCCGTTGACGATCGTGGCGCAGCTCGACGGCGCCGGGGACCGGCTCGCGATGGACGGCCTGCCCGCCACGCTGCGCGCCACCGAGGGAGTGGCCTCGGTCGGCCCGGTCACGTACAACGCCGGCGGCGACACCGCCTTCGTCACCGTCGTACCGACCTCGTCACCGCAGTCGCGGGACACCAGCGACCTCGTCGACCGGCTGCGCTCGGACGTCATCCCGAAGGCCGAGGCGAACACCTCGCTCCAGGCCCATGTGGGCGGGGTCACGGCCGGGTACGACGACTTCGCCCGGACCGTCATGGACAAGCTGCCGCTCTTCGTCGGTGTGGTCATCACGCTCGGCTGTCTGCTCCTGCTGCTGGCCTTCCGGTCGATCGCCATCCCGCTGAAGGCCGCCGTGATGAACATCGCCGCCGTCGCCTCCTCGTTCGGGGTCGTCGTGGCGGTCTTCCAGTGGGGGTGGGGGAGCGAACTGCTGGGCCTGGGCAGCTCCGGTCCGATCGAGCCGTTCCTGCCGGTGATCATGGTGTCCGTGCTCTTCGGGCTCTCCATGGACTACCAGGTGTTCCTGGTGGGGCGCATGTACGAGGAGTGGCTGGAGACCCGTGACAACCGGAGGGCGGTACGGGTCGGTCTCGCCGAGACCGGCCGGGTGATCAACTCCGCTGCGGTGATCATGATTTCGGTCTTCCTCGCATTCGTCCTCAGCGGCGACCGGGTCATCGCCATGTTCGGGATCGCGCTGGCCGCGGCCGTGGCCCTCGACGCCTTCGTCCTGCGTACGCTGCTCGTCCCCGCCCTGATGCATCTGCTCGGCGGCGCGAACTGGTGGCTGCCGCGCCGGCTGGACCGCTGGCTGCCGCGGATCAGCATCGAGGCTCCGGAGCGCGGCACGGCGCATGCGAGGATCGCGCGAGAGGCGCACGCGGCGCCACCGGCGGAACAGGCCGGGGCCGCGCGGGCGACGAAGACGGTTCGAGACGGAGCATGATGTTCGCGATATCCCTCGGCGACGACGCAGACGACGCAGACGACGCAATCGGCAGAGACGGCGGGGAGCGCGGGGACGGCAGCGGCCACGCGGGTCAGGCGAACCACCGGGGCCGTGGAGGCGAGGGGGCGGAGCTGCGCCCGCTGGAGGTGTGGCACGCCGAGGAGTTCCTCGCCCACATGGACCGGGCCCGCGCACTCGTCGACCCCTGGATCCCCCTCGCCTCCTTCGCCACCGACGCGGACTCGGCACGCGCCCTGCTCCTGCGGTACGCGGAGAAGCAGGCGAACGACACCGGACGGCTCTACGGCATCTGGCTGGACGGCACGCTCGTCGGCGGTGTCCTGTTCCGGATCTTCGAGGCGGACTCGGGCAACTGCGAGATCGGCTGCTGGCTGGAACCGGCGGGGGAGGGGCGCGGCCTGGTCACCCGGGCGGCGCGGAAACTGATCGACTGGGCGGTCCACGAGCGCGGCATGCACCGCGTGGAGTGGCAGGCGACCAGCACGAACACCCGCAGCATCGCCGTGGCCCGGCGGCTCGGCATGCGGCGCGACGGAGTGCTGCGACAGAGCTACCTCTACCGCGGGGAGCGGTACGACTCGGAGGTCTGGTCGGTGCTGGCCCCGGAGTGGCGCGCCCGGAACGCCTGACGCCGCGGCGGGTCGGGGCGGGAGCGGGTGACGGCGCGCCCCTGGTCACTTCCGGCCGGTGAATCCGGCCGGGGCGTACCGGGCCTGCTGCTCGCGGTACGAGCGGCCGAGGTGGTGCTGGAGCCGGATGTGGCGGAACTGGTAGACCGCCCCGGTCTGGCGCAGCACGCCCCGGCGGTACGCGTCGTCCAGGAAGGCGACCGTGTCCCAGGGCAGCTTGCCGGTCAGGGGCAGCCAGACGCGGGCCAGGATCACCCACTGGCCCCAGGCGGTGAACGAGAACGCGTACGAGAGCGCGCCGCCGAGGCCGCCGACCGCCCCGATGACGAGCCCGTCCTCCAACTCCCAGTTCATCGGTCCGAGGAACTCCTGCAACAGATCGGTGAACAGATAGCCGTCGAGGGCGATCGCGAGGGTGAGCGCCGGGATGAGGACGAGGACCTGTCGGCCCACCGTCGTGCGGTTCCAGGCCAGCAGACCGGCGGGGGTGGCCGCCGAGGCGACGTCCAGGGGCGCTTCGAGCACGGCCAGCAGGCCGAACACCAGCCCGGCGCCCGCCCCGAAGATCAGGCCGAAGGCCAACATGTTGATGAGTGTGCCCTCGATGACCCGCTCGTTCGTGAGCGGGATGCCGTAGGACAGCCGGCGCTGGAGGGCGAGCGAGCTCGCGCAGCCGACGCCCATGACGAATCCGCCCAGCAGGACGGCCCCGAACCGGGTGGTGAACACGCGGACCGGACGCCGGCCGATGCCCTCGCCCCTGCGGTGCAGTCTCAGCCGCACGTAGGACGGCTCGAAGGTCCCGGCGCCGACCGCGGCCATGATCCCGTACACGCACGCGAAGGAGAGACCGGCGCATGTCCCCATCAGGGCACCCAGCAGGAGGGAATCACCGAACGCCATCGGAATGAAGAACAGGGCGACCAGCCACTCGGACACGGCGACGCTCAGCGCGGAGGCCAGTGCGACGGCCGCGACGCGCGTGGACAGCCGCACGGAGCCGCTGATCCGCCACCACGCGAGGTCCTGCTGGTCGCGGTCGAGCCGGGCCAGGTGGTGGGCGAGATAGCCGAGCCAGCGCTCGGTGCCTTCCGGGTCCCGGTTCCCGTCCCCGGTCCGGGGCCGGGCCCGGACCCGGTTCCGCTCGCCGCGCCGGTGGTCCGCGGCGGTCAGTTCGGCGGCGTGGCCCCGGTAGACCGTCGGTACGAAGCCCGCCAGCAGGTGTTCCTCCAGGGACTTCTCGTCGGGGAACCGTTCCGTGTCCAGCAGTTCCACCGGATTCCGGTCGGGCGCCTCGCTGTACATCGTCCGCGCCAGGACGATCATGAGCGGGGTGCTCAGGACCCTGGCGAGCGGTACGTCCGCCGCCCGGCCCTCCCGGTCCCGCAGCCCGTCCAGGACCGGCCCCCACACCGCGCCGTCCCGGGTGCTCCCGTCGCCGTCGGCGCCTGGACCGCGGACACCCGCACCGTCGGCGCCCTCACCACGGATGCCTTTGCCGCGGACGATCGGCCTGGCCGTCCTGGGCAGATAGGCCACGAGGTCGTCGAGGGCGAGGTCGGTGAGTTCGATCCCGGCCGCCCAGACGAGGGGCGTCCCCGCCGCATGGACCGCCTCGGCGAACTCGGCACGCCGACTGGTCAGGACGAGCGGGAGAGAGACGGCGTTGAGTGCTTCCAGTGACGCCTGCCGCAGGCCCTCCGCGACCTCGTCGAAGCCGTCCAGGACCGGCAGTACGAGACCGGCGTCGACGAGGGCGGCGGCCAGCGGCCCCCCGTCGGGGGCCCGGCGGGCCAGATGCGGGTGATCGCGTACCAGCCGGTCGACCAGCCAGTCCCGCAACGCGATCGTCGTCGGGTCCCAGGAGCCGAGACTGAAGATCACCGGCACCTTGTCGGCGTGGTCCGTGTCCTCCAGATAGTCCAGGACGAACCTGATCGTCAGGATCGACTTGCCCGATCCGGCCCGGCCCAGAATCACCAGCCGCCCGGACCGGATCCTCCGGTAGACCTCGGCCACGCTCCGCACGTCGCCCTCCAGGTCGATTCGGTGCGGAGTCGCCCCCGAAGGAAGGCGCTGAATGTTCTCCGGATAGTCCGTCAGGAATTCCGGCGCCTCCCGCCAGCGCACCGGTAACGGAAACGGGTCGTGAACCCGGCGCTGTTCCTCCTCGCGCCGCCAGCGACGCCCGATTTCCCTCGCCAATTCGGCGGCGGCGTCGGCGAGCGCACCTCGGACGTCCACCGGGGACATGCTGCGGGCCGCCGGAACGGAATGCGGTACGGGCGGAGTGCCGGGCGAATCGGCCGTGCCGGACCTCGAAAGGCGCACTCCCGTGGCCGAATCCGATGAAACTGCGGTGGTCGACTCACGTGATTGTGAGGCCTGTTCGGGAATGCGCAGGGTCGATCCGGGCGCGACGGACGCCGGTTCGAGAGCACCTGCGGCCGATTCGATTGCAGGGGAGGCGGGTTCGGCCGACGGGGGACCGGGGGCGGCCGGTCCAGGACCGGGCGCGACCGCCTGGAGCTTCGCGAGCAGGGCCGCGATCTGCCGCCGGTCGTCGGGCCCGACCTCGAGGGCGTCCGCCAACAGGTTCAGCGTCCCCAGCCGGTGATCTCTCGACCGCCCCGTCTCCAGTCTGCGGATGGTGCTGACGCTCACCCCGGACCGCTCCCCCAACTGCTCCTGGGTCAGCCCCGATCGGGTCCGCAGCCGACGCAACAGCGTGCCGAGCTGATCGGTCACTTCGACACCCTTCCACCACCGAGCGCGGTCGTCGGTGAGCCTACCGTGACGACCGGTCATATATGACCGGTGCCATGACCTGTCCTCCGAGCAGCGCGAACGCCAGGCTCATGGGTGTCCGGCCGGTGCGGCGAGCGGATCCGCGGTGAGCGGAGCCGTTCGGACGCCGGACCCGGCCGGCACCCATGGAAATGCCTCCCGCCACCACATAGGAGGAGTCGGCATGGCATATCGCTTCTGGTGCGGTGAATGCGGTTTCAAGACGTCGTGGCTCAGTGAATCCGAGGGCGCGCGGCGTCAGATGGACCACTACACCAAGCAGCATCCCGGGATTCCTCCCGGTGGCCATGTCGAGGCCAACCGGAAGAACCCGGAGAGCGGCAACGGGTGTCTTCAGCTGGTGGGAGTCGTCCTGCTGTTGCTGATGATCGCGGCCGCGTGCAGTCGATAGGCCCGTGAGGAACGTGAGTCGACATGTGCGGGATTCGTGCGCGGTCGATGCGTGCGCGCCCCGTGCGTGGTCGACGGGCGTGAACATGGCTGTTCACGCCGCCGCGTCATCCCACCGTTCCGCACCACCACGATTCCGTGATTCCAGCACGATCCCTTAATTCCGGTCGAGAAGGAGAGAAACGCATGAGCGTGAGCATGTTCGCCGGTCCCGAGGCCCGTACGGCGACGGACGCCGGTCGTTCCGGCGCCGAGGGAACGGCCCGCCGGCCGTCGTCGCGGCGCCGGGGCCGGCTGCTGACGGCCGCCGTCGCCGTCTGTCTCCTGGCGGGCGGTGCCGGCCAGGCCACCGCCGTCGAATCGACCCCCGCCGACATCCTCCGGTCCGGCGCCCAGCAGGGGGTCGCCGACGGATACCCGGGCGTGGTCGGCATGGTGCGCAAGGGCGACAACGCCCAGTACGTGCAGGCGGGGGTCGGTGACCTGTCCGCCAAGGCGCCCGCCGACCCGAAGGCGCAGTTCCGGATCGGCAGCAACACCAAGGCGTTCATCTCCACCGTGCTGCTCCAGCTGGAGGGCGAGCACCGGCTCTCCCTGGACGACACCGTCGCCCGATGGCTGCCGGGCGCCGTCGCCGCCAACGGCTACGACGGCGCCAAGATCACGATCCGTCAGCTCCTCAACCACACCTCGGGCCTGCCGGACTACCTCGGCGCCCTCCAGGTGTCCACCCCGTACTACCTCAACACCAACCCGAGGGAGGCCATGGCGCCGCAGTCCCTGGTCGACATCGGCCTCGCCCGGAGCGCTCCCAAGACCGGGCCGGGGGAGAAGTTCGGCTACTCCAACACCAATTACGTGCTCGCGGGCATGGTGATCAAGGCCGTCACCGGCTCGGAACCGGCCACCGAGGTCCAGCGGCGGATCATCGAACCGCTCGGTCTGCGCGACACCAGCTTCCCCACCGAGGACCCCGCCCTGTACGGCAACTACCTTCACGGCTACGTCCTGCGCGTCCTCCTCATCGGCGACGGCACGGTCTCCAACGTGCAGGTCACCGGGAGCGCCGGTGCCATGGTCTCGACGCTGGACGACCTGGCCACGTTCTCCCGGGCCCTGCTGACCGGGAAGCTCCTGGCGCCCGCGCAGCTGGCCGAGCTCAAGACCACGGTGCCGGTGAACGCCGAGGGCACCGCCGGCTACGGCCTGGGCATCGAACACGTCAAGCTGCCCTGCGGGAAGTGGGCGTGGGGCCACAACGGTGCCGTGCTCGGCTACTTCAGCGAGTGGCTCACCAGTGAGGACGGCTCCGAGCAGGCGCTGCACGCGAACAACGAGTACCACATGCTCGCCGGGACAAAGGGGCAGGCGGATACGGGCAAGGGCATGACGGACGCGTTCTGCGCGCTCTGAGCCCTCCGAAGCCCGAAGGGCGTCCGCTCCCTCCGCTCCTCACCTCCCCCCGGAAACCATGAGAGACATCCGCTCTCGGGAAGGACCACCGATGAGATCAGCACTGAACGCCTGGAGACTGCACGCGAGAACGGCCGTCGTCGCCGCCGCGATGACGGTGACGGCGACGCTCGCTGCACCGGCCGCGAGCGCCGAGGGCTCCGATCCACCCGTGTTGTCCGACGGGTTCGGACTGACCCAGGTCCCGGGCGGCACCGAGGTGCACTCGGCAAACGACTTCACCATCACCGTGACCACACCGCAGGTGTCGGGCCCGCACAAGATCCGCGTCTTCCTGCCCAGCGGCTATCGCTCCGACCCCGACCGACGGTGGCCGGTGGCGTACTTCCTGCACGGCGGGGGCGGGAACGTGAACGACGCGGCGGCAGCCCCCGCGCTGCGCTCGGACTCGATGATCACCGTGGTCCCGGACGGCGGCCTCAAGGGCTGGTACGCCGACTGGGTCATGCAGAACACCGTCGTGGGGGCGGCGAACTGGGAGACGTTCCACCTCGATCAGGTCGTCCCCTTCATCGACGCGAACCTGCGGACCGTCGCCGACCGGGCCCACCGGGCCGTCGTCGGTCTCTCGATGGGCGGTTCCGGCGCCCTGCACTACGCCGAGGCCCGTCCCGATCTCTTCGGCCATGCCGCCTCCCTGTCCGGGGGCATCGACTTCGACATGGCGGAGATCCGGGGAGCGGTCCTGGCCACGGAGCTCAACCTGACGGGCGCGTGGTGCGCCGTGAGCACCTCCACCCCCTCCGGCACCGGCAAGTGCACCGGATACGGCCCCACCGTGGACAGCGACGCCATCTACGGTTCCCCCTACCCGGTGTTCGACGCGGACCGCGTCTGGAAGGCGGTCAACCCGGCCTCCCCGGCCAACCTGTCCGCGCTCGCCGGGACCGAGACCACGCTCTACACCGGTGACCAGGGGCTCATCGACCACTTCACCGCGATCGCCGCAGAGCGTGTGAAGGCCCGCTCGGACCAGCTCGGGCTGCGCACCCGTCTCGTCGACTACGGCGACGGGTCGTCACTGGCCCCCACCTGCGACGGCGGACACAACTACGGGTGCTGGGCCCCCGCGCTCGCCGACTACATGGCCCGGCTGCGGACCGCGTTCGCCGCCGCGGACTGAGTCCTCGACGGCGGTGCGGCGAGAGGTGGTGCGGCGGGCGGCGTACGGGGGGCGTCGTCCGCCGTACCACCATGGGCCCGTACGGCGTGGAACGGCCGGAGGCCTGGGGACGGGTGGGCCGGGGCGCTGGGAACTCCTGCACGGCCGCAGGCACGGGGGCGAGTGGGAACGGCTGGACGCGATGGATGCGGCGGGACGTACGCGACGGCCGACGCCCCAGTTCCGGGGCCGTGTTCGCGGATCCGTGCTCCCGGATCCGTGCTCCCGGATCCGTGCTCCGGGACCTGCGTTTCCGGACCGCTGCTCCCGGACCCCGTTCCCGAACCCACGTTCCCGAACCCCCGTTCCGGAACCCTCGTTCCGGACCCGCTGCCGGACCCCCGCTCCCGGATCCGTGCTCCCGGCTCGTGTGCGATGCTCGGCGATGTGGAGACCCGGCCCGTCAGTCCTGAGTCCGTCATTCCCGTCTCCGGTGGCCCCGCGCCCGTCGGTCCCGTCTCCGACAGCTCGCTGTCCGTCGGTTCGGTGTCCGTCAGCCCCGTGTTCGTCGGCCGCGCGGCCGAGTTCGCCGCGCTCGTGGACGCGCTCACCCGGGCCGCCGCGCCGGACGACGGCCGGACCGGCGGCGCCGGTGACGGTCCCCGAGCCCTGCTGATCGGCGGCTAGGCGGGCGTCGGGAAGACCAGACTGGTCGAGGAGTTCCTGGGCGAGGCGGTACGACGCGGGGCCGTCGCCGCCGTCGGCGGCTGCGTGGGCACCGGGGCCGACGGCCTCCCGTACGCCCCGTTCTCCACAACGTGTCTCCGCGCAACGCGTCGTCGTCCTCGTCCTGGTGGGTCCGGCGCTCCCGGCTCGCACAGGACCTCGGACACGGCGACGGCCGACGGGAACTGGCCCGCGCCCAGGACCTCGTGCGCGGACTGCCCCCGTCATCCGTGCACGCCGACGTCCTGATGAACGTCGCGGGATGGGGTGCCCGGCACCGGCCCGGGCCGAACGCGCTGTCGGCCGCCGACCGTGCCGTGGAGTACGCCCGGCTCGTCGGGGACGAACGCGTCGCGCTGCACGCCGGACTCGTGCGCGGCCGGCTCACCGCCGATGCGGGCGGCGTGGACGACGGCATCGCCGAGATGTACGCCGTCCGCGAGAAGGCCGGCGAACTGCGCCTGGCCGACGTCATGAGCCGGGCCGCCACCGCCCTCCCCCGCCACGCTCGAATCCATGGGCCGCTCGCTGGAAGCCGTGGCGGCCGCCGACGACGGAATCGACACCGCCCGCGCCCTCGGCATCGCCGACATGGAGGCGTCCGTCCGCTGCGAACGGGCGAACTCGCTGTTCTCCCTGGGGTATTGGGACGAGAGCCGGACGACCGCAGCCGCGGCGGCACGTGCCGCCCGGTCCGAGAGCGCACGGGCCCGCGTCGCCTCCTTCCGTACCGAACTCGCCCTGGCCCGGGGCGATCTGGCCGAGGCTGAAGTCCAACTGGCCCTGTCCCGACGCGGATGCGGCTCATACGGCTCTCACCCTGGACACCGGATCACCTTCGTACGGCACACCATGAGCCTCGCCGTCCGACGGGGCCGGCTGCCCGAGGCGCGGGCCGCGTTCGAGACCCTGGCGGACGAGGACTTCCGGCCCGGGACCCCAGCAGCGGTACGTGCTGCCGCTGCTCCTCGTCGCCGCCGCGGCCGAGGCGGACTTCCGGGGCCGTACCGCCGCGGACGCCGACCGGCCGGCGGTCCTCGCCGACGTCCGGGCCCGTCTGAAGCGGCTGCCGACGCTCGTCCCCGTATGGGCCGCGTACGCCCTGTGGGCCGAAGCCGAACTGGCCCGTGCCGAGGGGGTCGACGCCCCCGACCACTGGTCCCGCGCCGCCACGGCCTTCGCGCCCCTGCACCGCCCCTACGAGCTGGCGCGGATCCGCCGCCGCTGGGCCACGGCTCTCCTCGGCGCCCCGGCGACCGGTCCGCCGCCACCGTCCTGCTGTGCGAGGCCCACCGCGCCGCCCTCCGGCTCGGCGCGCGCCCGCTGGCCGAGACCGTCGAGCGGCTGGCCGCACGAGCCCGCGTCCCCCTCGCCGACCCCGGCCCGGCCCGCGGTCGCGTCGACGGCGAACGCGAGAGGCCCGGCGCACCGGCCGCCGTGACCGCACTCGTGGCTCCCCCCGTCACCGTTCCCGACCCGGACGACGGCACCGGCGCGGCGACGGAACACGCCGAGCGCCACCCGGGGGAGGCCGCGGCGCGGACCCTGGAGCGCCTCGGACTGACGAGACGTGAACAGGAAGTGCACCGGCTGGTCGCCGCCGGCCGCACCAATCGCAAGATCGCCGAGGAGCTGTACATCTCGCCCAAGACGGCGAGTGTGCACGTCTCCAACATCCTCGCCAAGCTCGGCGTCTCCGGCCGGGCGAGGCGGCCGCCCTCGCCCATCGGCTCCGGCTGTACCCCGCCCAGGACGCCACCGACGCCCTGTGACGCGCCTCTGGCTCCGTCGGTTCCGCGCCGCACCGGACGTACTCGACGAACCCGACGAACCCGACGGTCCGTGCTACGGCCGCGCCCCGGCCCCGCCCTGCGAAGCGCCGCCGTCGCGCGGCTCGGCGTCCGGGCCCGCGTCGGGGTCCGTGGCCGAGCCCATGTCCGGTGTGCGAGCAGACGCGGCCCCCGGTATGCGGCGGGACACGGCCTCCGGCGCCGGACCCCGGCCCGCCGGCGGGGCGCACCCGTCGTCGTCCGGCCGGCCGGCACCGGGCGTCCTGCCGCTCCCGGGCGCGCGGACGACGACCTTTCCGGAGGCCAGATCTATCGGACCGCGCCCCGGGTCGCCGACGCCGAGATCGACGCGGGACAGCTCCAGCCGCTTGCGTTCCTCGGCGGCGTGTCTGCGACCCGGTGCGAAGATTTCCTCGAAGAAGTTGAACACCGGCCGCACGCCCTTTCACCGCTGTAGTCGCTACCGCACCTCCAGCACCAGGATCCTGTCGTCTCCCGGCTTCGGGGTGCCGCGCGTGTCCGTATTGTTCGTCACGAGCCAGAGTTTGTCGCCGCCCGCGGCGAGCACGGTGCGCAGACGGCCGTACTTCCCCTCCAGGAACGACTGCGGGGCCGCCAGGGGTTCCCCGTCCTCCTTGCCGGACAGCGGGATCCGCCACAGCCGCTCACCGCGCAGGGCCGCCATCCAGATCGAGCCCTCGGCGAACGCGATCCCGCTCGGGGACGCCTCGGACGTCTTCCACTGTGCCACGGGATCGATGAATCCCCTCTTCCCGGACCTCCCCTCGGCCTGTGGCCAGCCGTAGTTGCCGCCCGGCACGATCCGGTTCAGCTCGTCCCGGGTGTCCTGCCCGAACTCGGACGCCCACAGCTGCTTGTGCCGGTCCCAGGCCAGCCCCTGCACATTGCGGTGTCCGTACGAATACACCACGGAGTCGGCTTCCGGGTTGCCGTGCAGGGGCCTGCCGTCAGGGGTCATCCGCAGGATCTTCCCGCCCAGCGACTTCCTGTCCTGCGCCAGCCGGTCGTCGCCCGTGTCACCGGTGCCCGCGTACAGCATGTGGTCCGGGCCGAAGGCGATCCGCCCGCCGTTGTGGACCGAGCCCTTCGGGATGCCGCGCAGGATCGTGTCCGGCGCGCCCAGCAGGCGGCCCGGCGTCGTGCCGTTCTCGTCGTACTGCATGCGCGCGATCCGGTTGTCGGACGCGGTCGTGAAGTAGGCGTACACCAGACGGTCCGAACCGTAGTCGGGGGACACGGCGATGCCCAGCAGCCCGCCCTCCCCGCCGGGCGCGACCCCCGGCACGGCGCCGAGCAGGGTCTTCTTCCCGCTCCTCCCGTCGATCAGGGTGATCGTGCCCTTGTCGCGCGAGGACACCAGGAGATCGCCGTCGGGCAGCTCCGCCAGCCCCCACGGCGAATCGAGGCCCTCGGTGAGCGTGGAGACCACCCGCACCGAGCCCTTCGCGGGCGGCGGGGCGACCGTCGCGGACGGCGTGGCCGCCGGGCCGGTGGCGGAGGGGGCGGCGGCCCGGGACGGGGGCACGCCGCCGACCTGCCCGCCGACGGCACCGACGTCCGAGGAACACCCCGAGGCCAGCAGGAGCGCACCCGCGGCCAGCGAGGCCCCGGTCACGCCCCGGGCAGCGCGTCGAGGCCGCCCTCCACCTCCCGCTGAGCCTCGGCCTCGTACCGTTCCGAACAGAACACCGCGCACAGCACCGGTCCCTTCAACGCCTTCGACGACCCGGATACCGTTCTTACACCGAGGCCCCGCCCCGGGACGCCCGTCCCGGCCGATCTCCTCGGCCGATCGGCGCGGCGAGCACGACACCGGAACGCCACGGCCACGCCCGCGGAACGGGCTCCGGTCCCCACCGCGGAGCCCCACGGACCCCGCGCGATCGTCCCGGGCCGCCCCGTCGCCGCCCCCGCCCCCGCGCCCCCATGGCCGACCCGGGCCCGTGCTCAGTCCCAGGACCCCCGTGCCGGGGGCAGCCGGGCGATCTCGAGAAGGTCCCGCTCGGTCAGCCGCAGCCCGGCGGCCCCCGCGTTCTCCACCGCCCAGTGCTCCCGCTTCGTCCCGGGGATCGGCACCACGTGCGGCCCCTGCCGCAGCACCCAGGCCAGCGCCACCTGTGCCACGGTCGCCCCGTGCCGTTCGGCGATCCGGCGCAGCCCGGCCACCACCGGCTGGTTCGCGGCCATCATCTCGGCCGTGAACCGGGGGTGCCGCGCCCGCAGGTCGTCCGGTTCGAAGCCCTGTCCCGGAGTCAGGGTGCCCGTCAGGAAACCGTTCCCCAGCGGCATCGCCGCCAAGAGCCCCACGCCTCGCGCCGAACACCAGGGAAGCAGCGACACCAGTGCCTCCCGCGACCAGACCGAGAGCTCGGCCTCGACCGCGCTCACCGGGAAGACCTGCTGCACCCGATCGAGCTGACGGATCGTTTCGTCGTACATACCGGCCCCGAGCCGCCGGGAAGCCCGCGCCCCGACCGCGCACAGCCCGAGCGCCCGCACCTTCCCGGCCGTCACCAGCTCCGCCATCGCGCCCCAGGTCTCCTCGACCGGCACCTCGGGGTCGGCCCGGTGGAGCTGGTACAGATCGATCACATCGGTCTGCAGCCGTCGCAACGAGGCGTCGCAGGCCCGCCGCACGTATCCGGGCCGGCCGTTGGCGACGATGTGCTGATCACCCACCAGCAGGCCGCACTTGGTGGAGACGAAGGCATCGGACCTGCGGCCCTTCAGTGCCCGGCCGACCAGCAGTTCGTTGGTGAAGGGGCCGTACATGTCGGCGGTGTCGAGCAGTTGGACCCCCGCGTCGAGCGCGGCGTGCACCGCACGCAACGCTCGGTCACCGCGCCGTTGCGACGCGCTGTACGCCCAGCTCATCGGCATACAGCCAAGTCCGACCGCACCCACGGCGAGCGCCGCCGCACCGAGACTCCTGCGCTCCAACTCCCCGAACCCTCCCTCGGCCCCGCCGTCACGGGACCACAACGCACCCCAAACTAACCTCTGCCGGCCGCCGCGCCTCGCGCAGCCTCCCGCCGACCGCCTTTGCCCGTACGGCTCCTGACGGCCCGGACCCTCCCCGCGCCGCTGCCGGGACGCGGCCCGGTGCCGGGACCGGCAATAGCCTTCTGACCATGACTCCGACGAATTCGACGACCACGACCACTCCGGCGACCCGGGCCACCACGACGACGCCGACCGCTTCGACGCGGCCCCACGACGTATGGCTGCCGTATCCCGCCGAAGAGATCGAGGGGCTTCCGGACGGCCTCGTCTACCGCTTCTGGGACGGCACGGGGGACTTCCCGGCGGACCCGGCCGACTGCGCCTTCTACGTCGTGCCGTACATGTCGGACGCCGGGACCGCGACCCGTCCGTTCGCGGCCATGACGCGGGTCCGGGCCGTGCAGACGCTCACCGCGGGCATCGACCACGTGGAACCGAGCCTCGGGGCGCTGCCCCCGGGAGTGCGGCTGTGCAACGCCAAGGGGGTCCATGAGACGTCGACCGCGGAGCTCGCCCTCACCCTGATCCTCGCCTCCCTGCGCGACATCCCCGGATTCGTCCGCGGGCAGGACCAGGAGGAGTGGCGGGCCGGCTTCTATCCCGCGCTCGCCGACAAGTCCGTGCTGATCGTGGGGTACGGGGCGATCGGCGCGGCCGTCGAGGACCGGCTCGCGCCCTTCGAATGCGCACGCGTCGCACGCGTCGCACGCTCCGCGCGGACGACGGAGCGCGGCCCCGTGCACACGCTCGACGACCTGCCCGCGCTCCTGCCCGAGTCGGACGTCGTCGTGCTGACCACCCCGCTGACCCCGTCCACCCAGGGACTGGTGGACGCGGAGTTCCTCGCCGCGATGCCGGACGGCGCACTGCTCGTGAACGTGGCGCGGGGCGCTGTCGTCGACACCGGAGCGCTGCTGGCCGAACTGGAGTCCGGCCGGTTGCGCGCGGCCCTCGACGTCACCGACCCGGAACCCCTGCCGGCCGGACACCCCCTCTGGCACGCTCCCCACGTCCTCGTCTCCCCGCACGTGGGCGGCACCAGCTCCGCGTTCCTGCCACGCGCCAAGCGCCTGTTGACCGCTCAACTGAGCCGCTTCGCCGCGGGGGAGCCGTTGCGGAACGTCGTGCACACCACCGGTTGATCATGTTGAGCACCACGGGACGGCCAGGGCGCGAACCACAGGATGATCACGGGATACCCATGAACCGGCCACGCTACGGGCCCGTATGACTGCGCTCCGTCCCGACCGCGACCTTGATCGTCACGCAGCGTATATAGGCTATGTCCCTGAGTGACCAGTCTGGTGTATCGTCCCGAAAGGGGCGCTGCGCCGAGGAGGGACGGTGCCGGGGAGGACGCAACACACGAGGGGGCGATGGGTGATGTACGGCCGAGGGGCGAACGATCCGACACGGCACGGCGGCCGACGGCTGCCGTGCCCCGACGGCGGGTGCCGGACGCCCGCCCGCGCGTCGGCGGGGGTGGCCGACCGCGGACGGGTCCCAGTGGTGTGCCGGGCGCGCGTGCGCCGGTCGGCGCCGGGTGTGCGCCGGTGAGCGCGCCGAGCGATGCCTTCGGGGCCTTCCTGGCCCGGCGGTCGGCCGTCGGCGGGACCGGCGCGGTGGTCTCGCAGATCCTGCTCGGCCTCGTCTGCGGCGGTTACGCGGTCGGGGCGGCCCTTGGCTGGGGCTCGCCGGAAGTGGCGCTCTTCATGGGGGATTTCGGCCTCAGCGCCGCGGCGCTGATCGCCGCCGTCTCCTGCTTCCTCTACGCGCGCGCCGACGGCGACCGGTGCCGCCCGGCCTGGCTGCTGTTCTCGTTCTCCTCGCTCATGGCGGCCGGGGGAAACGCCGTCTGGGGCTGGTACGAGGTCGTGCAGGGGGTCCGGGTGCCCAGCCCCTCCCTCGCCGACGTCTTCTTCCTGTGCTTCGCGCCGCCCGCCGTCATCGGGCTGCTCGTCCTCGCTAAACGTCCCGTCACGCGGGCCGGATGGCTCTGCCTCGTGCTCGACTCCTGGCTGATCGGCGGCTCGCTCCTCACCATCTCCTGGAGCCTCGCCCTCGCCCACACCGCGCACCTCACGGACACCGAGGGGACGAGCGTGGCCCGCGCGGCGCTCTCGCTGGCCTATCCGCTGCTCGACATCGTGCTGGTCTCCATGGTGCTGGCTCTGCACTTCCGCCGCGCCAACATCAACCGCTCCGCGGTGAACACAGCCATCGCCGCACTCGCCGTGACGGTCCTGTCCGACGCCCTGTTCACCTCGCCACTGCTGCGGCAGACGTACCACTCCGGCCAGCTGCTGGATGCCGGCTGGTTCGCCGGTTCGCTGCTCCTCGCCTACGCCCCCTGGGGCGTGCGCGCCGCCTCCGGTGACGCCCTGGCGCCGCGCGAAGCGCCGCGCCAGGCCGGTAGTCGGCCCATCGCCGGTTCGCTGGCCGCCCTCACGCCGTACCTCGCCGCCGCCGTCTGCACCCTCGGCATCCTCTACAACGTCGTCGAGGGCCGCACGGTCGACCGCGTCGTGGTCTTCACCGGCTGCACGGTGGCGCTCGCCCTCGTGGTCCGGCAGGCCATCATGCTCGTCGACAACATCGCCCTCACCCAGGAGCTGGCGCAGAAGGAGAACCACTTCCGCTCGCTGGTGCAGGGTTCCAGCGACGTCATCATGATCGCCGCCCCCACCGGCGTCCTGCGCTATGTCAGCCCCGCCGCCGCGGGGGTGTACGGGCGCGACGCCGAGGACCTGGTCGGGACCCAGCTCGCCTCGGTCATCCACCCCGACGACCTGGGCGGCGTGGTCCACGAGCTGCGCCGGTTCCTCGCCGCCCCGCAGAGCGAGGAACCGACCACCCGGATCGAGTGCCGCTTCAGATCGGGCACGGGCGACTGGCTCAACGTCGAGTCCACGGTCAACCGCCATCAGGGCGGGCTGATCCTCAACAGCCGCGACGTGACCGAACGTGTGCGGCTCCAGGCCCAGTTGCAGCACAACGCCGAGCACGACCCGCTCACCGGCCTGCCCAACCGCGCGCTGTTCACCGAGCGGGTGCGGCAGGCCCTCGGCGGCCGTCGCACCGGCGACGCGGGCACCGCCGTGCTCTTCATCGACCTCGACGGCTTCAAGGCGGTCAACGACCGTCTGGGCCACCAGGCGGGCGACGAACTCCTCGTCCAGGCCGCCCGCCGTCTCCAGGAGTCCGTCCGGGCCGGTGACACCGCGGCCCGCCTCGGCGGCGACGAGTTCGCGGCGATCATCCTCGGCGACGGTGCGGGCGACCAGTCCGCCCGGGAGTGCCAGGTCCACGAGATCGCCGACCGGCTCCGTCTCACGCTCTCCCGGCCCTACCACGTCGGCGTCGGCCCCGGCGAGGTCAGGGTCGCCGCGTCCATCGGGGTCGCGTTCGCCGAGCCCGGCATCACCCCCAGCGACCTCATGCGCAACGCGGACCTCGCCATGTACCGGGCCAAGGCGGGCGGCAAGAACCGCGTCGAGCTGTACGCCCCGCAGATGCAGGCCGAGGTCGTCCGCCGTTCGGAGCTGGCCGCCCGGCTCCGCAACGCACTGCGCGACGGCGAGTTCGCCCTGCTCCACCAGCCGGTGGTGCATCTGGCCAGCGGCACCGTGGCGGCCGTCGCCGCCCAGGCGCGCTGGCGGTCCGCCCAGGGCATCCTGTTCACCCCCGCCGAGTTCCTCCGCGTCGCCGAGGACGGCGACCGCACCGCCGAACTCGGCCGCTGGCTCCTCGAAGAGGCCATCGAGCAGGCCGCCGACCGGGCCAGGGCCGGACACCAGGTCTCCGTCGCGGTACGGCTCCCCGCCCGCAGACTGCTCGACAAGGGGACGCCGTCCGGCTCCATCGAGGCCCTGCTCACCCGGCACCGCCTGCCCTCCGGCACCCTGATGATCGAGGTCGCCGAGAGCGATCCCCGGATCCCCTTCGACGAACTCGAACAACGCCTCGTGGCACTGCGCCGCCTCGGCGTGCGCATCGCGCTCGACGGATTCGGCAGCGGATACGCGGCCATAAACGCACTCCGCCGGCTCCCCATCGACGTACTCAAACTGGACCGCGGTCTCGTCGAGGGCGTCGTGGAGTCCGCCCGCCTCCACAAGATCACCAGCGGCCTGCTGCGGATCGCCTGCGACCTGGGCATGCAGTCCGTGGCCGACGGGGTCGACGTGCCGGAACAGGTCCTGGCCCTGCGCGCCATGGGCTGTACGCACGGACAGGGGATGGCGTTCTCCGGGCCGCTCGACGAGTACCGGCTGCGCCGCGCCCTGACCCGGGGGACGTTCCCGATGCCCGGCACCGCCACCGCGGAACCCGTCCTGACGGGCGGCTCGATCCCACTCCTCAGCGGCTCACATGCTGAGACGCCCGTCCCACCCACTTGACACGTCGTGTGCGTCGGAGAGAGGGTCGATGCCATGCGCACCCGAATTCTCGTACTTGGACAGCGCGTCGGCTGAAGCAGAGTCCCTCGATGGCACTCTGCAGACCACACCGACGCGCTCCCCTCGCTTGCCTCATGGCACGAGGGGTTTTTTGTTGCACCGGAACCACGCAAACGCCGCAGAACACCCCGCACGAACCCTCAGCTTCGAGAAGAGAATGCCGATGACCGAGCAGGCCACAGGGGCCCACCATCCCCAGCCGCGGGCCCGTAACGGCGGATCGCCCGCCGCCACCGTTGAGCACGTCACGGGCGCGCAGTCCCTCATCCGCTCCCTCGAGGAGGTGGGGGCCGACACGGTATTCGGCATTCCCGGCGGCGCCATCCTTCCGGCCTACGACCCGATGATGGACTCCACCCGGGTCCGTCACGTGCTGGTCCGTCACGAGCAGGGTGCCGGACACGCCGCTACCGGCTATGCGCAGGCCACCGGCAAGGTCGGCGTCTGCATGGCCACCTCGGGCCCCGGCGCCACCAACCTGGTGACGCCGATCGCGGACGCCCACATGGACTCCGTCCCGCTGGTCGCGATCACGGGCCAGGTCGCCTCCAAGGCGATCGGCACGGACGCCTTCCAGGAGGCGGACATCTGCGGCATCACCATGCCGGTCACCAAGCACAACTTCCTCGTCACCAAGGCCGAGGACATCCCGCACACCATCGCCGAGGCGTTCCACATCGCCTCGACCGGCCGTCCGGGCCCCGTCCTCGTCGACATCGCCAAGGACGCCCTCCAGGCGCAGACCACGTTCAGCTGGCCGCCCACCCAGGACCTGCCCGGCTACCGTCCGGTCACCAAGCCGCACGCCAAGCAGATCCGCGAGGCCGCCAAGCTGATCACCCAGGCCAGGCGCCCGGTGCTGTACGTCGGCGGCGGCGTCATCAAGGCGGGGGCCACCGCCGAACTGAAGGTCCTCGCCGAGCTCACCGGAGCGCCCGTCACCACCACACTGATGGCGCTCGGCGCATTCCCCGACAGCCACCCGCTGCACGTCGGAATGCCGGGCATGCACGGTTCGGTCACCGCCGTCACCGCGCTGCAGAAGGCCGACCTGATCGTTGCCCTCGGCGCCAGGTTCGACGACCGCGTCACGGGCAGGCTGGACAGCTTCGCCCCGTACGCCAAGATCGTCCACGCCGACATCGACCCCGCCGAGATCGGCAAGAACCGCGCGGCCGACGTGCCGATCGTGGGCGACGCCCGCGAGGTCCTGGCCGACCTCGTCCAGGCCGTCCAGGCCGAGCACACCGAGGGCCATGTCGGTGACTACGCGTCCTGGTGGAAGGACCTCGACCGCTGGCGCGAGACGTACCCGCTCGGCTACGACCTCCCCGAGGACGGCAGTCTGTCCCCGCAGCAGGTCATCCAGCGCATCGGCCGGCTCGCCCCCGAGGGCACGATCTTCGCCGCGGGCGTCGGCCAGCACCAGATGTGGGCCGCCCACTTCATCGACTACGAGCGGCCCGCCACCTGGCTGAACTCCGGCGGTGCCGGAACGATGGGGTACGCGGTCCCGGCCGCTATGGGCGCCAAGGCCGGCGCGCCGGACCGCACCGTCTGGGCCATCGACGGCGACGGCTGCTTCCAGATGACCAACCAGGAACTCACCACCTGCGCGCTCAACAACATCCCGATCAAGGTCGCGATCATCAACAACGGCGCGCTCGGCATGGTCCGCCAGTGGCAGACCCTGTTCTACAACCAGCGGTACTCCAACACGGTGCTGCACTCCGGTGCCGACACCGAGGGCGTCCCGGCGAAGGGCACCCGCGTCCCGGACTTCGTCAAGCTGTCCGAGGCCATGGGCTGCCACGCCATCCGCTGCGAGGACCCGGCCGACCTGGACAAGGTCATCGAAGAGGCCAACTCCATCAACGACCGTCCCGTCGTCATCGACTTCATCGTCCACGAGGACGCCATGGTCTGGCCGATGGTCGCCGCCGGCACCTCGAACGACGAGGTCATGGCCGCCCGCGGGGTCCGCCCCGACTTCGGCGACAACGAAGACGACTGAGAGACCGAGAGAGACCGACGCCATGTCCACCAAGCACACGCTCTCCGTCCTGGTCGAGAACAAGCCCGGTGTCCTCGCCCGGATCACCGCCCTGTTCTCCCGCCGCGGCTTCAACATCGACTCGCTCGCGGTCGGAACCACCGAACACCCCGACATCTCGCGCATCACCATCGTCGTGAATGTCGAGGGCCTGCCCCTCGAGCAGGTGACCAAGCAGCTCAACAAGCTCGTGAACGTCCTCAAGATCGTCGAACTGGAGCCCTCCGCTGCGATCCAGCGGGAGCTCGTCCTGGTGAAGGTCCGCGCCGACAACGAGACCCGCTCCCAGATCGTCGAGATCGTCCAGCTGTTCCGCGCCAAGACCGTGGACGTCTCCCCGGAGGCGGTCACGATCGAGGCCACCGGCGGCGCCGACAAGCTGGAGGCCATGCTCAGGATGCTGGAGCAGTACGGCATCAAGGAGCTGGTCCAGTCCGGCACCATCGCCATAGGGCGCGGCGCGCGCTCGATCACCGACCGGTCGCTGCGCGCCCTCGACCGCACGGCCTAGTGCCGGTCCCGGAGCCGTCCGTCGCGGCGGCACCGGGACGTCGCCCCCTCGCCGCCCGTATGGCGAGATCAGTAAACGTTTCCGACGTATCCCGCCGTACGGTGGGACGCACCACCCGCACACCAAGGAGAGACCCAGTGGCCGAGCTGTTCTACGACGACGACGCCGACCTGTCCATCATCCAGGGCCGCAAGGTCGCGGTCATCGGCTACGGCAGCCAGGGCCACGCCCACGCGCTGTCGCTGCGCGACTCGGGTGTCGACGTCCGTGTCGGTCTGCACGAGGGCTCCAAGTCCAAGACCAAGGCCGAGGAGCAGGGCCTGCGCGTGGTGACCCCCGCCGAGGCCGCCGCCGAGGCCGACGTCATCATGATCCTCGTCCCGGACCCGATCCAGGCCAAGGTCTACGAGGAGTCCATCAAGGACAACCTCAAGGACGGCGACGCGCTGTTCTTCGGCCACGGTCTGAACATCCGCTACGGCTTCATCAAGCCGCCGGCCGGTGTCGACGTCTGCATGGTCGCCCCGAAGGGCCCGGGCCACCTGGTCCGCCGCCAGTACGAGGAGGGCCGCGGCGTCCCCTGCATCGTGGCCGTCGAGCAGGACGCCACGGGCAATGCCTTCGCGCTGGCGCTGTCGTACGCCAAGGGCATCGGCGGCACCCGCGCCGGCGTCATCAAGACGACCTTCACCGAGGAGACCGAGACCGACCTGTTCGGTGAGCAGGCCGTTCTCTGCGGCGGCACCGCCGCCCTGGTGAAGGCCGGCTTCGAGACCCTGGTCGAGGCCGGTTACCAGCCGGAGATCGCGTACTTCGAGTGCCTGCACGAGCTGAAGCTCATCGTGGACCTCATGTACGAGGGCGGCCTGGAGAAGATGCGCTGGTCCATCTCGGAGACCGCCGAGTGGGGCGACTACGTCACCGGCCCGCGGATCATCACCGACGCCACCAAGGCCGAGATGAAGAAGGTCCTCGCGGAGATCCAGGACGGCTCCTTCGCCAAGAACTGGATGGACGAGTACCACAACGGTCTGCCCCGCTACAACGAGTACAAGAAGGCGGACAGCGACCACCTCCTGGAGACCACGGGCCGTGAGCTGCGCAAGCTCATGAGCTGGGTCAACGACGAGGACGCGTAAGCACGCCCAGGGGGCGGACCGGAGCACCGGTCCGCCCCCGCCGCATTCACCGCCGGAAGAGGCTGCGCGCACGTGTGTACAAGTCGTCCACTCCGTGTGGGTGATCCTTCCAACGGGGCGCAGTGTGCGCCCCGGCGCATGACTACACTGCTCCACACATACACGCGTCAGGCCCACAGTGTCGTGCGTCTTCCACGCGGCAAGCCCCTCCATCGCCTGCGGCCGTCGGGACGGCCGTCCGCACTGGACTTGTGAGGACTCACGTGAGCTCGAAACCCGTCGTACTCATCGCTGAAGAGCTGTCGCCCGCCACGGTTGACGCCTTGGGCCCGGACTTCGAGATCCGGCACTGCAACGGCGCGGACCGTGCCGAACTCCTCCCCGCGATCGTCGACGTCGACGCCATCCTGGTGCGCTCCGCCACCAAGGTCGACGCCGAGGCCATCGCCGCCGCCACGAAGCTGAAGGTCGTGGCCCGCGCGGGCGTCGGCCTCGACAACGTCGACGTCTCCGCCGCCACCAAGGCCGGCGTGATGGTCGTCAACGCCCCGACCTCCAACATCGTCACCGCCGCCGAACTGGCCTGCGGTCTGCTGATCGCCACCGCGCGCAACATCCCGCAGGCCAACACCGCGCTCAAGAACGCCGAGTGGAAGCGCTCCAAGTACACCGGCGTGGAGCTGAGCGAGAAGACCCTCGGCGTCGTCGGCCTCGGCCGCATCGGTGTCCTGGTCGCCCAGCGCATGTCGGCCTTCGGTATGAAGATCGTCGCGTACGACCCCTATGTGCAGCCCGCGCGTGCCGCCCAGATGGGCGTCAAGCTCCTCTCGCTCGACGAGCTGCTGGAGGTGTCGGACTTCATCACCGTGCACCTGCCCAAGACCCCCGAGACGGTCGGCCTGATCGGCGACGAGGCGCTGCACAAGGTGAAGCCCACCGTGCGCATCGTCAACGCCGCGCGCGGCGGCATCGTCGACGAGGCCGCGCTCGCCTCCGCCCTCAAGGAGGGCCGGGTCGCCGGTGCCGGTCTCGACGTGTACGCGAAGGAGCCCTGCACGGACTCCCCGCTGTTCGAGTTCGACCAGGTCGTCTGCACCCCGCACCTGGGCGCGTCCACGGACGAGGCGCAGGAGAAGGCGGGCATCGCGGTCGCCAGGTCCGTGCGCCTGGCCCTCGCCGGCGAGCTGGTGCCGGACGCGGTCAACGTCCAGGGCGGCGTCATCGCCCAGGACGTGCGCCCCGGTCTGCCGCTCGCCGAGAAGCTCGGCCGGATCTTCACCGCGCTGGCGGGCGAGGTCGCGGTCCGGCTCGATGTCGAGGTGTACGGCGAGATCACCCAGCACGATGTCAAGGTGCTCGAACTCTCCGCGCTGAAGGGCGTGTTCGAGGACGTCGTCGACGAGACCGTGTCGTACGTGAACGCCCCCCTGTTCGCGCAGGAACGCGGCGTCGAGGTCCGCCTCACCACCAGCTCCGAGTCGCCCGACCACCGCAACCTGGTGACCGTCCGCGGCACGCTCGCGGACGGCGACGAGGTCGCGGTCTCCGGCACGCTGGCCGGGCCCAAGCACCTCCAGAAGATCGTCGCGGTCGGCGAGTACGACGTGGACCTGGCGCTCGCCGACCACATGCTGGTGCTGCGCTACGAGGACCGCCCCGGCGTCGTCGGCACGGTCGGCCGGATCCTCGGCGAGGCCGGTCTGAACATCGCGGGTATGCAGGTGTCGCGGACGGGCGCGGGCGGTGAGGCGCTGGTCGTCCTCACCGTCGACGACGACGTCCCGGCCTCGGTGCTCGCCGAGATCTCCACGGAGATCGGCGCCACCTCCGCCCGTACGGTGAACCTGACCGACTGACGGCCGCGCCCTCACGGCGCCCCCGCCCACCCGGCCTGCCCGGCATCTAGTGCCGCGGCAGGCAACGTTTGCCCGTCAAGGAGCGCGTCCGGTGCGTGCTCTCGGTGTGCCGGTCGGAAGCCCTCGTACTGGACGTACTCGGGTTTTCGGCCGGTGCGGCGAGAGGGCGTGCCGGGCGTCGCGACGGGGCGAACGTTGCCTGATGCGGCACTAGACGTACGTCTTACACGGACGTCTGCATGCCGGGTACGCTGCTGTCATGGGACACCGTGAGGATCTGCTCGAAGGCGCCAAGCGCTGCCTGCTGGAAAAGGGGTACGCGCGGACGACGGCACGCGACATCGTGGCCGCCTCCGGCACGAACCTCGCCTCCATCGGCTACCACTACGGTTCCAAGGAGGCCCTGCTCGACCTGGCCTTCCTCAAGCTGACCGAGGAGTGGGGCGATGTGCTCACGAAACGGCGGGGCGAGGGCACGGACGAGGGCGGCGGGACCCCCGGGACGCCGCTCGACCGGTTCCGCGACACCTGGGAGCAGGTGATCGACAGCTACGAGCGGACCCGTTCGGTCTGGCAGCTCCAGATGGAGGTCATCTCCCGGATCGACCAGGACCCGGAGCTGCGAAAGGCGCTGATCGGCCCGCAGCGCGAGGCGCGGGACGGGCTGGCCGAGAACATGCTCGGCATCGACCCCGAGAAGGACCCCGAGAAGGCCCGGGTGGCCGGGCTGTTCTGCCAGGCACTGCTCGCCGGCGTGATGGTGCAGTGGCTGATGGACAGCGATTCGGCGCCGTCCGCACAGGATCTGACGGACGGACTGAAGGTGGTCCTCGAAGGGCGTGCGTCCTGACGACGCCGCTCGCGTCGCGTTCCTCGCGCGGCATGCTTCCCGCGATACCGGAACGCCCGCGTACATCGCGGTGTGCGCCCGCTGCCCGCGTACGGCCCGGAGCGCGCCCCCCTGCCCGCGTACCCCCTTCCCCGCATCCCCTGCCACCCCGTCGCCCGCATTCCCGACCGCGCAGCACCTGCCCGCGCGGGCTCGCCCGTGCGGGCGACGGCCCCTCCGGGCGGTGACGGGGGCTCACGTGCTCGTGATGGGCCCGGCGTTGGGTCCTGAGACCCATGACGCGGGACGGTCCCGTCCCTAGGGTGAGTCGCTGTCATGTGACTTGCTGACATCGGGGGTCGGGGGGCACGTATGTCTGTTGTCGGTGGCGTGCCGGTTCCCGGGGGACCGGCCCCGGTGAGACCGGGGCACCGGGAGCTTCCGCGTCCGCTCAACACGGCACGGCTGCTGCTGTTCGTGCTGTTCGGCGCGACGGTCCTGGGCGGGCTCGGCCTGCTGGGCTCGGCGTTCGCGGTGGACGCGATGGGGGCTCAGGTTCTCGGCATCCTGCTGTACGCCGCCGCGCCCGGCGTGCTGGGCCTGCTGCTGGCCCGGCGCCTGCGCACCGGCGGCAAACGGGTCTGGTGGGGGCTGGTCGCCGTACAGGTGTGGCTGGTCCTGGGCGGCGTGGCCAACATCGGGGACGGCTCGGCGCGCGGCTTCGTACAGCTGCTCCTGCCCATCCTGATCCTGGTCCTCCTGACGCGGGCGCAGAGCCGTTCCTGGTTCCTGCTGCCGCCGGTGGAGCGGGGAGCGAAGCCCGTCGGGGAACGCGGCGCAAAGCGCCGGTTCTCGCTCTCCCACATGATCACCTGGCGCCGGGACCGGGGGCAGTCGGCCCTGGAGTACCTGGGCCTGGTGCTGATCGTCGTCGCGCTGATCGCGGCCATGACGCTGAGCGGCCTCGGCGGCCGGATCACCGCGGAACTCCAGGCCGCGATCTGCTCGTTGAGCGGCTATTCCTGCCCGGCGTCCGGGGACGGCTCGGGCCAGGTGGAGGCCGGTCCCGGGAAGGACGGCGGTGCCACGAACGGTGGGGCCGACGGCGGAGGCGACGCGGGCGCGGACGGCGGTGCGACGGTCACCGGCGGCGCGAACGGCGGCCCCTCCGGCGCGGGCGACGGCGGCGGCGACGCGAGCGGCGGGAACGCGAGCGGGGGCGGAGCGAGCGGCGGGAACGCCGACGGCGGCAGCGGTGGGGCGAACGGCGGTTCCTCGGCTTCCTCCGGCACCTCGACCGGCTCCACGGGCGGCACCGGCGGCAGCGGCGGCACGGGCGGTCCCGACGACGGCCGGCCGGGCAGCGGCGTGGACACGTACCCGGAGGACAACGACGAGCCCGAGGCCGCCTACGACACGCCCGTGTCCGACGAGGACGGCGAGGGGAAGAACGACGGCGGCGGCAAGAACGACGAGGAGGACTGCAGCGGCTGGGGCTTCTTCGGCTGCGCCTGGGACCGTACGACCCAGGTCGTCAAGGGCGTGGCGGTCGACGGCGTCTGGGGCGACATCACCGGGATCATCGACCTGTTCAAGCCCGAGACCTGGTCCGGCATCGCGGACTACGGCAAGCAGCTCGGCGACCAGTGGTCGAAGGACTCCAAGGACGCCGCCGACAAGTGGGACAAGGGCGACTACCTCGGGGCGCTCTGGGACTGGGGCTCGGCGTCGGTCAACACCGTCGTCAAGGTCGGTGACGACGTCTTCGTCGGCGACGAGGTCCGTGACCGCTGGAACAACGGGGAGAAGACCCGGGCCGTCACCGATGTGATCTGGAACGTCGGCTCCCTCTTCATCCCCGGCTACGACGTGGCGAAGGTCGTCGGCAAGGTCGGCAAACTCGGCAAGCTGGGCAAGATCGCCGAGACGGTGGCGAAGGCCGTCGACGACGCGGGAGGCGCGGCCCGCCGCGCCCGAAAGGCCGCCGAACTCGGCGACCTCGACGGTGTGCGCAAAGCGGCCAAGGAGGCCGACGACGCCGCCGACGCGGCGGAGGACGCGGCGCGCCGCACGGGCTGCGTCATCGCGTCCGGCCCGGCCCTGGTGCGCTACGGCGGCGGGACCATGGGGGTAGCGGGGTCCGGCACCGGCGTGCTGGCGTCCGGTTCCACCGGCCGGGTCGTCCTCGCGGACGGTGGCTGCGACGAGGCGGCCAAGGCCGCGGCGGAGAAGGCGCGCGCCGAGGAGCGGGCCGCCCATCTGGAGCAGAAGCGCCTTGAGGAGCCGGAGCGGGCCCGCAAGGCCGAGCTGGACAAGAAGAAGTACCCGGAGCCGAACCGCAACGACACCTCCGACCCGCGCAACTACAACCCGCCGTCCTGGGCCGAGGACCTCAAGGACCACAAGCTCGGTGACGCGGACCTGGGCGACGGCTACTGGGCCAGCCGCGACCGCAACCCCGCGCCCAACTGGAAGAACGAGTCCTGGCTGCGCTACCAGGAGCAGGTCACCGGAACCAACCGGGGCCAGGAGTACGTCGTGCCGCACCCCAAGGAGGGCAAGCCGGCCGTGGAGTACGACGGCTGGGACTCCAGCAGGCAGACCTTCCTGGAGGCCAAGAACGGCTACCAGAGCTACCTGTCCCAGACCGAACCGGGCACGCTCACCAAGTCCGGCAAGGACAAGTTCGTCGCCGAGGCGAGGGCCCAGGTGGAGGCGTCCGGCGGCCGGGCCGTGGAGTGGCACTTCTCCGACCCCGACGTGGCGAAGGCGGCCCGCCAGGCGTTCCGGGACGAGGGCCTGCCGATCAAGGTGGTGCACACGAAGCCGAAGCCGAACGACAGCACCAGGAAACCGGGGGCCTTCGACGAGTAGCCTGCACGCGGTGGCGGTCCGGCCGCGTTCGGCCGGGACCGCCCGCCGCGCCCGAGGACGAAGCTCGACGGAGGAAAGTGCATGCGACGTGTAGTGCGGGCCTTCTGGGGGCCCCGGCCGGAGTCGGCCGAGGCGCTCGCCGGACGCTGGAAGCGGACGCTGGACGGGATCACGGCACTGCTCCCCGGGGCGGTGCCACCGGGCGGCGCCACCGGGGCGGGGGGCCCGTGGCGGCAGGTGCACGGGACCGGCCCGGAGACCGAACTGCCCGCGGACGAGGGGGCGCTGCTCGGTGCCCTGCGCGTGGCGCAGGCGGCCGAGGACTGGTCCGACCTCACGGGCACGGCGCTGCGGCTGCACCGTACGGACGCGCCCGGTCTGCGGACCGAGCTGAGCGGACTCGCCGGGGGCGCACCGGAGTTCCTGCTCCAGTCGTTCGTGATGACGCTCCACGTGCCGGACGGTGCCGAGGTCCCGGGGGCGGATCTCCTCGCCGTGCTCGCCCGGGAGTGGGAGCCGGACTTCGGCGACGTGAGCGACGACGACGTGCTCGACGCGCTGGAGGACGACGCCGGGTACTCCGTCGGCGACCCCGTGGTGGGCCGGGCCGGCTACCTCTCCCCGGGGCGCGCCGCCCTCGTGCCCGGCGACCTGAAGGCCGTCCGGGAGGAACTGCCGGGAGGCGGCGTGCTGTTGCGCATCGCGGACGCGGGCGCGGACGTGACCGCCGAGGTGGTGGCGGCCTACGAGCGGCTGCGCGACGCCGGTGCGCTGGATCCGCTGCCCCGTCCGATGGACCGGGCGGTGCTGTGACCTGCCGCGCCGGGGAGCCCTTCGCCCTCGCCCAGGCGCTGGCCGACGTCGAGGCGCTGCTGACCGTCCCGCTGCCGGGGTCCGGGCCCGTGGTGGCCGAGGGCGATCCGGAGACGGGGGAGTGGACCGGCACCGGCGGCGACGGCTTCCGCATCGTCCCGCTGTGGGAGGGCGATGCGCTGACCGGGGTGTACGCCCCCGAGTGGAACGACGCGCAGGAGGCGGCGGAGGCCCATCTTGCCGCCCTGGCCGCGGAATTGGACCGTCGTTGGGGCCCGCATCACGCGGTTCCGCTCCATGTGCCGCTGCTGCGACGGCAGGAGGGCGCCCGGGTGGATCCGCTGTTCGAGGCACTGTTCCGGCAGGACCTCTACGGCGACCTGGTGGTGTGGGGCCCGGTGGGCGGTACGGGCCGCTGGGCCGGGGTGACCGTGGGCCACAGCGACGGCGACGCCCCGCTAGTGCTCGCGGCCCTCGTCAGCGACCGCCCGGTCACGGCCCCGGACGACGACCGCTGAGGGGGAGCGAGGGCCGGCCTCGCGTCCCCACGGCCCGGTGCTTCGTGTCCGGTCGTGTTCGCACGACGGCGGCTCGGCGTCCCCGTGCCCTGTCCCTTTTCGTGTCCGGCTTCGTGCACCGCTCCCCGCCGCTCAGAGCCGGGCGCCCTTGAGGGCCATGTGCAGCAGCAGCCGGTCCTCGCCGTCGTTCAGATCGAGGCCGGTGAGCTGGTGGACGCGGGAGAGCCGGTAGTAGAGCGTCTGGCGGTGGATGCCGAGCGCGGCGGCCGTCCGCGACGCCTGGCCCGCGCAGTCGAGGAACACCTCGGCGGTGCGGGCCAGGTCCGCGTGCGCGGGGGCCAGCAGGGCGCGGACCGCCGGGTCCGCGGCCGACTCCGCGGGGAGCGCCGTCAGCATCCGGTACGGGCCGATCGCCGACCACTCGGTGACCGTTCCGAAGCGGGACTCGGCCGCCGCCGCGCGGGCCGCCGCCGACGCCTCGTGCCAGGCCGTCGGGAGGTCCGCCAGACCCCGGCGGGCCGCCGCGATCCCAGCCGTGGCGCCCCGTCCGGCGGTCGAGCACAGCCGCCCGGCCGCGGTGCGGGCCGGGTCGAGGGAGTCGGCGGAACGCAGCCGGACCAGCGCCGCCAGCGAGGGCGGACCGGCCGGTCCGGGCGCCGCGACCGAGGAGAGCGCCGCCGCCGACGGCACCGTACCGACCGACGGCGCCTCGTCCGGCCACGGCGACACACACACCACCGTGTGAAGTCCCTCCGCGTCCCGGCCCAGCGACTCGCGCAGCGCGGCCACCGCCATGTCGCGCTGCCAGCCCCGCCCGGCGGTGAGGACCGCGCCGAACTCCCTCGACAGGTCCGTTCCGGCCCGCGCCTCCTCCGAGAGCAGCCCCCCGATCCGGGCCGCCACCTCCATCGCCGCCTCCAGCCGCTCCTCGGTCGGACCGGGCTCCGCGTCGAGCAGCCACACGTAACCGAGGACCACCCCCCGGTGGCGTACCGGCAGACAGATCCGGCCACGGAACACCCCGGCCTCCGGGGCGGGCGGAATGCGGACCGGGCCGGTGGCGCGGGTGATGCCGAAGCCCTCGAACCAGGCACGGACCGCGGGCGTGGAGCGCCTGGTCAGGATCGAGCGGGTGCGGACCGGGTCCATCGCCGTGTCGTCGTCGCTGTCGTGGGCCCCGAAGGCGATCAGGCCGAAATCGCGGTTCTCCAGTGTGGCGGGGGCGCCGAGCAGTCCGGAGATCTCGTCGACCAGCTCCTGGTAATCGCGCTTCACCCGGCCATTCTCGCACCCCTTCAGACATATGTCTGAGATCCGGGCAACGGATGCGTGACAGCTGTCGATGGCCCAGGATCGGAGAGATCCTTAGATTTCACGGTGGTTCTCCGTGCTGTATCGCCGCGTTCGCCCCGCACCGGTACGGCCTTCGTTCGTACTTTCCGTGGAGGTGCCCCGTGCTGGGTCCCGTGATTCTCGCCGCGTCCCGCAGCGACAAGATGCGCCGTTTCATATCGGCCGCGCCCGGCACGAAGCAGGTCGTCGACCGGTTCATCGCCGGTGAGACCGTCGACCAGGTGGTCCCGATCATCCGGGACGCCGCCGACAAGGGCCTCGAGGTCACCCTCGACGTGGTGGGCGAGGACATCACCACCCCCGAGCAGGCCGCCGCCGCCCGTGACGCCTACCTGGAGCTGATCGACCGTCTCAAGGACCTGGAGCTGGGCGACCGGGCCGAGATGTCCGTGAAGCTGTCCATGTTCGGGCAGTCCCTCCCGTCGCCCACCACCGCCCTCGACGGAGAGCCCTCCGGGCCCGCCGCCCGCTTCCACGGCGGGCACGAGCTGGCGCTCGCCAATGTCCGTCCGGTCGTCGAGGCCGCCGCCGCGATCGGCACCACGGTCACCCTGGACGCGGAGGACCACACCACCCTCGACTCCATGTTCGCCATCCACGAGGAGCTGCGGAAGGACTTCCCGCAGACCGGCTGCGTGATCCAGGCGTACCTGTTCCGCACCGAGGAGGACGCCCGCCGCCTGGCCGCCGCCGGCAGCCGCGTCCGCCTCGTGAAGGGTGCCTACAAGGAGCCCGCCTCCGTCGCGTACCAGGACAAGGCCGAGATCGACAAGGCGTACGTCCGCATCCTGAAGACCCTGATGGAGGGCGAGGGCTACCCGATGATCGGGTCGCACGATCCCCGGCTGATCGCCATCGCCCAGGAGCTGGGCCGCAAGGCAGGGCGCAAACTGGACGAGTACGAGTTCCAGATGCTGTACGGCATCCGCAGCGAGGAGCACATCCGGCTCGCCGCCGAGGGCCACCGCATGCGCGTGTACACCGCGTACGGAACCGACTGGTACGGCTACTTCATGCGCCGTCTCGCGGAGAAGCCGGCGAACCTGCTGTTCTTCGGCCGCTCCGTCCTCACCAAGAGCTGACCCGCTCGGCCGACCCCCGACCCCGAACCCCGACACGAGGAGACAAGGCACTCATGGACGCTGTGACTCAGGTCCCCGCGCCGGTCAACGAGCCGGTCCACACCTACGCCCCGGGCTCCCCGGAGCGCGCCCGCCTGGAGACGAAGCTCAAGGAGCTCAGCCAGAACCCGATCGAGCTTCCGATGACGATCGGCGGCGAGAAGCGGATGGGTGGCGGTGAGCGCTTCGACGTCGTGCAGCCCCACAACCACAAGGCCGTCATCGGCACGTACGCCAACGCCACGGAGCAGGACGCGCAGGACGCGATCGACGCCGCGCTGGCCGCCGCCCCGGCCTGGCGGGCGACCTCCTTCGACGACCGTGCCGCGATCATCCTGCGCGCCGCCGAGCTGCTCGCCGGCCCCTGGCGCGAGACGATGGCCGCCTCCACGATGCTCGGCCAGTCCAAGACCGCCCAGCAGGCGGAGATCGACACCCCCTGTGAGCTCGTCGACTTCTGGCGCTTCAACGTGCACTACGCGCGCCAGATCCTCGCCGAGCAGCCCCCGGCCAACTCCCCGGGCGTGTGGAACCGCATGGACCACCGTCCGCTGGAGGGCTTCGTCTACGCGATCACGCCGTTCAACTTCACGGCCATCGCGGGCAACCTGCCCACCGCCCCGGCCCTCATGGGCAACGTCGTGGTGTGGAAGCCGTCCCCGACGCAGACCCACGCCGCCGTGCTGCTGATGCAGCTCCTGGAGGAGGCGGGCCTGCCCAAGGGCGTCATCAACCTGGTGACGGGCGACGGCCTGGCCGTCTCCGAGGTGGCCCTGAACCACCGCGACCTGGCCGGTATCCACTTCACCGGCTCGACCCCCACCTTCCAGCACCTGTGGCGGACGGTCGGCAACAACATCGCCAACTACCGCACCTACCCGCGGCTCGTCGGCGAGACCGGTGGCAAGGACTTCGTCGTCGCCCACCCGTCGGCCGACCACGCCGTCCTGAAGACCGCGCTGACCCGGGGCTCCTTCGAGTTCCAGGGCCAGAAGTGCTCGGCCTCCTCGCGCGCGTACATCCCGGCTTCCATCTGGAACTCCGGTTTCAAGGAGAAGTTCGCCGCCGAGGTCGACTCCATCACCATGGGCGACGTCACCGACCTGTCGAACTTCATCGGCGCCGTCATCGACGAGCGTTCGTTCGCCAAGAACAAGGCGGCCATCGACCGTGCCGCGGCCGACCCGTCCTGCACGATCATCGCGGGCGGCACGTACGACGACTCGGTCGGCTACTTCGTCCGTCCGACCGTCATCGAGTGCACCGACCCTTCGAACGAGGTCTTCACGACCGAGTACTTCGGCCCGATCCTCGCCGTGCACGTCTACGAGGACGACCAGTACGACGCGATGCTGGAGCAGATGGAGTCGGTCTCCGACTACGCGCTGACCGGTTCCGTCATCGCGGGCGACCGCACCGCGGCCGCGTACACGATGGAGAAGCTGCGGTACGCCGCGGGCAACTTCTACATCAACGACAAGTCGACCGGTGCCGTGGTCGGTCAGCAGCCCTTCGGCGGCGGCCGCGCCTCGGGCACCAACGACAAGGCGGGCGCCCCGCAGAACCTCCAGCGCTGGACCCTGACCCGGGCCATCAAGGAGACGCTGGTCCCGCCGACCGAGTACACCTACCCCCACCAGGGCTGATATCCCCCGCGTCGCCCTCCGCCCAGGGGGCCGACGCCCTCGCGGGGCGCCGCCCCACCGGCGCCCCGCCCGAACTCCGCCTCCCGACCGGTTCCCCTGCCGGCCGGGAGGCGGCTTCCATCGCGCCCCCTCGCGCTCCGGGTCCGTCGCGGCCAGGGGCCCGCGGGCTCAGACCTCCACGAGCACCTGGTCCAGCGACTTGCGGACCAGGTCGGGCACCTCGCAGTCGTCGGCCGGATAGCCGACCGGGATCACCGCGAACGCCTTCTCGTTCTCGGGCCGGCCCAGCACCTCGCCCAGGAACCGCATCGGACTCGGCGTGTGGACCAGCGCGGCCAGGCCCGACAGATGCAGCACGGACAGCAGCATGCCGACGGCGATCCCGACCGACTCGTCGACGTAGTAGTGCTTGCGCTTGGTACCGTCCTCGCCCAGCCAGTACCGCTGCTGGAACACCACGACGAGCGCCGGGGCGTCCGTCATGTGGGACTTGACGGCGTCCGTGCCGAGCGGGCGCAGCGCCGCCAGCCACTCCTCGCCGAGCCTGCCGTCGTAACTGATCCGCTCCTCGTTCTCGGCCGCCTCGCGGATGCGGCGCCGTACCTCCGGGTCCTTGACCAGGACGAAGGTCCACGGCTGCTGATGGGCGCCGGACGGGGCGGTGGCGGCGCAGGCGATCGCGTCCTTGAGGACCTGCTCGGGGACGGGATCCGCCGAGAACCGGCGCACGGTCCTGCGTTCGTCCAGCCGCCGCCTCAACTCCGCGGCGCGGGTGAGGGATTCGTCCGCCGGCATGCGCTCGGGCCGGTAGGGGACGGGGCGGTAGGGCTCGCCGTGGACGGGGGCCCAGGGCCTGGGCGGGGCTGTGATGTCGGACATGCGGGCAGTGTGACGGGCGGACGGTGGTCCGGACCAGAGTGCGGCCGGACAGATCATGTGCGTACCGTCGGTCAGTGTCCGGTGGACGACGCGCGGCGTTACGACCGGCTCTCGCGGGGCGGGAGACTATTCGGTGCCCGTCGGGTTCTCCACGTGGCAGGCTGACGGCCATGACCGAGCCGACCGCCCCCGCCCTGCGTACCGCGCACACCCATCAGCTCGCCCCGGCCGCCCTCGACGAGATCCGGGCCTTCCTGGACACCGCCTTCGAGGGCGACTTCAGTGACGAGGACTGGGACCACGCCCTCGGCGGCATCCACGCGTACATCCGTGACGACAGCGGCATTCTCGCCCACGGCAGCGTCGGCCAGCGCCGGGTGGTCCGGGCGGGCCGCTCGTACCGGATCGGCTATGTGGAGGCGGTGGCGGTCCGCGCCGACCGGCGCCGGGAGGGGCTCGGCGGGCGGGTGATGGCCGCCCTGGAGCAGGTCGTGGACAGGGCGTACGCCTTCGCGGCCCTCTCCGCCTCGGAGGAGGGCGCCGCGATGTACGCCGGACGCGGCTGGTGGGTGTGGCCAGGACGGATCGCCGTGCAGGGGCCGCACGGGATCGAGCGGCTGCCGGAGGAGGAGGGCTCCACGTATGTCAGGGGCGTGGCGGGCGGGGCGCTGCCCGTTCCCTCCGGGGACCTGACCGCCGGCCGCCCCGGGGTCCCGCCTGCCGGGCCCGAGGGCCTGTCCGCCGATCCCGGGGCGCTGGTCTTCGACTGGCGCGACGGTGACGTGCTGTGAGCCGGGGCGGGCCGGTGGGGCGGGAAGGCCGGTGAGGCAAGCGGGCCGGTGACGGCGAGGGCCGGCGGGGCACGCGGGCAGGGCGGCGGTGGGCGGGCGGAGTGTTCTCCGTCTCAGATAGTAGGAAGTCCGAGTAATTGTGGAGACAGACCGGCCGAGCTGTCCTAGCTTTGTAGGAGCCGAACGTCTCGCTCGATCCAGCGACCGGCGGTCGTGAGTGCGCGCGCCCCGCGCAGGCAACCCCTGCGGCGCCGACTCCCCGCCCCTTCCGGCGCCTCGAAATCCCGATCTCGACATCACGTTCACGGTTTTTCGATCTCGAAGTCCTCGCGATCTCAAGGAGTCGATCCATCATGGCCGAGACGACCGCCCGCCGCGTCCGTCACACCCACCGCCCGACCGAGTCGGAGCGCCGGAACGCCGCCGCCGCCCTCCAGCGCGCCCTCGACCGCAGGGACAACGGCGGCTCCACGGGGCACTGACGACAGCCGGGTCCCCGACCGCGTGACAGCTGGTGCCGCTCCCGGCACTAGCGACTCGTCCACATGGTGGACGCGTCGTGTCATGGGGTGGGACGCGCAGTAGGGTGCGGACATGTCTCGCAGCATCAATCTCGCAGTGATCCCCGGTGACGGCATCGGCCAGGAGGTCGTGGCCCAGGGCCTCAAGGTCCTCAGGGCCGTTCTCCCGCAGGATGTGAAGCTGGAGACCAAGGAGTACGACCTCGGCGCCCGGCGCTGGCACCGCACCGGCGAAACCCTGCCGGACGCGGAACTCGAAGCCCTCAAGGGTCACGAGGCCATCCTGCTCGGCGCGATCGGCGACCCCTCCGTGCCGTCCGGCGTCCTGGAGCGCGGGCTCCTGCTGAAGCTGCGGTTCGCCTTCGACCACTTCGTCAACCTGCGTCCGTCGAAGCTGTTCCCGAACACCGCGACCCCGCTGGCGGGCCGTCCGGACATCGACTTCGTCGTGGTCCGCGAGGGCACCGAGGGCCCGTACACCGGCAACGGCGGCTCGCTGCGCACCGGGACGGAGCACGAGGTCGCCACCGAGGTCAGCGTCAACACCGCCTTCGGCGTCGAGCGCGTCGTCCGTGACGCGTTCGAGCGAGCCGCCGCCCGCCCGCGCAAGAAGCTGACGCTGGTTCACAAGAACAACGTCCTCGTGTACGCGGGTCACATGTGGAAGAACATCTTCGACAAGGTCGCGGCCGAGTATCCCGAGGTCACCACCGACTACCTGCACGTCGACGCCGCGACGATCTTCTTCGTCACCCAGCCGGAGCGCTTCGACGTCATCGTCACCGACAACCTCTTCGGTGACATCCTCACCGACCTCGCCGCCGCCGTGACCGGTGGCATCGGCCTGGCCGCCTCCGGCAACATCAACCCGACGGGCGACTTCCCGTCGATGTTCGAACCGGTCCACGGCTCCGCGCCCGACATCGCGGGCCAGGGCAAGGCCGACCCGACGGCCACGATCCTCTCCGTCGCCCTCCTGCTGCGCCACCTCGGACACGAGGCCGAGGCCGCCCGTATCGAGGACGCCGTCTCCGCCGACCTGGCGGAGCGCGACGGCGGATCGCCGCGTACCACCGACCAGATCGGCGACGCGCTCGCGGTACGCGTAGCGAGCTGACCCGACGACTCCGTATCGAGGCCGCCGGGTCGCAGACAGCACCCGGCGGCTTCTTCTGTGCGGTCCCGGGTGCCACCACCGAGCACAGGACCGCATTCGCGTCATTTCGTGCGCGGCCTCCCGGGAGCGATAATCGAACGGGGCCGCGACTCGCGGCCGGACAGACCGGCACACGAAGGGTGGAAAGCGGAGCGGGAACCGGGGCGCGTGGCTGCCGGGTGACGGATCGCGCATGGCCGATTCACGACCATGCTGAGGGGCGACACCACGGCGGAGAGGCGTACCAGGACCCGTGACGCCCACCCTTCGTGTGCGGGCCGGTCCGGTTCCGGACGTCCCGGCGCCCGCCCGGCAGGAGCGGCGCGAGTGCGGTCCCACACACACGACAGGTGAAGGACACGCACTCATGACGACGCCCACGATCGAGCTCAAGCCCTCCTCGAACCCGCTGTCCGACGCGGAGCGCGAGGCCATTCTGGCCAAGCCGGGATTCGGCCGGTACTTCACCGACCACATGGTGACGATCCGGTGGACCGAGGGCCGGGGCTGGCACGACGGCCAGCTCGTCCCCTATGGTCCGCTCTCCCTCGACCCCGCCACCACCGTGCTCCACTATGCCCAGGAGATCTTCGAGGGTCTCAAGGCGTACCGCCGGCCCGACGGCTCCGTCGCCACGTTCCGCCCCGACGCGAACGCCCGCCGGTTCCAGGCATCGGCGCGCCGGCTGGCCATGCCGGAGCTGCCGGTCGAGACGTTCATCGAGGCGTGCGACCTGCTGGTCCAGCAGGACAAGGCATGGGTTCCGGCGCACGGTGGCGAGGAGTCGCTCTACCTGCGCCCGTTCATGATCGCGAGCGAGGTCGGTCTCGGGGTGAAGCCCGCCAACGAGTACCTCTTCGTCGTCATCGCGTCCCCGGCCGGCGCCTACTTCCCCGGCGGCGTCAAGCCGGTCTCCATCTGGCTCTCCGAGAACCGGGTGCGGGCCGTCCCCGGCGGCATGGGCGACGCCAAGACCGGCGGCAACTACGCCGCCTCCCTCCTCGCCCAGGCCGAGGCGAGCGAGAAGGGCTGCGACCAGGTCGCCTACCTCGACGCGGTCGAGCACAAGTGGGTCGAGGAGCTCGGTGGCATGAACCTGTACTTCGTGTACGGGAACAAGATCGTCACCCCGACACTGACCGGTTCGCTGCTGGCCGGCGTCACCCGTGACTCGCTGCTCACGGTCGCCCGCGACCTCGGCTACGAGTCCGAGGAGGGCCGCGTCTCCATCGACCAGTGGCGCGAGGACACCGAGAACGGCACCCTCACGGAGGTCTTCGCCTGCGGAACCGCCGCCGTCATCACTCCCGTCGGCACCGTCAAGTGCGAGGGCGGCGAGTGGACCCAGGGCGACGGCGGTCCGGGCGAGGTCACGCTGAAGCTGCGTGAGCGGCTGCTGGACATCCAGCGCGGGGTCGCCGAGGACACCCACGGGTGGATGCACCCGCTCGGCTAAGGGCTGTCCCGTAATCCCTGACGGGCGCCCGACGACAGCTGCGGCACCTCGCCGCGTTGTCGGAACGCCCACATACGTCCCGTATGCGGGTGCCCCTCCGCCTTGCGATGCACCACATCTGACGCCGCGCTGATCCGCCACGGATTACGGGACCCCTTAGGGCGTGTTGCGAAAGTGGCGTCGTTCGCCCGCGACGCGTGTGTTCGCCATGTCCTGCGGCACGTGCGTCCTGTGAGGCGTACTTCCCGATCGCGTACGACCCCAAGGCCGCGCCCGGCTCCATGCCGGGCGCGGCCTTCGTCGTGTCCGCCCCTCGCGCCGACCGCAGCTTCGCCCGTCGCCGGGGCCCGTCGAGCGGCACTCGAATGTGGTGAAGGCATCTTTTCTATTTCCCTGCCCTCACGGTTAGAGTGCTGCTCTAAACAGGAGGTGTGCAGGCGTGCGACTGACCCCGACGGAACGGGACCGGCTGCTGCTGTTCGGTGCCGCCGAACTGGCCCGGGCCCGCCGCGCCCGAGGGCTGCGGCTCAATGTCCCCGAGGCGACGGCACTGATCGCGGACACGGTCTGCGAGGCGGCCCGCGACGGGCGCAGGCTCACCGAGGCCATCGAGGCGGGGCGCTCCGTGCTCGGGCCCGACGACGTGCTGCCGGGTGTCGCGGACGTCGTCACCGAAGTCCATGTGGAGGCCGTCTTCGACGACGGTTCGCGGCTCGCCGTGGTGCCCCGCCCGCTGGGCTACGGCGGCGGACTCGGCGAGGACGCGCCCGGGGCCGTCGTCCCCGGTCCCGTCACCCCCGGGCCCGAGCCCGCGACGCGACTGACCGTCCGCAACACCGCGACCGTCCCGGTCTCCGTGACCTCCCACTTCCACTTCTTCGAGGCGAACCCCCGGCTCGACTTCGACCGGTCCGCCGCGTACGGGACGCGGCTGTGCGTCCCTGCCGGGTCCTCCGTCCGGTTCGGGCCGGGGGAGAGCGTCGAGGTGGGGCTGGTGCCCATCGGCGGGGACCGGATCGCCATCGGGTTCGCCGGGCTCGTCGACGGTCCGCTCGACGCGCCCGGAGCGCGCGAGGAGGCCCTGCGGCGCGCGGCGGCCTGCGGCTACCTGGGCGCCGGCCCGGTGCCCGAACGGGAGGACGTGCCGGCGCCGGAGCCGGACGGCGCGGCGGAATCCGAACGCGGCACCGAACGAGGAGGGCGGCGATGAGCATCGACGGAATCGACGGACACGAGTACGCCTCCGTGCACGGCCCGCGCGCCGGGGACCTGGTCCGGCTCGGCGACTCCGGGCTGACCGTGCGCGTCGAGTCCGACGCCCAGGCGTACGGCGACGAGTTCCTCGCCGGGTTCGGCAAGACCGCCCGCGACGGGCTGCACCTCAAGGCGGCGGCCGTCCGCGACACCTGTGACGTCGTCATCAGCAACGTCCTGGTCATCGACGCCGTGCAGGGCATCCGCAAGGTGTCGATCGGCATCCGCGAGGGACGCATCGCGGCCATCGGGCGGGCGGGCAACCCGGACACGCTCGACGGCGTCGACGTCGTCGTGGGCACCGGCACCACCATCGTCTCCGGGGAGGGGATGATCGCCACGGCGGGCGCCGTCGACACGCACGTCCACCTGCTCTCACCGCGGATCATGGAGGCCTCGCTCGCCTCGGGCGTCACCACGATCATCGGCCAGGAGTTCGGCCCGGTCTGGGGCGTCGGCGTCAACTCGCCCTGGGCGCTGCGCCACGCGTTCAACGCCTTCGACGCCTGGCCGGTCAACATCGGCTTCCTGGGCCGGGGCTCGTCCTCCGGACGCGCCCCCCTGGTCGAGGCGCTGGCAGAGGGCGGGGCCTGCGGCTTCAAGGTCCACGAGGACATGGGCGCCCACGCCCGCGCCCTGGACACCGCGCTGCGCGTGGCCGAGGAGCACGACGTACAGGTCGCCCTGCACAGCGACGGGCTGAACGAGTGCCTGTCGGTCGAGGACACCCTGCGCGTGCTCGAAGGCCGTACCGTCCACGCCTTCCACATCGAGGGCTGCGGCGGCGGACACGTCCCCAACGTCCTGCGGATGGCGGGCGTCGAGAACGTCATCGGCTCGTCCACCAACCCGACCCTGCCCTTCGGCCGGGACGCCGTCGCCGAGCACTACGGGATGATCGTCTCCGTGCACGACCTCAAGACCGATCTGCCGGGCGACGCCGCCATGGCCCGCGACCGGATCCGGGCCGGGACGATGGGTGCCGAGGACGTGCTGCACGACCTGGGCGCCATCGGCATCACCTCCTCCGACGCGCAGGGCATGGGACGCGCCGGGGAGACGGTGCGCCGCACCTTCGCGATGGCCGGGAAGATGAAGGCCGAGCGCGGGCCGCTGGACGGCGACGGACCGGCGGACGACAACGCCCGGGTGCTGCGCTACATCGCCAAGCTCACCATCAACCCCGCCATCGCCCACGGCCTCGCGCACGAGGTCGGCTCCATCGAGACCGGGAAGCTCGCCGACATCGTGCTGTGGCGGCCCGAGTTCTTCGGTGCCAAACCGCAGCTCGTACTGAAGGCCGGATTCCCGGCGTACGGGGTCACGGGCGACCCGAACGCCGCCACCGACACCTGCGAACCCCTCGTCCTCGGACCGCAGTTCGGGGCGTACGGGGCGACCGCCGCCGACCTCTCCGTGGCCTTCGTCTCGCAGGCGGCGACCGAGCTGGGCGCGGACCTGATGCCCACCCGGCGGCGCCGCGTCGGCGTACGCGGCACCCGCGGCATCGGCCCCGGCGACCTCGTCCACAACTCCCGTACCGGAGCGGTCGACGTGGACACCCGCAGCGGTCTGGTCACGCTGGACGGCGACCCGCTGCGCTCCGAGCCCGCCGAGTCCGTCTCCCTCAACCGCCTCTACTTCCTCTGACGCCCGGCGCCCCCGGCGTCCGGTGTTCCCTGCCCGCCCGGCGCTCCCCGGCGTCCGGGGCCGTCCGACGGTCGGGCGCACTCCGGCGACCCGCCTCCCCGAGCACCCGAGAACCACTCAAGGACACTCCATGACCTTCCGCATGCCCCCCGAATGGGCCCCGCACGAGCGCACCTGGATGGCCTGGCCGGGCCCCAACCCCACCTTCGCCACCGAGGCCGAACTGGACGAGGCCCGGCGCGCCTGGGCCGCCGTCGCCCGAGCCGTCCGCCGCTTCGAACCCGTCACGATGGTGGTCGGCCCCGGTCAGGAGGACGGCGCCCGCACGCTCCTCGGCCCGGACATCGACCTGGCTCTCCGCCCGCTCGACGACGCCTGGATGCGCGACATCGGACCCACCTTCGTCACCGACGGGCACCGGCTGGCCGCCGTCGACTGGACGTTCAACGGCTGGGGCGCCCAGGACTGGGCCCGCTGGGAGCACGACCAGCACATCGCCCGTGCCGTCGCCTCACTCGCCGACGTCCCCGTGCACGGCTCCCCGCTCGTCAACGAGGGCGGCGCCCTCCACGTCGACGGCGAGGGCACCGTGCTGCTCACCGAGACCGTCCAGCTCGGCCCGGAGCGCAACCCCGGCTGGACCCGCGAGCAGGTCGAGGCCGAGATCCACGCCCGGATCGGCACCGAGAAGGCCATCTGGCTGCCGCGCGGGCTGTCCGGCGACTACGGCACGTACGGCACCCTCGGGCACGTCGACATCGTCGCCGCCTTCGCCCGCCCGGGCACCGTCGTCGTCCACGTCCAGCCGGACCCGGCCCACCCCGACCACGAGATCACCCGCGAGACCGTCCGCATCCTGCGCGCCGCCACCGACGCCCGGGGCCGCTCCCTGGACGTCGTGGAGGTCCCCGCCCCCACCGTGCTCGAGGCCGAGGGGGAGTGGGTCGACTACTCCTACATCAACCACTACCTCTGCAACGGCGGCGTGGTCCTGTGCGCCTTCGACGACCCGCGCGACGAGGAGGCGGCGGCCATCTTCCGCGAACTGTTCCCCGACCGCACGGTCACCCTCGTCGACGCGCGTACGATCTTCGCGGGCGGTGGAGGCATCCACTGCATCACCCAGCAGCAGCCGAAGGTCTGAGAGCCTGCCCGGGTGACCCTCCGGTCGAAGGTCGCCCGACGGGCTCCGGCAGCCGGGCCACCACAGCGGCCGAGGGTCCCGACGACCGAGGCCACCCGACAACAGCAGCCGAAGGTCCGAACCGTGCCCTCCGCCCCACGCCGTCGCAACACCGCCCCGCCCCGCGAGGAGGTGCTGGCCGCCGCCATGGCCACCATCGCCGAACGGGGCCTCGACGGCCTCACCATGGCCGGGCTGGGCCGTGAGGTCGGCATGAGCAGCGGCCACCTCCTCTACTACTTCCGTACCAAGGACGAACTGCTGCTCCGCACCCTGGAGTGGAGCGAGGGCCGGCTCGGCGAGCGGCGGCGCACCCTGCTGGCCGGGCCCGGGACGGTACGCGAACGGCTCGACGCCTATCTGGGCCTGTATCTCCCCGACGGCCCCCGCGACCCGCACTGGACGCTCTGGCTGGAGGTCTGGAACCGCTCGCAGAACGCCGACGACGACGCCCGCGCCCGGCAGTCCGCCATCGAGGGCGCCTGGCACCGGGACCTGGTGGCGCTGCTCGCGGAGGGGGCCTCGCGCGGGGAGTTTCGTACCGTCGACGCCGAACGGTTCGCCACCCGGCTGCGGGCCCTGCTCGACGGGTTCAGCGTCCATGTCGCGGTCGGTCTGCCCGGTACCGGACGGAATCAAGTCCTCGACCAGGTGCGGGAGTTCATCGACGAATCGCTCATCGCCCCGCAGCCGCCCGCGGCTTCGTGAACGAGGCGCACGTAAGTACGTGTGATCGTTTGCCCGTTGCGCCCTTGTTGCGCTCCCGGCCGTTCGGGCACGGTGACGGACCATGGGACGAGAGCAGTGGAAGAAGATCTGGATCGGCTCCGCGGGCAACATGGTCGAGTGGTTCGACTGGTTCGTGTACGCGACCTTCGCCGTCTACTTCGCGGATTCGTTCTTCCCCGAGGGCAACGAGACCGCCAACCTCATGAACTCCATGGGCATCTTCGCCGTGGGCTTCTTCATGAGACCGGTCGGCGGCTGGCTGCTCGGCCGGATCGGTGACCGCAGAGGCCGCAAGGCCGCGCTCACCCTGACCGTCACCCTCATGTCGGCCTCCGCGATCCTCATCGCCGCCGCGCCGACGTACGACACCGCGGGATACGGCGGGGTCGCCGTGCTGCTGCTGGCCCGGCTCCTCCAGGGCCTCTCCGTCGGCGGCGAGTACGCCGCCAGCGCCACCTACCTCACCGAGGCGTCCGCCCCCGGCCGGCGCGGCTTCGCCTCCAGCTTCCAGTACGTGTCCATGACCGCCGGCCAACTCGTCGGCCTCGGCCTCCAGATCGTCATGCAGCGCACCATGTCCGAGGCGGCCCTGCACAGCTGGGGCTGGCGGATCCCGTTCATCATCGGCGCGCTCGGCGCCGCAGTCGTCTTCTACCTGCGCCGCTCGATGCTGGAGACCGAGGTGTACGCCGAGTCGGGCGCCGCCGAGCAGCGGGACCGGGGCACGCTGCGGGCGCTGTGGCGGCACAGGCGCGAGGCGTTCCTGGTGATGGCCCTGACCATGGGCGGCACCGTCGCGTACTACACGTACACGACCTATCTGACCAAGTTCCTCTCCAAGAGCGCCGGGATGGAGAAGTCCACCGCCTCGCTCGTCAGCTTCTGCGCCCTCTTCGTCTTCATGTGCCTCCAGCCGCTCGCCGGACTGCTCTCCGACCGGATCGGCCGCCGCCCGCTGCTGATCACCTTCGCGATCGGCTCCACCTTCCTGACCGTGCCGATCATGACGCTGCTCCGGCACGCCGGAACCTTCTGGCCCGCCTTCGGGCTGGCGCTCCTCGCCCTGGTCGTCGTCACCGGATACACCTCCATCAACGCCTGTGTGAAGGCCGAACTCTTCCCGACCGGCGTCCGCGCCCTCGGCGTCGCGCTCCCGTACGCCCTCGCCAACGCGCTCTTCGGCGGCACCGCCGAGTACGTGGCCCTCTGGTTCAAGAAGGCGGGGGCGGAGTCCGGCTTCTACTGGTACGTGGCCGGCTGCGCCGCGGTCTCCCTGGTCGTCTATCTCACGATGCGGGAGACCCGGGACATCGACCTCGGGCGGGTCGGCACCGGAGGGCCGGGAGGAGAACGGGCGGAGCCCTCCGGAGCCGCCGGGACCACGAGCGTCACGCCCGCATCCTGAGACACGGCACGGCACGGAGGCGACCCTGTGCGACACTGCTTCCGTGCCCTCGTTCGTCATGATTATTGGCAACAGGCGCGCCGGTCCGCAGTGACCGTCCCGCACCACCCGTGCGGCACGGCCACCGTGCCCCAGACCCGCGCGCAGACCTCTCGCACCCGCGAGGGGTTTTTTCGTTTTCCGGCCCTCACCACGGCCGGGGCGAGGCACGCGGGATGATGGGGGCAAGTGGAGCCAGATCGCCCGGATCCACTCATCCGACAGGAGTCAGACCAGCATGACCACCAAGGCCACGGCCCAGGCCACCGACGACGGCTTCCATGTCTTCGACACCACGCTGCGCGACGGGGCCCAGCGTGAAGGCATCAATCTGACGGTCGCTGACAAGCTCACGATCGCCCGGTACCTGGACGACTTCGGCGTCGGCTTCATCGAGGGCGGCTGGCCCGGCGCCAACCCCCGTGACACGGAGTTCTTCGCCCGCGCCCGGCAGGAGATCGAGTTCAAGAACGCCCAGCTGGTCGCCTTCGGCGCGACCCGCAGACCGGGCGGCAAGGCCGCGGAGGACCCCCAGGTCAAGGCGCTGCTGGACTCCGGCGCCCAGGTGATCACCCTGGTCGCCAAGTCCCACGACCGCCATGTGGAACTCGCCCTGCGCACCACCCTCGAAGAGAATCTGGAGATGGTCCGCGACACCGTCTCCCACCTGCGCGAACAGGGCCGCCGGGTCTTCGTGGACTGCGAGCACTTCTTCGACGGCTACCGCGCCAACCCCGAGTACGCCAAGTCCGTGGTCCGCGCCGCGGCCGAGGCCGGCGCGGACGTCGTCATCCTCTGCGACACCAACGGCGGCATGCTCCCCGCCCAGGTCCAGGCCACCGTCTCCACCGTGCTCGCCGACACCGGCGCCCGGCTCGGCATCCACGCCCAGGACGACACCGGCTGCGCCGTCGCCAACACCCTGGCCGCCGTCGACGCGGGCGCCACCCACGTCCAGTGCACCGCCAACGGCTACGGCGAGCGCGTCGGCAACGCCAACCTCTTCCCCGTGGTCGCCGCGCTGGAGCTCAAGTACGGCAAGACCGTCCTGCCCGAGGGCGCGCTGGCCGACATGACCCGCGTCTCGCACGCGATCGCCGAGGTCGTCAACCTCACCCCGTCCACCCACCAGCCCTACGTCGGCGTCTCCGCCTTCGCCCACAAGGCCGGGCTGCACGCCTCCGCGATCAAGGTCGACCCGGACCTCTACCAGCACATCGACCCCGCGCTGGTCGGCAACACCATGCGGATGCTGGTCTCCGACATGGCGGGCCGCGCCTCCATCGAGCTCAAGGGCAAGGAGCTCGGCATCGACCTCGGCGGCGACCGCGAACTCGTCGGCCGGGTCGTCGAGCGCGTCAAGGAGCGCGAGCTGAGGGGCTACACCTACGAGGCGGCCGACGCCTCCTTCGAACTGCTGCTGCGCGCCGAGGCCGAGGGCCGCCGCCGATGCTACTTCCGCACCGAGTCCTGGCGGGCCATCGTCGAGAACCGCCCCGACGGCACGCACGCCAACGAGGCGACCGTGAAGCTCTGGGCCAAGGGCGAGCGGATCGTCGCCACCGCCGAGGGCAACGGCCCGGTCAACGCCCTCGACCGGGCGCTGCGTGTGGCGCTGGAGCGGATCCACCCGCAGCTGGCCAAGCTGGAACTGGTCGACTACAAGGTCCGCATCCTCGAAGGCCGCACCGGCACGGAGTCCACCACGCGCGTCCTCATCACCACGAGCGACGGCAACGGCGAGTGGGCGACGGTCGGCGTGGCGGAGAACGTCATCGCGGCGTCCTGGCAGGCGCTGGAGGACGCGTACACGTACGGACTGCTGCGGGCCGGGATCGAGCCCACGGAATAGCGCGGCGATCCCCGGTAGGGCGTAGCCCGGCGAGGTGGCGGGCGGCGGTGCTCGGTGGGTCGGTCGGTGGCAGGGGGCGCGGCGTCGGCCCGGCGGGAGCACGGTTCGCCCGCCCGGGTTAGCGTCGAAGTATGCGGAACAGGACGTTCCTGATCTGGCTGGCCGGGCTGCTCCTGCTGGTGCTGTCGTCGGCGCTGCCCGCCACGGCGCACGCCCCGGCCGGCCCACCGGCCGCGGCCGCCCCGGCCGCCCGGTCCGCCCCGATCGTCCCGGCCGTCGTGTCCCTACCGGCCGGCCCGGTCGTGCCGGATGCCCCGCCCGTCGCGCACGCCCCGGCCGTCGTGCCCGTCCCAGCCGTGTCGGACCGAGGTCGCGGGGCGGCCGTCGGCGCGTCGACCGTCGAGGACGTCGCGCGGGCGCTGCGCAAGAGCCCGGTGTACGTCGACCCGGCCGCCGCCGATCAGCTCTCCGCGAGCCAGGCGGCGGCCCTGGCGCGGAAGATCAAGGACGCCGACAAACCCGTGTTCGTGGCGGTCCTGCCGCGTACCGCGGCCTTCCCGGAACAGACCGTGCTGCCCACCCTGCGCACCGACACCGGCATCACCGGTGTCTACGCGGTCCGCCTCGGCGACGGGTTCTCCGCGGGCGCCGACCCGCAGGTCATGCCCACACAGGCGGTCCGGAATCTCACCGCCGCCGTGAAGACGCCCGGGACGGACACCGACGCCGCGACCCAGCTGAACGCCTTCGTCGACCGGGCCGTCGAGCAGGCCAGGGGCAGCGCCCCCGCCTCCTGGGGCGGCTCCACCGGGCGGGGCGGGACCCCCGCCACCGGACTGATCGCGCTCGGCGCGATCCTGGTGCTGGGCGGCGGCACGGCCTACCTGGTCGCCCGGCGGGGCCGCAGTCGCAGGGCGGAGGAGGAACGGGCCGCCCTCGACAAGCTCCGGGTGGTCGTCGACGAGGACATCACCGCGTACGGCGAGACCCTGGAACGCCTCGACTTCCACCCCGCCGAGCCAGGTGCCGACGACGCCATGCGCGCGGACTACGAACGGGCCCTCGACTCCTACGAGACCGCGAAGACCCTCATGGCCCGGTCCCGCCACCCCTCCGACGTACGCGCGGTGACGCGGGCGCTGGAGGACGGACGCTTCTCCCTCGCCGTGCTGGAGGCCCGTCGCACCGGTCGCGAACCGCCGGTCCGGCGCCCGCCGTGCTTCTTCGACCCGCGCCACGGACCCTCGGTCACCGACGTCCGGTGGTCCCCCTCCGGGGGGACGGCCCGCGAGGTCCCGGTCTGCGCGGCGGACGAGGCCCGGTTGCGCGCGGGCGAGGAGCCGCTGAGCCGCACCGTCGAGACGGACGACGGCCGCCGCCGCCCGTACTGGGAGGCGGGCCCCGCCTACGGCCCCTGGGCGGGCGGCTACTTCGGCGGCGGACTGCTCCCCGGCCTGCTGGTCGGCACCGTGCTCGGCTCCATGCTGGCGAGTCCGGCGTACGCCGCGGAGTACGGCGGTGACGACTTCGGCGGCTGGGGCGGCGGGGACTTCTCCGGCTCCGACTTCGACCCGTCCGGGTTCGACGGCGGAGGCTTCGGCGGCGGGGACTTCGGCGGGGGAGGCGATTTCGGGGGAGGCGGTGGCTTCGACGGCGGCGGGTTCTGAGCCGCCGGACGGCTACTTCTCGGGCACGAGCGATTCATGCTAGACCTTAGGTTATGTCTGGTATCGGCCGATTTTGGGCGAGGCTGCGACACTCCGTGCGGCGATCACATCGGCACGATGGGGGGCGTTCGGGCCAAGCCACCCCAGCGCCGCCCGGCCGAGACATGACACACCGCTCCCTGGGCCGTGATCTGCGCTCCCTGTTCAGCCTGCGCTCCGTGGCCGGCCAGGTCTTCTGCTTCACGCTCGCGCTGGTGCTCCTGCTCATCGCCGGCGGCGCGATCGCGCTGGTGCTGCAGGGGCGCCGTGACAGCCTGCAGGAGGCGCGGATGCGCACACTGAGCGTGGCCGAGACATTCGCCCACTCGCCAGGCACCGTGGCGGCACTGGACAGCAAGAACCCCACGGCGATCCTGCAGCCACGCGCGGAGGAGGTCCGCGAGCGCGCCCACGTCGCGTCCGTCGTCGTGGCCGGCCCCCAGGGCATCCGCTACACCCACCCCGACCCCGCGTTGATCGGCAAGCCGCTCCGCGGCCCGTACAAGCAGGCGCTGACCGGCCGGAGCTTCACCCAGAGCTTCACGAGCAGCCTGGGGCCCGTGGTCAACTCGGTGGTGCCTGTCACCCGGTCCGACGGATCCATCGCCGGTCTGGTGTCCGTGGCAATCACCGACAAGGCCGTGACCAGAGTGGCCGACCGGTCCATCTCGTTCAGCATCGCCACCGCGGTGGCCGCCTTCGCGATCACCGCATGTGGCGCCGTGCTCCTGAGCAGACGGCTGCGTCGGCAGACACACGGACTCGGGCCCGCCGAGATGACCCGTATGTACGAACACCACGACGCGGTGCTGCACGCCGTACGCGAAGGCGTCCTGATCGTCGACGCCGACCAGCGGCTCACTCTGTCGAACGACGAGGCGCGCAGGCTCCTCCACCTGCCTCCGGACGCGGAGGGCAGGGCGGTGACGGACCTGGGGCTGGACGCGGACGCCGCCGCGCTGCTCACCGGCGGTGAGATCGTGACGGACCAGGTGCTGCGCAGCGGCAACCGGCTGCTGGCCGTCAACGTGCGCCACACCGACGAGCACGGCGGCCCCGTCGGCTCCGTGGTGACACTGCGCGACACCACGGAGCTGAGCGCCGTCACCGGCCGCGCGGCCCTGGTCAGGGAGCGGCTGATGCTGCTCTACGAGGCCGGTGCCCGGATCGGCACCACCCTCGACGTCACCCGGACGGCCCAGGAGCTGGCCGATGTCGCGACCCCCGGATTCGCCGACGTCACCACCGTCGACCTCGCCGATCCCACACCGCCCGGGGAGGAGCCCGCCTTCGGTGCCGCGGTCCCGCTGGACATGCGCCGTACCGCCATCGCGTCCACGGATCCGCGCCAGCCCCTGTACCCGGTCGGCCGACAGGTCGGCCTGCTGCCCAGCAGGACCGCGGCCATGCGCATCGACATCGCGGAGAGCGGGCTGGGGCCCGATGTGATCGCCCGGCTGGGGTGGCGGAACTGGAATCCCGAGCGGGGTGAGAACCTTCGTCGGTTCGGCTTCCGGGCGGTGCTCTCCGTTCCGCTGCACGCGCGCGGCGTCATCCTGGGGCTGGCGAACTTCTGGCGGTTCAGCGGAGCCGAACCGTTCGACGACGACGACCAGTCCTTCGCCGAGGAACTGGTCGCCCGGGCGGCGGTCAACGTGGACAACGCCCGCCGGTACACCCGTGAGCACGAGATGGCGGTGGCGCTGCAGCGCAGTCTGCTGCCCCGCGACCTGCCCGAGCAGAACGCCCTGGAGATCGCCCACCGCTATCTGCCGGCGCGGGCCGAGGTGGGCGGCGACTGGTTCGACGTGATCCCGCTGCCCGGAGCCCGGGTCGCGCTGGTCGTCGGCGACGTGGTCGGACACGGTCTGCACGCCGCCGCCACCATGGGGCGGTTGCGGACCAGCATCCACAACTTCTCCGCCCTGGACCTGGCCCCCGACGAACTCCTCGGACACCTGGACGAGGTCGTCAGCCGGATGGACCTGGCCGAGGCGGCCGACGACTCCAGCGCCGAGATCAGCGGCGCGACCTGCCTGTACGCGATCTACGACGCCGTGTCGGGGAACTGCTCGGTGGCCCGCGCCGGCCACCCCGGCCCCGCGCTGGTCCTGCCCGACGGCACCGTCGAGTTCCCCGAGGGCCCGGCCGGTCTGCCCCTCGGCATCGGAGGGATGCCGTTCGAGGCGACCGAGTTCCACGTGCCCGAGGGCAGTCGGCTGGTCCTCTTCACCGACGGTCTCGTCGAGCGCCGCGACCGGGACATCGACGCCGGGCTGGAGCTGCTGCACGACGCGCTCGCCGACCGCGACCGCACGCCGGAGGAGACCTGCGACGACGTGCTCGAAGCGATGCTGCCCGACCCGCCGATCGACGACGTCGCGTTGCTCGTGGCCCGAACCCGCATCCTCGATCCCGACCAGGTCGCGCAGTGGGACGTGGCCACCGATCCGGCGGCCGTGGCCGGGGTCCGCAGGAACGTCGCCGAATGGCTCGCCGACCGGGGCCTGGACGAGGAGGCGTTCACCACCGAGCTGATCCTGAGCGAACTCGTCACCAACGCGGTGCGTTACGGCACCGGACCGATCGAGGTCCGTCTGCTGTACGACCGCAGCCTGACCTGCGAGGTGTCCGACACCAGCAACACCTCGCCGCATCTGCGCTACGCGGCGACGACGGACGAGGGCGGCCGGGGCCTGTTCCTCGTCGCCCAGATCGCCGAACGCTGGGGCACGCGCTACACCGAGACGGGCAAGGTGATCTGGTCGGAGCAGACGGTCGGGGAGCAGTCCGAGGACCACACGGTCACCGGCCTCGACCTCGACGACCTCGACCTCGACGGACTCGACATGGACACCGGTGTCGGGAACGGAGAGAACGACGGGGCTGGTGGGGAAGGCGGGACCGCCCCCGACGGCGGGAGCGCCCCGAACGGCGCGGACGGGGGGCGGCGGGGCGGCGACGACGAGCCGGGCCACCGGTGACCGGTCCGGCACCACGTATGCCGAGCGCCCGCCTTCCGGCCCTGGCGGGGGAGTAGGGGGAAGACGGGCGCGCTCGTGGTCGTGCTCCGGCCCGGACCGACCGGGGGCGGGGAGCACGAGGGGGAGGGGGACGCGGCAGGGCGTCAGGCCTGGGGGGTGGCCTTGATCGCGGAGATGTCGAAGTTCAGCTTGACCTTGTCGCTGACCATCACGCCGCCGGTCTCCAGCGCCGCGTTCCAGGTCAGGCCCCAGTCGGAGCGCAGGATGTCCGCGCTGCCCTCGAAGCCGACGCGCTCGTTGCCGTAGACGTCGGTGGCGGAGCCGTTGAACTCCAGGTCGATGGCGAGCGGACGCGTGACGTCCTTGATCGTGAGGTCGCCGGCGATGCGGTACTTGTCGCCGCCCAGCTGCTCGGCGTGCGTGGAGCGGAACGTCATGACCGGGAACTTCTCGGCGTCGAAGAAGTCGCCGCTCACCAGGTGGCCGTCGCGGTCGGCGATGCCGGTGTCAATGCTGGCGATCTTGACGTCGATCGAGGCGCTGGAGTGGGCCGGGTTGTGACCGTTGAGGTCCAGCTTGCCCTCGTACTCGCCGAAGGCGCCGCGCACATTGGTGACCATGGCGTGCCGCACGGTGAAGCCGATGCTGCTGTGGGCCGGGTCGATCGTGTACTCGCCGGTGAGGGCGGCCAGGGCCGGGTCCACGTCGGGGGCGGCGACGGCGGTGGCGGGCAGGGTGTCGTTCTTCTTGCGGCTGAACAGGGCCATGACTTCTCCTCGGGGGACTGAGCGAGCGGCGTTCGAGGTGTTGTTTAACCTTCAACGAGAATGACTGTAGCAGCTGCCTTGTTCAAGTTTCAACATGTGGTCTCGTGCGGGTGCGGGTGCCGAAGCCGGCGATGCGGTCCACTCGATCCCGCAACCCTCTGGCGACGCGCGTAGAAGTCGGGCACCATCTCCCTGGCCCTTGTTTGTCATGACCAGGAGGAGTCCCCCCATGGTGTCCCGTATGACACTGCGCCCCGTCCTGACCGCCTTCGCCCTCGTCCTGGGTGTCCTCTTCGCGCCCGGCATCGGTGTCCTCGGCGGCGGTGCCACCGAGGCACACGCCGTCACCAAGCTCACCCACTCCCAGGCCACCGCCCGGTTCAGCTCATCCGGGATCACGTGGTCGTCCTCCGGAGGCTGCTCCGATCGCAACGTCTCGACCTGCACCTCGTTCGACCAGCTCAACCTGCCCACCGCCCAGGGCGCTCAGACCCTCAAGAGCGCCACGGGTTGCGCGCTGAACATCACCGGCGGCACCGAGACCGGGCACGCCAGTGGCACCTACTCGCACTGGAACGGCTACAAGCTCGACTTCGCCAAGTCGACCTGCCTGACGAACTACGTCAAGAACACCTTCACCTACATCGGGGTGCGCGGTGACGGCGCCCCGCAGTACCAGGCCGGCTCCGGCAACGTCTACGCCGACGAGGGCAACCACTGGGACGTCACGTACTACAACTGCGGCGGCTGCTGACCGTACGCCGCACATCGCACCACCGCATGCGAACCGCACAGGCGCGGCGCAGTATGCCGTGCGCGGCACGCGCGTGATGTCGGCCCCCGGCGACCGGTCGGGGGCCGACACCCGTTTGTGGAGCGACACCGGTTTGTGGAGTGGCGGACGTTTGCGGAGAGGTGAAGTCCCGGAAACCCCGGAACCCCGGAACCCCGGGATCCCGAGAACCCGGGAGTCTGGGGCTCCGGGCATTTCAGGATCCCGGGGTTCGGAGTATCGGAGGGGGCGGGAGACCCTGGGGCCCTCTCAGCCCGTGACGGGCCGCCCGCCGAAACGCCAGTTGTGGACCTCGACATCGGCGTACAGCCCCGGGCTCAGCGCGGCGCGGGCCGTGTCCGGGTCCGGCGCCCGGACCAGTGCCGCCGTACCGAGCCAGGTGGCGCCGTCGTCGGACAGCAGCGGGCCGTACGCGATCAACTCGTCCCGGCCCGTGGGCGTGTCGGGGCCGGTGCCCGGCTCCGCGCCGAGGCCGAGCACCAGGAACCGGCGGCCTCCGGCGCGGCCGCCGGAGAAGTCCCACATGCTGCGCCCGAGTTCATTGCGCCATCGGCGCAGCATCACGTCCCGGTACGCGCCGGCCTGGTAGCCGGGCTCGTCGAAGGCGAACGTCCGCGCGGCGGCGGGATCCGCCAGGTCGACGATGTGCACGCTCCCCGTGGGGGTGACGCCGTCGTCCGCGAGCGTGGGGCCGCGGGCGGTCATCTCCTTCTCGTACCGGTCCATGTAGCGCAAGTGCTCCTCCAGCAGTGCGTATCGGAGCGCGGTGGAGCCGGGTCGGTCGCGGTGGTAGCAGAAGAACTCCATGCCCAGACTCTTTATCACTCCCGCCGCTCACGTGAGTTGGCCGATTTTTAGGGCGTCGCTCAATAGTCTATTTGGACTGATAGATTTCGACCATGCCTCGTCGCGCACTCGACAACCCGATCGTGCTCGCCGTGCTGGGCCTGCTCCTGGAGCAGGACTCGCACCCGTATCAGATGCTCTCCGAGCTGCGAAGACGCAGCGACAACCACGCGGCCGCGATCACGCGCGGCACGCTCTACAACATCGTCGCCGCCCTGACGGACGCGGGATGGGTGACGGCTCAGGGCCGACAGCGCTCGGGCAATCGCCCCGAGCGGACCGTGTACGCCCTCACGGGCGCGGGGCGCGACGAACTCGTACGGCGGCTGGACGAGCAGATCCGTACGCCGGAAAGGGAGTTCTCGCAGTTCCTGGGCGCCGTCAGCTACCTCGGAGCACTCGGGCCGGAGGGGGCCGTCGAGGCCCTCACCGAACGGGCCCGGCGCCTCGGGCGACGTACGGCGGCGGACGAGGAACGCCTCGCGGAAGCGCTGACGGCCGGTGTGCCCCGGCTGCACGTCATCGAGGCGGAGTACGCGTCGAGTCTGGCACGCGCCGAACTGGCCTGGATCGACACGGTCGTCGACGACATCCGGACCGGGAAACTGGCCTGGCCCGGAGCCCCGGCCGCGCGGCCCGCGGCCGGGCAGGAGCGGGACCGGGAAAGTGAAGCGGGGGAGGACGCATGACGCCGGACACTCAGGAGGAGCTGCCCCGGAACGCCCGCGAAGGGCTGCTCCCAAAGGCCCGTGAGGGGCTCCGTCCGACCGATCCCGAAGGACTGGTCTTCGGGATCTACCCGGGCTCGGTCGCCGGTGACGACAGCGGAGGGCTGGCCGTCGGCCCGCCCGACGACCTTGCCCGCATCTCCCACGCCCTCGACCGACTCCAGGGCCCGGCCGGGCGCCCGTTCCTGGTGCGCGCCTACACGAGTTTCAGGAGCGACACCCACCTCGGCGACGGGCCGCACCCCATCGAGACGCCCGCCGACGCGACCCGCTACGCCGTCCGGGGCCGCCGCCTGGACCTGGTGGCCCAATACCGCCCGACAGGCGCCGACGCAGACGGATACTGCGCCTTCCTGCGCGAACTCGTCACCGAATACGGGGCGTCGACCGACACACTGCAAGTGGCGGAGGAGCCGAACGTCACGTCGAACCCCGTGCTCGACGGCTACTACCCGGGCGTGCGCGAGGCGATCGTCCGGGGCGTGTCCGCCGCCAAGGCGCGGGCGCGCGAACTCGGACACACGCATCTGCGGGTCGGCTTCAACACCACGCCGCTCTTCGGGCCCGGTGCCTCCTTCGTCACCGACCTCACCGCTCTCGGAGGAGCCGAGTTCATCGCCGAACTCGACTACGTGGGGCTGGACTTCTTCCCGGACGTGTTCCGTCCCGTGCCCGCCGCCGATCTGGCTGCCTCCGTCGAAGGGCTGCTGCGCCACCACCGTGACGCGGTGCTGGCACCGGCGGGCCTGGGACACCTGCCGCTGCACATCACCGAGCACGGCTGGCCCACCGGACCGGAACGCTCCCCGCGGCGTCAGGCCGAGGTCGTCGACACCGTCGTCCGCGTCGTCGCCGCGCACGCGAAGGAACTCCACCTGAGCGGCTACACCCACTTCGCACTGCGCGATGCCGACAGTACGAACCCTGGGCTCTTCCACCGCTTCGGGCTCACCAGCGACGACTACGCCCCGAAGCCCGCATTCGAGACGATGCGGACACTGATCCAACGCTTCGGCGTTTGAGGGGAGTTGAACGGAGCCTCAGGCCCGGAAGGGAGGTCGGCGTCCGTGCGGTGGATGGTCAAGGGGGAGACACCCGCTCCTTGCCACTTTCAACGTATAGCGCACCGGGGGCCTTGCGGCAAGGCCCCCATCGTGCCGCAGAATCTCCGCCCTGGGTCGGGTTCTGCGGAAATGGGAGCACGGAATGCGTGTGCGTGTGTTGTTGTCGGCCTTCGACTCGCGCGGGGGCGTCGAGCCGCTGCTGGGGCTGACGGTGCGGCTGCGGGAACTGGGTGCGCAGGTGCGGGTGTGCGCGCCGCCGGACGAGGAGTTCGCGCAGCGGCTGGCCGGGGTCGGTGTGGAGATGGTGCCGGTCGGCTGGTCGGTGCGCGCCATGATGACCGGGACGCCGCCCCCGTCACCGGCGGATGTGCCCCGGCGTGCGGCCGAGCTGATGGCCGCGTACCTGGACCGGGCCGGAGCGGCGGCCGAGGGATGCGATGTGGTGCTGGCGACCGGGATCCTCCCGGCAGCGGCCGGTATGCGGGCGGTGGCCGAGAAACGGGGCATCCCCTACGTGTACGCCAGTCACCAGCCGGTCAGTCTGCCGTCGCCGCACCACCCGCCGATCCCTCGCCCCGGCAGGCCGCTGCCACCGGACGTGACCGACAACCGTGAGTTGTGGGAGCGGGATGCCCGGGACGCGAACGACCTGTTCGGCCCGGCGGTCAACTCCCACCGGGCGTCGATCGGCCTGCCGACGGTGGCCGACGTCCGCGGCCATGTCTTCACGCGCCGCCCGTGGCTGGCGACGGACCCGGTCCTGGCCCCGTGGCCGGAGCCGTCGGACCTCGACGTCGTGCAGACGGGTGCCTGGCTGCTCCCGGACGAGCGCCCGCTCCCGGGCGAGCTGGTGGAGTTCCTGGACGCGGGGGAGCCTCCGGTGTACGTGGGGTTCGGCAGCATTTCCATGCCCGGCATGAAGGACATCGCCCGCGCGGCCGTCGAGGCGGTTCGCGCGCGGGGCCGCCGCGTCATCGTCTCCCGGGGCTGGGCCGACCTGGTCCCGTCCGACGACCGGGACGACTGTTTCGCCGTCGGCGAGGCCAACCACCAGGCGCTGTTCGCCCGGGTGGCCGCCGTCGTGCACCACGGCGGCGCGGGCACCACGACCACGGCCACCTGGGTCGGGGCGCCCCAGGTCGTCGTACCGCAGGGCGCCGACCAGCCGTACTTCGCCGACCGGGTGGCGGAGCTGGGCATCGGCGCGGCACACGACGGCCCGGCCCCGACCACCGAGTCCCTGTCCGCCGCGCTCGGGACCGTCCTGACCCCGGAGACCCGGGCGCGGGCGAAGGCGGTGGCCGGCACGGTTCGCACCGACGGGGCGGCGGTGGCGGCGCGGCTGCTGTTCGACCTGGCGGTCCGGGAGAGGCCGCCCGCCTCCGCGTGACCGACGAGCGCGACCGCGTCCGACCACCGGAACCGCGACCGACAGCCGGAACCGACGACCGTGGCCGACAACCGGAGCCGGGACCGGGACCGGGACCGACGACCGTGACCGACAACCGGAGCCGGGACCGACGACCGGGACCGTGACCGACGACCGTGGCCGACAACCCGAACCGACCACCGTGACCGACAGCCGGAGCCGGGACCGACGACCGCGATCGGCGACAACCACCGGGTCCGTCACGCCGGTCCGCAGATCTTGCGCGCGCACTTCGCCGCGCCCCCGCCGCGCGCCCTGACCGCGAGCGGCCGTACGGCGGAGCGATGGCCCCATCGGCCATGCGACCGACCAACGGCCGCGACCGACCAATGCCCGCGACGACCAACGGCCGCGACCGACCAAATGCCCACGACCGACCAACGGCCTCAGGCGGCCGTACGACGAAACCGTGCCGCCGACGGCCCACATCGGAGTTGATGCAGTGAACCCCCTGACCACCAGCGCTTTCGACCTTCCCGACCGCCTCGCCGCCAAGGCCGATCCGGCGCTGGTATCCGACGACGAGCGGCACTTCGCGGCCATCGCGCAATGCCTGGACGAACTGATCGCCGAGCTGTCCGCTCGCCTCGACGCCGAGCGCAGGGCGCCCGGTGGTCCGGGACGGCAGGCGATGGACCGTGACGCGGAGATCCACCGGCTGACCGCCCGCCTGCGCACCCTGCGCCGCTTCGGCCTGGACCTGTGCCTCGGCCGCATGGTCGGCGCGGACGGTGCCGAGCCCGTGTACGTCGGACGGCTCGGCCTGGCGGACGACTCGGGGCGCAGGTTGCTGGTCGACTGGCGTTCCCTGGCGGCCGAACCGTTCTTCGGCGCCACCCACGGCAATCCGATGGGACTGGCGAGCCGCCGCCGGTACCGCTGGACCGGCGGCCGGATCAGCGACTACTGGGACGAGGTGTTCACCCCGGACGGGTACGTCGGTCACGCCGCGCTCGACGACCAGTCCGCGTTCATCGCCGGCCTCGGCGCCAACCGGTCGGAGCGGATGCGGGACGTGCTCGGCACCATCCAGGCCGACCAGGACGCCATCATCCGCGCGGGATCGCGCGGGGCCCTCGTCGTCGACGGCGGTCCGGGCACGGGGAAGACCGTCGTCGCCCTGCACCGCTCCGCCTACCTCCTCCACTCCGACCCGCGGGTCGGTCATCGCCGGGGCGGCGTGCTGTTCGTCGGCCCGCACCAGCCGTACCTGGGCTACGTCGCCGACGTCCTGCCCAGTCTCGGCGAGGAGGGCGTGCAGACGTGCACCCTGCGGGACCTGGTCGCCGAGGGGGCCGGGGCGCGGCCCGAGACCGACCCGGAGGTGGCCCGCCTGAAGTCGTCCGCGGACCTGGTGAGGGCGATCGAGACGGCCGTCCGGTTCTACGAGGAGCCGCCCACCGAGGCGATGACGGTCACCACCCACTGGTCCGACATCCCGCTGACCGCGGCCGACTGGGCCGCGGCGTTCGAAGCGGCGGAACCCGGTACCGCGCACAACGAGGCGCGCGACCAGGTCTGGGAGGAACTGCTCACGATCCTGGTGGACAAGCACGGTGGCGACGCCCCGGAGCAGCTGCTCCGCACCTCGCTGCTGCGGAACAGGGAGCTGCTCACGGCCTTCGACCGCGCGTGGCCGCTGCTCGAAGCGGCCGACCTCGTCGCGGACCTGTGGTCCGTACCCGCCTACCTGAGGATGTGCGCCCCCTGGCTCGCCCCGGACGAGGTCCGGCTGTTGCGGCGTACGGACGCCGCGGCCTGGACGGTGTCCGACCTGCCGTTCCTGGACGCGGCGCGGCAGCGGCTCGGCGACCCGGAGGCGTCGCGGCGCAGGCAACGGCGCGAAGCCGCTCTCGCCGCCGAACGCGAGCACATGGCCAGGGTGATCGACACCATCCTCCAGGCCGACGACGACGGCGAGGGCGCGGTGACGATGCTGCATGGCCAGGACATGAAGGACGCACTGGCCGGCGGGACCGTCCCGTCCGGCATCGAACCCGACCTGCTGGCCGGTCCGTTCGCGCATGTCGTCGTGGACGAGGCGCAGGAACTGACCGACGCGGAGTGGCAGATGCTGCTGCTGCGCTGCCCGTCCCGGAGCTTCACCGTCGTCGGGGACCGCGCCCAGGCCAGGCACGGGTTCACGGAATCGTGGCGGGAACGGCTGGAGCGCGTCGGTTTCGACCGGATCGGCCTGGCCTCCCTGAGCATCAACTACCGCACACCCGAGGAGATCATGGCGGAGGCCGAGCCGGTCGTCCGGGCCGCGCTCCCCGACGCCAACGTGCCGACCTCCATCCGCAGCGGTGGCGTCCCCGTCGTCCACGGACCGGTCTCGGACCTGCACACCATCCTCGACACCTGGCTCGCGGAACACGCCGACGGGACCGCCTGCGTCATCGGCGATCCCGCCTTCCGGCCGATGCCCCGCGTCCGGTCGCTGACCCCGGAGCTGTCGAAGGGGCTGGAGTTCGACCTGGTCGTTCTCGTCGACCCGGATGCGTTCGGCGAGGGCGTCGAAGGAGCGGTGGACCGCTATGTGGCGATGACGCGGGCGACCCGGCAACTCGTCGTCCTCACGAGCACCTGACGGCGGCGCTCCGGTCGAGGGGCTGGGCGTCTCAGGCCCCCACGCTCACCGTGAAGCGGCGCGGATTGGCGTCGTTGGCGGCGCCCGAGACATCGGGCTCGCCGTCGGGGCGCACGTCGTCGTACGGGAAGGCGTAGCCGATCGGACTGTTGGCGTGGACGACGCGCGCCCAGTGGTTGGTGACGGGGCCCCGGTAGCAGTCCGCCGCGGGAATGCCGTTGGGCTGGTCGGGATGGGTGAGCATGAGGGAACGGTTGAACCCGGCCGCGAGCCGGGCCAGCAGCGCCTTCTTGTCGTCCGGGGCGCCCGGGTCGTTGGCGAACGGCCCGTGGTCGCAGGTGAAGACGTCCCTGGAGACCGGTTTGCTGAAGGCGTGCCCGCCGTCGAACGTCAGCACGTCACCGGTGACCCGACCGGTCCGGACGCCCCGGCCGCCCTGGAGGTCGATCCGCAGATCGGTGGAGCGGTACTTCTCCCAGACCTGGTCGATGTACGCAGTGAACGCGTCCCGGAACGGCATCTCGTCCGGGCGGTCGAAGAACGGGGCCATGAGGTTCTGCGGCGAGATCACCCGCAGCACCCCGCCGTCCGCACCCCGGATCACCAGCTTGTCCCAGGGCTGCCCGTCGACGGCGGCCTGGGCGGTGAGCCCGTCCGCGATCCGCCCGACCGCACCGTCCGGGAGCGGGGCCACGGTGTGGGTGGCGTCGCCCTCCAGGGTCAGGCCGATCGGCAGCGCGGTGACCAGGTCGACGTAGCTGATGTTCGCGTACAACTGCTGCGGGTCGAAGGTGAATTCGCAGAACGACCAGGTGCGCCCGTAGTTGGGGTCGGTGGGCGTCGCGAACGCCGGTTCGACCAGGGCCGGGCCGGGGTTGAGGAAGAAATCCAGGGTGTCGTCCCGCACGAAGTAGACGCGCGAGCCGTACATCTGCGGCAGCGTCAGCACGACGGGCGCCCCGCCCGCCGCGTTCAACGGGATCGCGCAGTCGACGGGCAACGGCGTCTGCGGCGCGGCGGGGGAGTCGGGCCGGTGGACACTGCCGTCGGCCCGCAGCAGCACCCAGCTGCCGGTGCCCTGTTCGTGCCCGGTGACGTAGGCGTTGACCGTGCCCGGCAACGACCGGTTCTCCAGGGCGAGTTCACAGGTCGCCGGGGCCGCGGCGAGGGCACTCGACCCCAGTGCGTCGGTCCAGAGGGGAGAGGTGAGAGCAGTCGCGGAGGCGGCGGCGCCGTAGGTCAGGAACGTTCTGCGTGAGATCACGAGAGGACTCCCGAGACGTGTGGGGGTGCGCGCGAAGCCGGTCGTACGGGGTGGGGGGCCGGCGGCGCCCGCAGGTGCGCACCACTGTCGCGGTGGCCGATGGGCGCGGTCAAGCCCGGGCCCTCGTTCCGCATGCGCGGGCCTGCTGTGTCGGAAAGCAGCCAGGCGGCGAGCGGCCACACATCCATGGAGTTCGTGGACGGGGGATCGTAGGTCGCGGTGTGGCCGCGCACCGTCACGCGCACCACGTCGCCGTGCCACGTGCGAAGCTCCGCCCGGTCGCCGGGCCGCGCGTCGTCGTACGCGTCCCGACCGACATCGCGCCCGGGCCGGGCGACCTCATCCCCCGCAGCCCGGGAACGCGTCCGGCCCGTCCGAGGGCGAATCGACCAACTCAGATACCCCCTAGGGGTAGTTGACGTGCGGACGCTTCGAGTCCTAGTCTTTCATTGCATACCCCCTAGGGGTACCGGCGATCTGGGAGGAGACAACCATGTGCACTACTTCCGCCGCAACGCAAAGCGGCCCCACTGTCGTCCGAGCGGGCACGAATGACGGCACGCTGCCCGACTGGCACCTCAGGGGTGAGTGGTTCGATGTGTGCAGCTGTGCGCTGCCCTGCCCCTGCACGTTCGCCCAGACGCCGACCCACGGGGACTGCCTCTTCACGCTCGTCTGGCAGATTCACGAAGGGCACTTCGGGGATGTGCGCCTCGACGGCCTGGGCGTCGTGGCACTGGGAGAGTTCGCCGGGAACATGTGGGTCGGTGACCCGGACGCCACGATGAAGGTGATGCTCTACATCGACGCCAAGGGCGACCAGGCCCAGCGTGACGCGCTGGAGCAGATATTCGCCGGTCACGTCGGCGGCTGGCCGGGCCAGTTCGGCTCGCTGATCAGTGAGCTGCGCGAGGTACGGTACGCGCCGGTCCACTTCGACGCCGCCGAGGATCTCTCGTACTGGCGGGCCCGTGTCGCCGACGCGGTCTCCGTCGGCGCGACCGCCCTCACGGGACCCACCGCCGACCCCTCCCGTCGCGTCCAGCTGATCAATGCCCCGGGCGCCGAGGTCGGCCCCGGTCAGATCGCCACGTGGGGCGTGGTCGAGAGCGACCACGCGGAGGGATTCGACTTCTCCCATGAATACCGCGGGGGATCCAGCAAGCACTTCCCCTTCGACTGGCGTCCCTGACCGCGTGGCGGGAGCGGGACGGGAAGAAGCGGACCTGTGGCAAGTGGCAATGGGGTACCGGCCATCGGTGTCGGTTGCGAAGCCGGAGGCGGACGGGGACGACTGGGAAAATGCCGCACGTCGGGAGCCGTTGAGTCCACCGAGTGGGGCCTCTTCTGACCGGCTGCGTCACTTCCATGGGTGAAGCATCGTAAGAAGACGGGGCGGTGGCCTCTGGCGCTATGCCTGCGGTCACCGCCTCGAACGTGGAAGGCCGCCGGCGATGGGAAGGCGACGGCGCGGTCCGGTCCGACTGTCGGGTGGACGATGTCGACCTGGCGCCTCGATGGTGATGCCAAGCCGGTGAGGTTCGCCTACTGGTGCACCGGCCGGCTGGAGAAGGCCGAGCGCACAGACATGTGTGCATCGTAGGGCCCGCGCCGATGCCTCGGCACGAAGCGCGGGCCGAGGGTGGGCAGTTGTTCAGACGGTGGCGTTGTTCTGATCGACCTGCCCTGAGAGGGGCACAGCACCGGAAACACCAGAGTGACGGGTTCTACCGCTTCCGGCCCGGCGTCGGATATCCCTGAAGCGCGGCCCTCGACCGGGTCGCTCTCCGTGACGGTGGAAGGAACCCAGCTGTGAACGACTGGTACGTGGACGCCCGGTGCACCAACTGCGACGTCGCCCGGCAATTCGCGCCCGACCTGATCGTCGAGGAGGACAGGACGTCGCGGATCCTGCGGCAGCCGGGCGACGAGGCGGAGGCGCGGCGCTTACATGCCGCCGTCTTCGCCTGCCACACCCGCTCGATCCGTCCCGCGTCGGGGCGGATCGACCCGGGGCTCGACCCGTTCCCGATGGCGCTGGACGACGGCGTACTGGTGTGCGGGCACAACTCCCGGCACACCGCCGGTGCGAACTCCTACCTCCTCCTTCGGCCCTCCGGCACGGTCATGATGATCGACACCCCGCGCTGGAGCCCCGGACTCGCGGAGCGGTACGCGGCATCGGGCCCCGTCACCGACGTGCTGCTCACCCATCGCGACCACGTCGCGCACGGGCGGCGCTATGCCGATCACTTCGGGGCCCGGCTGTGGATCCACGAGGGCGACCTCGACGCGGTGCCGGACGCGGACCAGGTGATCCGGGGGCTCGATCCCGTCGAGATCGGCGAGGGCGTCACCGCCCATCCGCTCCCCGGCCACACCCGGGGCAGTGTGCTCTACCTCGCGGACGACCGGTACTGCTTCAGCGGCGACAGCTTCTACTGGTCGCGTACGACCGGTGATCTCGAAGTCGCGGAGAGCGTGACCTGGTACTCCATCGAGGCGCTGGCCGCCTCCCTGGCCCGGACGGCCGGGCATCTGCGGTTCGAGTGGGTGCTGCCGGGCCACGGCGGCCGGCAGCGGCTGGACGCCGACGAGATGTCCCGGCGGCTGTGCGCGCTGGCGGAACGCACGGGGGCCCTGCGGCCCGGGCCGATCGACTTCACGGCCCTCCGATGGTGAGCAGGACTCGGCGGCGGCCGTTCGAGGCGGCCGAGGGGGCGGTGCACGGTGCCACCGGCGGCCGGGTTCACCGCCCGCCGCCGTACCCGACGCGCGCACAGCTCAGGAGCGCCGGTCCGAAGCGTCAAGACGCCGGGAGCACCGGGCGGTAAGCGGTAACGTTCCGTCACTTGGACTTACGTATCGCGGTTGTTGGACTGGAGCACGCAGAGTCGTCGCAGGTCATTGACGGTGTCCGGGCGCGGGGACTACGCAGTGCACATGTCGCGAAGATTCACTTCGGCGGGCGCCACAGCCGCCGCCTCAGCCGCAGTACTGGCGTTGGTGGGAACCGCTCTTCCCGCCACGGCCTTCGCCGCCCCCTCGCCCGCCACGGCCTTCGCCGCCGACTCACCTGCCGCGGCCGGGACGGCGGACGTACCGGCGGACGCCGCCGTCATCGCATCCGCGCAGCTGTCCGTCGCCGTCGCCGACGACTTCCCGCGCGTCCTGGCGTACACCGACAGGTCCAGCGGGGCCCGGCTGCTCGGCAGCACCCGGCCGGTCACGTCCGTCACGCTCGACGGCACCCCGCACCCCGTACGGCTCAAGAGCTCGCCCCGTGTCACCGGTACGACCGCGCGCTACACGCTGACCTTCCCCGATCTGCCCGGGGTCGAGATCGACGCCTCGCTCTCCGTCTCCGGGCGTGCCACCACCTTCAGGATCACGGCCGTCCGCGACACCGTCGCGCACCGCGTCGGGACCATCGAGATACCCGGCCACGACCTGGTCTCCGTCGGCTCCGCCGACACCGGCGCGGCCACCGCCTTCACCCGGCTCGACAACGATTCCACCCGGACCGCCGACGTCTTCGCCCCGGTCACCGCCGACACCGCCCCGGACGCGGCGCCCGTCGGGGCCTCGTACGCGATCGTCAACACCGGCTCGCTCGCCGCGGCCGTCGAGTCCAACTCCTCGTACGACAAGCCCTCCGGGGCCACCGGCGGTGACGACGCCCGGTTCTGGCACCAGGCCCGCAAGGACGGAGACGGGGACGACGGCGGGATGCGGGTCGGCGTCTGGTCCGGTCAGTGGACCTACCGGGGCGAGGGCGCGCCGAAGCCGGAGAGCGGCGACGACCTGCCCTGGGCGAAGGTCGTCGTCACCCCCGACGCCAACGGCGACCGCAGGGTCGACTGGCAGGACGGCGCCATCGCGTTCCGGACCATCGGCATCACCGCGCCCGGCAGCGAGGACACCCCGGACCGGGTCATCACCCACATCCCGTTCAACTTCGCCAGCCAGGCCACCCACCCCTTCCTGCGCACGCTCGACGACGTCAAGCGGATCTCGCTCGCGACCGACGGACTCGGTCAGTTGGCGGTGCTCAAGGGGTACGCCTCCGAGGGGCACGACTCCGCCCACCCCGACTACGGCGGCGACTACAACGAGCGCGCCGGGGGCCTGAAGGATCTCAACGCCCTTCTGAAGAAGGGGAAGAAGTGGGGAGCGACCTTCGGCGTCCACGTCAACGCCACGGAGGCGTACCCGGAGGCCAGGGAGTTCGACGAACAGCTCGTCGACAAGAACAGGCCCGCCTGGAACTGGCTCGGCCAGAGCTACTACATCGACCAGCGCCGCGACCTCAACAGCGGTGACCTGGCCCGGCGCTTCCAGCAGCTGCGCGACGAGACCGACCGCAACCTGGGCTTCCTCTACATCGACGTCTACTACACGCACGGCTGGATCGCGGACAAGACCCTCCAGATCCTGCGGAAGCAGGGGTGGAACGTCGGCAGCGAGTGGTCCGACAAGTTCGAGCGCGGCACCCTCTGGTCGCACTGGGCCAACGACCTCGACTACGGCGGCGCGACCAACAAGGGCCTCAACTCGAAGATCATCCGCTTCATGCGCAACGGCGAGCGGGACACCTGGAACGACGATCCGGTCCTCGGCCAGACCGCCATCGCCGAGTTCGAGGGCTGGACCGGCGAGACCGACTGGAACGCCTTCTACGCCAACGTCTGGCAGCGCGACCTGCCCGCCAAGTTCCTCCAGCAGCAGAGGATCACGCGCTGGGACGGGAACGACATCACGTTCACCGGCGGCCTTCGCGGGACGGTCGAGGACGGCCGGCGCACCTTCTACGACCACGGGCGCAAGGTCCTAAGCGGCACCGACTACCTGCTGCCCTGGGACGGCGGAAAGAAGCTCTACCACTACAACAAGGCCGGTGGAAGGACCAGTTGGGCCGTGCCGTCCGACGGCCCGTACACCGTCTACAAGCTCACTGACAACGGCCGGGTCAGGGCCGGCACGGCCAGGCCCGTCGACGGGAGGATCACGCTGACCGCCGAGGCCGGACAGCCGTACGTCCTCTACCCGGGCCGTGCGCCGAAGGCCGCCGGCCCTCGCTGGGGCGAGGACACCCCGGTCCGCGACCCCGGCTTCAACGACGCCCGGCTCGATTCCTGGGCGCGTACCGGGACCGTCGCACGTGACACCGACGGCCAGGGCCGCAACGGTGCCCGGTTCGAGGGGAGTTCACCGGCGGCGATCCAGCAGCGCATCGACGGGCTCACGCCCGGCAGGCGCTACACCGCCTCCGCGCTCATCGAGGTCGAGCCCGGGAAGACCCGCCGCACCACCCTCTCGGTGGACGATGACACCAAGGGGAGGACCAGCCGCAAGGCCGTATCCGTCGAACGTTCCACCGTGAAGGACCAGGTCGCCGCCTCCGACTGGCACGGCACGTACGTCCAGCGCGCCAAGGTGAACTTCACCGCCCCGGCGGACGGGCGCACCACCCTGCGCGTCGCGGCGGTCGGCGGAGCCGCGGCACGCGTGCGCGTCGACGACGTGCGCATCGTCGCCAACGCCCCGGCGACCAGGAAGAACACCGTCGTGTACGAGGACTTCGAGGACGTCGACCAGGGCTGGGGCCCCTTCCTCAAGGGCGACGCGGGCGGCTCCACCGACCCCCGCACCGTCATCTCCCGGCTGCACGCCCCGTACACCCGGTCGGGCTGGAACGGGAAGCTCGTCGACGACGTGATCGGCGGCGGGGAGTCCCTCAAGTCCCACGAGGAGAACTCCGGGCTCGTCTACCGCACCGCGCCGTGGACCGTACCGATGACCGACGGCCACCGCTACCGGGTCGAGTACGACTACCAGTCCAGTCACGCCGGGGCGTACGAGTGGGTCGACGGCTACGACCGGATCGCCGCCGACGGCACACCACGTTCCGTCGAGACCCGTGCCACCCCCATCGGGCAGCAGCGCACCACCGGCCATTTCACCGAGACCGTCACCGCGGACTGCGGCGACACCTGGACTGGGCTGCGCAAGCGTGGCGACGCCCCCGACGGCGCCGACTTCGTCCTCGACGCGTTCACCGTCACCGACCTCGGACCGGCCCCCGCCGACGGACTCGCCGCCTGCGGCACGCTCACCGTCGACCCGGGCGCCGACACCCTGGAGCCGGGCACCGCCCACACCGTCCGGGCGGCCTTCACCAACCACGAGACCACCGCGGCGAACGGCGTGGCGCTGAGCCTGGCCGTCCCCCAGGGGTGGACGGCCGAGCCCGCCGGAGCAGTCGCCTTCGACACGGTCGCCCCGGGCGCCGAGGTCACCGGAAGCTGGCGCGTCACCCCGCCCGTCGACGCGAAGTACCAGACGTACCAGCTGGGTTCGGTGGCGTCCTACACGGTCGGCGGCGCTCGGCGCGCGCTCGGCGCGCAGACCTCCGTACGGACCCTGCCGCCCCGGCCCACCACCGACGGCTGGGCGAGCGACCTCGACCAGGTCTCCGCCGAGAACGGCTGGGGGCCGGTCGAACGCGACCGTTCCAACGGTGAACAGGGTGTCGGCGACGGCACCCCGCTCACCATCGGCGGCACCGTCTACACCAAGGGCCTCGGCACCCACGCCCCGGCGCGGATCCGCTACTACCTGGGCGGCAACTGCGCCTTCTTCACCGCCGAGGTGGGCGTGGACGACATCCAGACCACGCGCGGCAGCGTGCGGTTCGCCGTCGCCACCGACGGCACCGAGAAGGCCAGGTCACCGCTGCTGAAGGCCACCGACGGCCCCTGGCGGCTCACCGCCGATCTCACCGGCGCCCGGTACGTCGACCTGATCGTCGACGACGGCGGCGACGGCAACGGGAACGACCACGCCGACTGGGGCGACGCCCGCTTCCACTGCGGAAGTTGAGCCCCCTCCCGAGACCCGGGGCGGGTGCGCCGCCGATGGACACCCGCCCCGTCCCCACACCCACACGCCACCCCCCGAAACCCCGACGACCCCGCGAAGAACGGAGCCGCACATGCCCACACCACCCGAATGGTCACGCCGCACCCTGCTCACCCTCTCGGCGGGCGCCGCCCTGGCCGTCGCCGTCCCCGGCACGGCCGCGGCAGCGAGCACATCCGGGTCCGCCTCCGCGACGGCGGCGACCGGCAGCGGCGCCGTGGGCGCCGACGAGTTCGACGAGCTGCGTGGACGGTGGACCGTCATCACGCTCGGCACCGGCTTCGACGCGACCGCCGAACCCTACGCGTCCCGCCTCACCGCACTCGGCACCCGGGCGCGGACGTTTCGGTCGACGATGGACCCGCAGCCGGGCTCGCTGTGGCCCGACGCCCCCTACGACCCTCCGGCCGGCATCACCCAGGCGTACAGCAGGCTGTGGACGATGACCCAGGCGTACGCCCAGCCCGGTACCGGCTCCACCGGCGACGCCGCCCTCCTCGCCGACATCGTGCGGGGCTACGACCACCTCGCCGCGACCGCCTACCACGCCTCCGTCAAGCCGTACGGCAACTGGTGGGAATGGCAGATCGGCAGCCCGCGCCTCCTCATGGACATCACCGCCGTCCTGTACGAGCACCTGGGCACCGCCCGCGTCGAGGCCGCCTGCGCGGCCGTCGACCACTTCATTCCCGACTCCGTGCTCCGCGACTACAACGGCACCTCCACCGGCGCCAACCGCGTCGACCTGTGCCGCTCCGTCGTCATGCGCGGCGTCCTCGGCCGGACCCCGGCCAAGATCGAGCTGGCCCGCGACGCGCTCTCGCCCGTCTTCCCCTACGTCACCACGGGGGACGGCCTGTACACCGACGGGTCGTTCATCCAGCACACCACCATCGCCTACTCCGGCACCTACGGCCAGGTCATGCTCGACGGGCTCGGCCGCCTCTTCGCGCTGCTCGCCGGGTCCACCTGGGCCGTCACCGACCCGAACCGGCAGATCATCCTCGACAGCGTCGAGAAGGCCTACGCCCCGCTGATCTACAACGGCCTGGTCATGGACAGCGTCAACGGCCGGGCCATCAGCCGCGGCGTGCTCAAGAGCGACGACCTCAAGATCCTGCGCGGCGACCACTTCCACGGGCAGGGGATCATCGCCGGCATCGCGCTCCTGGCCCAGGGCGCCTCGGCGGAGGAACGCGACCGCTGGCACGGCATGATCAAGGGCTGGATCGCCCGCGACCGCACCAGCCCCGTCCTCGCCGCACCCCAGTACGGCATCGCGGACCTGTCCCGGCTGCACGCCGTCCAGGCCAGTGCCGTGCGCGCCGCGCCCGAGCGGATCGGCCACCACCTCTTCGCCGGCATGGACCGCGCCGTGCACCGCCGTCCGCACTGGGCCGCGGCTCTCTCCATGGCCTCCAAGCGGATCTCGTACTACGAGTGCGGCAACGGAGAGAACCCGCGCGGCTGGCACACCGGCGCAGGAATGCTCTACTGGTGGCCCGGCGACCGGCAGGGCGACCAGTACACCGACTGGTTCTGGCCGACCGTCGACCCGTACCGGCTGCCCGGCACGACCGTGTCCACCAAGCGGCTCGCCGACCGGGCGGGCGGCGAATGGGGCGCGGCCAAGCCCGCGACGGCCTGGGTCGGCGGCACCACCGACGGCGAGTTCGCGGCGGTCGGCCAGCACCTCAAGGGCCTCGGCTCGACGCTCCAGGCCCGCAAGTCGTGGTTCTGCCTCGACGACACGGTCGTCTGCCTCGGCGCGGGCATCACCAGCACCGACGCGACACCCGTCGAAACGGTCGTCGACAACCGCATGATCGGCGAGAACGGCACCGCCGCGTTCACCACGGACCCCGGCTCCCGCTGGGCCCACCTGGACGGGCACGGCGGCTGGGTGTTCCCCGGCGGCGTCACCGGACTGCGCACCCTGCGCGAGGACCGCACCGGAGCCTGGTCCGACATCAACACCACCAGCTCCACCGAGCGCCGCACCCGCCGCTACCAGACCCTGTGGCTCGACCACGGCACCGACCCGGTCGACGCCGACTACGCGTACCTGCTGATGCCCGGCGCCTCCCGCCGCGCCGTCACCGCCCGCGCCGCCGACCGGCGGTGGGTCACCGTGCACGCCAACACCGCCGCCGCTCAGGCCGTCTCCGTGCGCTCCCTGGGCGTCACCGCCGCCAACTTCTGGCAGCCGGGCGAGGCCGGGCCGCTCTCCGTCACCGCCCCGGCGAGCGTCCTCGTGCGCGAGCACGGACGCACCATGACCGTGTGCGTCAGCGGTCCCGACCGCAGCGGCGCCCCGGTGGACGTCGTCTGGGAGCGGCCGGCGCACCGGGTCGTCTCGGCGGACCCGGGCATCGAGGTGCTCGCCACCGGGCGGCGCCTGGTGCTGAGGGTCCGGCCGGGGACGGATGGGCGCACCCTGCGCTGCGACGTCCGATAGGCGACGCCGCGACCGGGGAGGCCCGCCGGACTCCATGAGCCGGCGGGCCTCCCCGGTCCTGCCGGCTTCCCCGGCCCCCGACGAGACTCCCCGGAGCTTTTGCCCGCCCGGCCGTTGTCCGGGGCCGACGGTCGTCCCGAGCCCCCGGCGCCGCGGACCGCGGACCCTCCGAGGGGGCGTACCCTCGTGCGGAACGCCCGACCGGAGCACACCGCGAGGCTGACAGGAGTGTGCGGCAGACCACAGGTGCGCTTTGTTGGAACCGCACAACTCCGGACCGGCGAAAGCTGGTGCTTCGCCTGCATGGCGCCCTGGCACTGTCAGGCTCCGCCAGGAATCGGGTCGGGAGACTGTACGGAGTCGACGGCAGGATTTGCTTGCCTGGGTTCGTAGGGTCGGTGCATGACCGTTGTGGACGAAACCCCGGGCGAGCCGAGCGACACCCGTGGCCGAGTGGCCGAGCTGCTGGCGCTGCGTGAGCAGGCCCGTCGCGGACCGAGTGACCGGGCGACCGAGGCGCAGCACGCCAAGGGCAAGCTGACGGCGCGTGAGCGCATCGAGCTGCTGGTCGACCCGGGGTCGTTCCGGGAGGTCGAGCAGCTGCGCCGACACCGGGCGACCGGCTTCGGCCTGGAGCAGAAGAAGCCCCACACGGACGGCGTGATCACCGGATGGGGGACGGTCGACGGCCGTACGGTCTTCGTCTACGCACACGACTTCCGGATCTTCGGCGGCGCCCTGGGCGAGGCCCACGCCACCAAGATCCACAAGATCATGGACATGGCGATCGCGGCGGGTGCCCCGCTGGTGTCGCTGAACGACGGCGCGGGCGCCCGCATCCAGGAGGGCGTCAGCGCGCTCGCCGGATACGGCGGGATCTTCCAGCGCAACACCAAGGCGTCGGGCGTCATCCCGCAGATCAGCGTGATGCTCGGCCCGTGCGCGGGCGGCGCCGCCTACTCCCCGGCGCTCACGGACTTCGTGTTCATGGTGCGGGACACCTCGCAGATGTTCATCACCGGTCCGGACGTGGTGAAGGCGGTCACGGGCGAGGAGATCACCCAGAACGGCCTCGGCGGCGCGGACGTGCACGCCGAGACCTCGGGCGTGTGCCACTTCGCGTACGACGACGAGGAGACCTGCATCGCCGAGGTCCGGTACCTGCTCGGCCTGCTGCCCTCCAACAACCGGGAGAACCCGCCGGCCGTGGCCGGTGACGACCCGGCCGACCGGCGCGGCGACGTCCTGCTGGACCTGGTCCCCGCCGACGGCAACCGTCCGTACGACATGCACAAGGTCATCGAGGAGCTCGTCGACGACGGCGACTACCTGGAGATCCACGAGCGCTGGGCCCGCAACATCGTGTGCGCCCTCGCCCGCATGGACGGCCAGGTCGTCGGGATCGTGGCCAACCAGCCGCAGGTCCTGGCCGGTGTCCTGGACATCGAGGCGTCCGAGAAGGCGGCCCGTTTCGTCCAGATGTGTGACGCCTTCAACATCCCCATCATCACTCTTCTGGACGTACCCGGCTTCCTTCCGGGCGTGGACCAGGAGCACGGTGGAATCATTCGGCACGGCGCGAAGCTGCTCTACGCGTACTGCAACGCCACCGTGCCGAGGATCTCGCTGATCCTGCGCAAGGCGTACGGCGGGGCCTACATCGTGATGGACAGCCAGTCCATCGGTGCCGACCTGACGTACGCCTGGCCGACCAACGAGATCGCCGTGATGGGCGCGGAGGGCGCCGCCAACGTGATCTTCCGCCGGCAGATCGCCGACGCCGCGGACCCGGAGGCCATGCGGACACGCATGGTCAAGGAGTACAAGGCCGAACTGATGCACCCGTACTACGCGGCGGAGCGCGGCCTGGTCGACGACGTCATCGACCCCGCCGAGACCCGCGAGGTGCTGATCGCCTCGCTCGCCATGCTCCGCACCAAGCACGCCGACCTGCCGTCGCGCAAGCACGGCAACCCCCCGCAGTAGTCCGCGGGCGGGGTCGCGGGAACACCGCGAAGCCGCCGAGTCCGCGAAGACCTGCCGAGAAGACCTGTCGAGAAGACGGAGAGACCTCCCATGAGCACTGCCACAGCATCCGTGCTGCGCGTCGAGAAGGGCACCGCCGCCCCCGAGGAACTGGCCGCGATAACCGCCGTCCTGCTCGCCCGCGCCGCCGCGCAGCCCGACGCCACTCCCGCCCACCGCGGCCGCAGCACCGCCGGGTGGCGCCGTCTGGAGCGCACCCCGGGCTTCCGCGCCCCGCACTCCTGGCAGTGCTGACGGACACCACGACGCGCTGATGCCCCGCACTCCCGGTCTTCCGGTGAGTGCGGGGCATCAGTACGTCGTACGGACCTCTCTTCCCCGGCCTCGTGCCCGGTGACACCCGCGGGCGCCACCGGGACCAGGGCATGCCGGTCACAGAACTACGACAGGGCCGGGGCCGTGTCCTCGAAGTGCCGTCGCACGGCAGGCGGCACTAGCGCAGCCGTGCCATCAGCGCGTGCTCGACGAGGGTGATCAGCGCACTCTTGGCGTCGGCGCGGTGCCGGGCGTCCGTGGTCAGGATCGGGGTGTCGGGTCCGATCTGGAGTGCTTCGCGGACCTCGTCGGGGGTGTAGGGCTGGTGTCCGTCGAAGCCGTTGAGGGCGATGACGAAGGGAAGGCCGCTGTTCTCGAAGTAGTCGACGGCGGGGAAGCAGTCGGCGAGGCGGCGGGTGTCGACGAGGACGACGGCGCCGATGGCGCCGCGGACGAGGTCGTCCCACATGAACCAGAAGCGGTCCTGTCCGGGCGTACCGAAGAGGTACAGGATCAGGTCCTGGTCCAGCGTGATCCGGCCGAAGTCCATCGCCACCGTCGTGGTGGTCTTGTCCCCGGTGTGCGTCAGGTCGTCGATGCCCGCGGACGCGGACGTCATCACGGCTTCGGTGCGCAGCGGGTTGATCTCCGAGACGGCACCGACGAACGTGGTCTTACCCACGCCGAAGCCCCCTGCCACCACGATCTTCGCCGAGGTAGTGGAGCGGGCTGCTCCGCCGCTAGAGCTTGCGAAGTCCACTGAGCACCCTTTCGAGCAGTGTCACATCTGGCTGGCCACCGGCGGACTCGTCGCCGCCGGGCTGATGGATAGCGACGAGTCCGGCCTCTGCCAGGTCGGCTACGAGGATCCGGGCAACGCCGAGGGGTATCGAGAGCAGTGCCGAAATCTCGGCGACCGACTTGATCTCGAAGCACAACCGGCAGATCCGCTGATGCTCGGGCAACTGCCCTTGCAGCCGCGACGGATCGGCCGTGGTACTGACCAACGCCTCAATCGCGAGTTGGTAGCGCGGTCGGGTCCGGCCGCCGGTCATGGCGTACGGACGGACGAGCGGATTGTGCGCGACGGGGGCGGCCGGCTCGGGGGCCTGCCGCGGCGGCACGGGCTGGATACGGGGCGGTCGGGGCGGGGTGTCGCGGTACGGCCGCTGCGGGGGCCGGGCGGGCTCCTGCGGACCGCTCGACGGCTGCTGCGGCCACTCATGGGGCCGGAACGACCGGTACGGCTGTTGCGTGCCCTGTCCGCTGGGCGCGGAGGGGAAGTTGAAGGGATTGCTCCCGTGCTCACCCGGCACGTCCTGGCCGCCGTTGTACCGGTGCCCGTCTGGGGGTGTTGTCACGATTCCTCCTCCGCCTGCCGGTCCCGATCCCAGTGGGGCCGCGCCACCGCACCTTATGACCCGGTGGCGCGAAACGCACTGTCCGTTTATCAGTTAAGAAGACTTCCTTTTGCTAGTTGAGAAGACTTCCTTGCAGCTCGGCTCGGAGATCCGGCGTGAGGACGTTGCCCGCACGGTCGACGAGCAGGGCCATCTCGTAGCCGACCAGACCGATGTCGGCCTCGGGGTGCGCGAGCACGGCCAGCGAGGATCCGTCGGAGATGGACATGATGAAGAGGAAGCCGCGCTCCATTTCCACCACGGTCTGGTTCACGGCGCCGCCCTCGAAGATCCGGGAGGCACCCGCGGTCAGCGAGGTCAGACCGGAGGCGACGGCCGCGAGCTGATCGGCACGGTCGCGCGGAAATCCCTCGGACATGGCCAGCAGGAGTCCGTCGGCGGAGACCACCACCGTGTGCGACACCCCGGGGGTGTTGTCCACGAAGTTGGTGATCAACCAGTTCAGATTCTGCGCCGCCTGGCTCATCGGGCTCACACTAACGCTCCTGGTTGTAGGTGTTACTCGTGTCCGAACCCGCGTTACGTCCCCGCAGTACGCCCCGCCGCAGGTTCCTCAACCTGCCGCGGACGTCCTCGGGTGCGCGGGAGACCTGTGGGCCGCCCTGCGGAGTCTGCTCCGCCGTACCCTCGACCAGATTGGCCTTGGGCACCCGCCGGGGGAGTCCGGACGGGGTGACGCCGCCCGCCTTCGGCTCACGGAGCTTCTCGGCCCGCTCCCAGCGTTCGTCGTTCTTCGAACGCCGGTCGTCGGAGCCGTCCGCGTCCTGCCGCGGGGGCGACTGTCGCGGCGGCAGCTCGTCCTGCTGCTGCGGCTGTTGCACGGCGAGCGGCCGGGTGTTTCCGCGGCCGGTGGGCTGCCAGTGCTGCTGACTGCCCCGGCGCGGCAGACCGGCTTCGGTCAGCTCGTGGCCGGAGTTCGGGGTGGGTCCCGGACGGTTGAAGCCTACGCTTTCCGGGGCCTCGGCGGGGGTGCTCGGGGAAGATTCCGCTTCCGCTCCGGGCGAGGGCTCGGGCGTCTGCGGGTAGCCGTCCCGGTTCGTCCACTCGTCCTGCTGCGGGCCGGTGGCGAACGTCTCCTCGGGCACCGTCCCGGAGGAATCGCCGGACGCATATGCCGGTTCCGGATATGCGTCCGGCGATTCCTCCGGGGCGACGGCACCGGGCTGCGCGGCCGAGCCGTCGCCGCCGGGGTGCGGCGTGTAGCCGCCCTCGTACGGAGGCCGGCCGTACTGGTCCTGCCCGTACTGCTCCGGGGCGTACGGCTGCTGCCCAGGCTCCTGCCCGTACTGCTCCTGCCCGTACTGCTCCTGCCGGAACTGGTCCTGACCGTACTGGTCCTGCCCGTAGGGCTCCTGTCCGTACTGCGCCTGTCCGTACGCCTCCTGGGAGTAGCCGCTTTGGGCGTGCTCGTTCCCGGTGTACCCGTGCTGCGGGTATCCGTTCTGCGCGTACGCGCCGTCGACGGGCCGGCCGGCGGCGTGCGGCTCCTGGGCGAACTGCGGCTGCTCACCGGGCGTCTGGGCGCCCAGAGCCGCCCGGCGCTCGTCGCGCAGCAGTGAGCGGCCCACCGGGTCCAGCGGCGCGACACCGGCCGACGGCTGCTCGTAACGGGAGTCGTCGAAGCCCAGCTCGGCCGCCGTGCGCATCTGGGGCCGGGGCGCGGGCTGTTCGGGCTCCTGCCGCTCGGGAATGATCGAGGAGACGGTGAAGTCGCCCTGGGCCTCGGCCGGTTCGCCACCGCCGCCGTGGGTGATGGCGTCCGGCAGCATGACCAGCGAAGTGGTCCCGGCCTGTTCCCCCGAGGGACGCAGCTGGACCCGGATGCCGTGCCGGTCGGACAGTCGGCCGACCACGAACAGGCCCATCCGCTGGGACACCGCGGCGTCCACGGTCGGCGGGTTGGCCAGCCGGTGGTTGATGTCGGCGAAGTCCTCGGGGGTGAGGCCGATGCCCTTGTCGTGGATCTCGATCACCACGCGGCCGTCGGGCAGCCGGGTCGCGGTGACCCGCACCTTGGTCTGCGGCGAGGAGAACGTGGTGGCGTTCTCCAGCAGCTCGGCCAGCAGATGCACCAGGTCGGTGACGGACTCGCCGTGGATCTCGGTCTCCGGCACGCCGGACACCTCGATGCGCTCGTACGACTCCACCTCGGAGCAGGCGGCCCGCACCACGTCGACCAGCGGGACCGGCTGGTTCCAGCGGCGGCCGGGTTCCTCGCCGGCGAGGACGAGGAGGTTCTCGCCGTTGCGGCGCATGCGGGTGGCCAGGTGGTCCAGCCGGAACAGGTTCTCCAGCTGGTCCGGGTCGGCCTCGTTGTTCTCCAGATCGGTGATGAGGGTCAGCTGGCCCTCGATCAGCGACTGGTTGCGGCGCGAGAGGTTGGTGAAGATCGCGTTGACGTTGCCCCGCAGCATGGCCTGCTCGGCCGCCAGCCGGACCGCCTCCCGGTGCACCTGGTCGAAGGCGCGGGCGACCTCGCCGATCTCGTCGCGGCTGTCGATCGGGAGCGGACGGACACGGGTGTCGACCAGCCCCGGATCGTTCCTGGACAGCTGGTCGACGAGCATGGGCAGCCGCTGCTCGGCGATCTGGAAGGCGGCCGTGCGCAGCTCGCGCATGGAACGGCTCATCTGCCGTGCCACCAGCCCGGCCAGGACGAACGCGGCCAGCAGTGCGACGACCACGACGGCGGCGTCCACGATCGCGTCGTTGCGGGCGCCGGACGAGATGTCCGCCGCCTCGGCCACCGCCTTGTCGACGAGTTCCTTCTCGACCGTGGCGTAGCCGTCGAACTTGGCGGTGGCGGCCGCCAGCCAGGTCTCCGGAGTGATGCCCTTCGCGGCCAGCTTCTCGGGGGACTCGCCCCGCGCGATCTGCTGGGCCATGCCGTCGAAGACCGAGCCGTCGACGCTCGGCGGGTCGACGAAGGGGGTGCCGGCCGCCTCGGCCCGCTGCTCGGCCTTCTTCAGCTCCTTCGCCCCCGCGGCCGCCTGGGCGGTCATGACCTGCTTCAGCCGCTTCGAGTCGGCCTCCGTGCCACCGGAGCCGAACTCGTCGAGCGCGATCCGTTCCAGGTAGTTGTACGAGCCGAACGCCTTCACCTGGGCGTCGAAGGTGGCGCCCTTCCGGCTCGGCCGCACCAGCAGATGCATGCCGATGGAGCGCTGAAGCGATTCTGCGGCCTGGGCCAGCTGGATCGCGTAGACCGTGCGGCCGTAGCTGGTGATGTTGCCGGTGCCCAGGCCCAGTTCGTTGGCGAACTCCATGAGGGAGTGCTGCACCTGGACGTAGCCCTCTTCCGTCCTCACCGGGTCCATGCCCTCGGCGTAGGCGGACTTGCGCAGCTCGGGGAGCTTGGGCTCCTCCAGCCGGAACAGCTGCAGGCGCCGTTCCAGGCCGCGCTTCGCGGGCATGCCCTTCACGGCCTCGTCGAACTTGGCCGCGGCGGCGTCGGTGGTGGCCCGGACCCGGTCGATCGTGGCGTCGTCGCGTTCGTTCGACAGGAGGGGGCGGGCCGAGAGGTCGCGTTCGTCGAGGAGGGCCTGGCCGTACTCGGAGGCCGCGCGGACGATCAGCGCGGTCTTCTCGGCGTCCTGGGCCCCGCGCCAGGTGTCGACCGAGCCCTTCACCTGGAAGCCGCCCATGACCAGGCCGACCAGCACCGGAATGAGGAGGATGGCGTTCAGCCGGGTGGGCACCCGCCAGTTGCGCGGGGCCAGCCGACTGGTGCTGCCGCCCGACCCCGTGTGCGCGGGCGCATCGGCGGGCGATGCCGCGGCACGCGACGGCGGGGTGAAATTGCCCCGCTCAGGCTGCGCCGCGGAGCCATCCTTGCTTCGCCTCACTCGAACAACAACCTCTCGGCGTCGGCACCTACGGTGTGCCGTATTTCGTTCAGGGCCGTACTACTCAGAAGTTCGTCGAATTCCAGCACGGGGAGCGGTCGCGTTCCAAACACTCGGAATCAGCCATTCCGAGTGGTCCAAGCCTCGGATAAAACGGGCATAAAGAGCGAGCCCCGCCAAAAGGCGAGGCTCATGTGAGCGCAGCGGCACCGATTGACCGCATCGGGTGCTGAATACGCGGCAATTCTCTGTCGAAACGTTATGAAGGCGGGGGCGGATCGTGTCTAAGGACACAGTCCCGCCCCCGGCGGGACATGCTTGCAACTACCGTACCGCTCTACCGACTTGCACCTACTTGAGCCGTGCCATCAGCGCGTGCTCGACGAGGGTGATCAGTCCGCTCTTGGCGTCGGCGCGGTGCCGGGCGTCCGTCGTGATGATCGGGGTGTCGGGTCCGATCTGGAGTGCTTCGCGGACCTCGTCGGGGGTGTAGGGCTGGTGTCCGTCGAAGCCGTTGAGGGCGATGATGAACGGGAGGCCGCTGTTCTCGAAGTAGTCGACGGCGGGGAAGCAGTCGGCGAGGCGGCGGGTGTCGACGAGGACGACGGCGCCGATGGCGCCGCGGACGAGGTCGTCCCACATGAACCAGAAGCGGTCCTGTCCGGGCGTACCGAAGAGGTACAGGATCAGGTCCTGGTCCAGCGTGATCCGGCCGAAGTCCATCGCGACGGTCGTCGTCGTCTTGCCGCCCGTGTGCGTCAGGTCGTCGATGCCCGCGGACGCGGACGTCATCACGGCTTCCGTACGCAGCGGGTTGATCTCCGAGACGGCACCGACGAACGTGGTCTTACCCACGCCGAAGCCGCCCGCCACCACGATCTTCGCCGAGGTGGTGGCCCGGGCCGCTCCGCCGCTAGAGCTTGCGAAGTCCACTGAGCACCCTTTCGAGCAGTGTCACATCCGGCGCGCCGCCGGCCTCTCCGTTGCCCGGCTGGTGGATGGCCACCATGCCGGCTTCCGCCAGGTCCGCGACGAGGATCCGGGCCACGCCGAGCGGCATCGACAGCAGGGCCGAGACCTCGGCCACCGACTTGACCTCGCGGCACAGGTGGCAGATCCGCTGGTGCTCGGGGAGCAGTGTCGCCATGTGCGCGGGGTCGGCCGTGGTGGAGACCAGCGCCTCTATGGCGAGCTGGTAGCGGGGCCGGGTCCGGCCGCCGGTCATGGCATACGGGCGGACCAGCGGCTGGTCGCCTTCTCCGTCGTACGACGCGTGGTGCAGTGCGCCGTACGGGTCGGACGAGGCGGGTGGCGGGGTCATGAATCCTCCGGGCGTGACAGCAGAGTGTCGGCTTGCCGTCTGAAGGGCCGGTGGGGCTCTAGGCGGCCGGACGGGCGAGGGTCTGAGAGCGTTTCCTGGTGGTCGGTTCGTGGCCGCCTAGTGGAGCAGGCTGCCTTGGAGTTCGGCTCGGAGGTCCGGGGTGAGGACGGTGCCGGCGCGGTCGACCAGGAGGGCCATCTCGTAGCCGACCAGACCGATGTCGGCCTCCGGGTGCGCGAGCACGGCCAGCGAGGATCCGTCGGAGATGGACATCAGGAACAGGAAGCCCCGTTCCATCTCCACCACGGTCTGGCTGACGGCGCCGCCCTCGAAGATCCGGGAGGCACCCGCGGTCAGCGAGGTCAGACCGGAGGCGACGGCCGCGAGCTGGTCGGCACGGTCACGCGGGAAACCTTCGGACATGGCCAGCAGGAGTCCGTCGGCGGAGACCACCACCGTGTGCGACACCCCGGGGGTGTTGTCCACGAAGTTGGTGATCAACCAGTTCAGATTCTGCGCGGCCTGACTCATCGGGCTCAACTAACGCTCCTGCTGGTGAGTGGGGCCGAGTGGAAAACTGCCGGTCGACTGGTTGTTGGCCTGCCGACCCTGCTGGATGCCCCGGCGGAGATTGGTCAACCGCCCGCGCACGTCGTCGGGCGCACGCGACACCTGCGGACCCGACTGGTGGTTCTGCTGCTGGGCGGTGCCCGGCACCAGGTTGGCGCGAGGGACCCGGCGAGGCAGTCCGGACGTGGTGACTCCGCCTGCCGCGGGATTCTTGGCCCGCTCCGCCTGCCGTACGAGTTCGTCGTTCGGCGAGGGGCGCCAGGAGCTTGTGGGGGAACCGGAGTCGCTTCCCGTGAGGTGCGGCGCGGCGGGAGCCGAGGGGTCCTCCTGCTCCGCGCGCCCCGGGGAAGCCGGGCCCTGCGGCCCGGCGGGCGGCTGCTGGCCGCCCTGCTGCGGGCCGTGGAACCAGTTCGTCTCCAGGGTGTCGTACAGCGGCGTACGGCCGTCGCCCGGACCGGCCGCGGGCGGCAACGCCTCGGGCCGCGCCTGCGACGGCGCGACCGGACGGTACTGCCCGTCACCGGCGGTGGTGGGCGCGGCGGGCGGACGCGGGGCACCGAAGTCCTCGTCCTCCCGGCTCCGCTGACGCGGCGCCGACAGCCCCTGGTCCCGCACCGGCGCGGGCGCCTGCTGTCCGAAGTCGGGGCGGGCGAACTGCGCGGTGCCCGCGGGGTCCTGCTGCTGTCCGAAGTCGGGGCGGGCGAACTGACCGGTGCCGGCCGGGTCCTGGGACGGCCCGTCCAGCGGCGACCGGCCCTGCGGACCCTGATTCTGCGGGGCGGGGGCCGAGAAGTCGGGGCGCGCGAACTCGGCGGTGGAGCCGGGGCCCTGCCGGTCGTCGTCCGGCGACGGCCGCGGCGCGAGCTGCGGGTTCCCCGGCAGCTGGAACCGGCCGGTGGCCTCGGGCTCCTCGTGGCCGCGCGGGGCGTCCGGCTGGGCCGAGTCCCCGGTGCCCCACCCGGCCTGCTGCGGGCGCTGCGGCAGGGGGTTGCCGCCGGGCAGTTCGGCACGCGGGCCACCGACCGGGGGGAGCTGACGTCCGGAGTCCGCCGGAGCGTCGGGGCGGCCGAAGGGGTCCTGCGGGGCCTGCTGAGGCTGCGGGGCCTGCGGAGGCTGCCACGCGGCCAGGTCCGGCCGGCCCTGCGGGCCACGCGCGTCCTGGTGGCCCCTGCCGCGGTTCTTGTCGAACAGGTCGGGCCCGTTCGGCTCCGTACGTCCGGTGTTGCCGCCCTGGCCGCGTGCGCCGAGCCGGGCGGCGTTGCCGAAGGCACCGGCGAGGCCGCCGCCCTGACGCGGCCCCGGGCGTGAGACGTCCTGCGGACCGCCGTCGGACGGGAATCCGGCGTTCTGCCGGCCCTGCTCGTCCGGGGAACGGCGGGCACCGCCGTCCCGCGTGGGCAGCGCCGCACGCGGACCGGGGCCCGCGCCGACCTGGCCGCGCGGACCGTTCTGGCCCCCCGGGACCGCGGGAGCGCCGCCCGGGCCGGGACGGGGGCCGCCCGCCGCGCCGGGGCCGCCGCCCGCGCCCAGGGCCCCGCCGGGCGCCCCGGCGGGCTGCTGCCCGGGTCCCTGACCGGGAGCCGGGCGGTTGCCACCGTGCGCCACCTCGACGGGCAGCATGACCAGCGCGGTCGTACCACCGGAGTCGGAGGGCCGCAGCTGGATCCGGATGCCGTGGCGCAGCGACAGGCGGCCGACCACGAACAGACCCATGCGGCGGGAGACGGAGACGTCCACGGTGGGCGGCGAGGCCAGCCGCTCGTTGATCGCGGCCAGGTCCTCGGGGGAGAGACCGATGCCGGTGTCGTGGATCTCGACCAGCACCCGGCCGTCGGGCAGCGCGTGACCGGTGACCCGGACCTTCGTCTGCGGGGAGGAGAACGACGTCGCGTTCTCCAGCAGCTCGGCGAGCAGGTGCACGAGGTCGTTGACGACCCGGCCCGCGACCTCGGTGGCGGGCACCGCGGCCAGTTCGATGCGCTCGTACTGCTCCACCTCGGAGGCGGCGGCGCGGAGCACGTCGACCAGCGGAACGGGCCGCGTCCACCGGCGGCCCGGCTCCTCGCCCGCGAGGACGAGGAGGTTCTCGCCGTTGCGGCGCATGCGGGTCGCGAGGTGGTCGAGCTTGAAGAGCGAGGACAGCTGGTCCGGGTCGGCCTCGCGCGACTCCAGCTCGGAGATGAGCGAGAGCTGACGCTGGATGAGGCCCTGGCTGCGGCGCGAGAGGTTGGTGAACATCGCGTTGACGTTGCCCCGCAGGAGCGCCTGCTCGGCGGCGAGCCGGACCGCCTCGCGGTGCACGTCGTCGAAGGCCGCGGCCACCTGGCCGATCTCGTCCCGGGAGTGCACACCGACGGACTCGACCGAGGTGTCGACGTCCTGCGGGTCGGCCTCGGACAGCTGCTTGACGATCTCGGGCAGCCGGTCCTGTGCGACGCGCGTAGCGGTGTCCTGGAGCCGCCGCAGCGAACGGATCATCGACCGGGCGACGACGAAGGCGCCGACCAGCGAGACGCCGAGCACCAGCAGGATGAGCGCACCGCTGATGATCGCCTCGCGCTTCGACTCGTCGCGCAGCTCGCGGGCCTTGCTCTCCATGTCACCGAGGAGGGTGGCCTCGATGGTCGTCATGGCATTGATCTTGGTGGAGCTCTGGTCGTACCAGTCCATGTAGGAACGGCGCGCCGTGCCGCTCAGGCCCGTGGGGCTCTCCAGCACCTTTTTCGCGTAGGTCTCGGCGGCCTTGATCTCCGGGTTGCCGTTGGTCAGCGTGGAGGTCAGGTCGGCGGCGTTGTTGCCGGTGGCCGAGTAGACCGCCGCGAAGGAACGCATGGCCGCGCCCTCCTTGCGCAGCGCCCCGCGGCCGAACTCCTGGTCGTTCTTGTCGAGATGCGGTTCCTTGCCGCCGACGGGCAGGGCCGCGGCGATGACGGCCCGCTGGATCGAGGCGTACTCCTTGGCGGAGGAGAAGGCCGCCAGTGCGCGGGTCCGCTTGATCATCTCCGAGTTGCTGGTGGCCTGGGCCATGTCCTGCGAGAGGCTCAGCAGCGAGGTGATCAGCTGACTGTACTGGTCGATGGTCTGAAGGCTCGGCGTGCCCTTGGCGTACGCGTCCTTGCGGATGTCACGGATGTCGCCCAGCTGGGTGGCGATGTGGTTGACGCTGGAGTAGATGCCCTCGAGGGCCTCGTCACCGGAGGGGTCGCCGATGGAGGTCGTCGCGTCGAGGAAGGCGGCCTGCGCCTTGTCGGTCTTGTCGCGGGGGACGCTGACCTTGTAGTTGCTGGTGGTCCCGCCGTGGGACAGCGGACCGGCCGAGCTGTCGCGCTCCGCCTGGAGCGCCTGGGCGAGCTGGGTCGCCTGCATGGTCAGCTTGGTGAGCAGCTGCATGTGGTCCAGCTGCTGCATGTCGTTCATGGACTCGTTGATCCGCAGACCGCCGAGTGTGGTCGCCGCGACCACGGGCAGCGCGAGCAGCGAGACCAGGCGCGTGCTGATGCGCCAGTTGCGAAGGGCCATGCGCGAACCCGCGCCGGAGGGCTCGCGGGACTTGGACGACGCGTCCGGCTCGCCGGCGTCCGGCGCGCTGCCGGGACGGCGGTCGTCCCCGTCGCCGGATCTGGCGGGTCCGGGGCCCTGGGCGTGCTGGGGCGAGGAGCCGCGGTCGGTCCCGCCGTGCGGCTCCGGCTCCGCCGCGGCTTCCCCCCGGCCCTGGCGGGCCTGGGGAGACCCGGCGCCATCCCTCTTGAAACGTCCCTGCACTAGCGTCGCAACCTCTGGACCAGGCGCCCCCTCCGCGCGAGGCGGGTGGGACGGTGTCGGCGTCGTGGGGCGAGGTGTCCGCCCCTGTCGGTCGTGAGTGACCGGCGCTCTTCCCCCTTCCCGCCGCCACTCGGCGCTGCTTGCGCCCCTGCGCGCCGGCCTGAAACCCGCGGCGGTGCGTGGAATTCCAGCACAGTGCCGGATCTCCAACAAGGGCCCCGTGCCAGGGCGGGATGCGGGTGACCCGTTGTGATGGAGGGGTAACCAGTGGTGGACCGTGATCATGGACAAAACGGAATATTGATCATCAATGGGCGGGCGGCGCCGGGTGTCCCAGTCGACATGATCAGGAGCGGAATGGCTGATTCAGTTACTAAATGTCTGTTTTGCCGGAGGTGATTACGTGCCCGAATTGGGACTTTTATCCCTGGGGTGGTGAGCAAACTCACACGATGATCGCCGTCTCGTCCGGGCTTTCCAAGGGAATTCGATGTTTAGCCTGGCGTTTTACAGGGATGGCAAATCCGACAACCGGCGCTCCTCCGGGCGGCGCCCGTACCGACAGGGTCGCAGCGACAGATGAAGACGACGAAGACGCTCCGCAACATCGCCAACCCCCGCCGCACCACGCTGGCGCACCTCGGGGACGTCGCCGAACTGCGGACGCCGGAACGCCCGGAGCACTCCGTCGAGCTGCCCTCCCAGACGGCCAACCCCCGTCGCACCATCCTGATGGAGGCCCCGGCCACGGCCGTGGTCGCCGAGTAGTACGCACGGTCGCCCCTCGCGACCCCTCGCGCCGCCTCGCGGCCCCGTGCCGGACGACGTTCCTTTCGGGCGGATCCCGCAGGCTGAGGCGTTAGCCTGGAGTGTCAGTCTTCAGTCAGCCAGCAAGTGAGGGGCGACAGCATCCCGTGCGCATCGCCAGGTTCTCCATCGACGGCAATGTCGCCTTCGGCGCCGTCGAGGGCGAGGGTCCCGACGGGCTTGTCCTCGACATCATCAAGGGCATCCCGTACGCCGAGTTCGAGCTCTCCGGCACCAAGGTCCCGCTGAGCAAGGTCCGCCTCCTCCCGCCGGTGCTCCCCAACAAGGTCGTGGCCATCGGCCGCAATTACGCGGAGCACGCCAAGGAGCTCGGCAACGAGGTACCGGACGTCCCCGTCGCCTTCTTCAAGCCCACCACCTCGGTGATCGGTTCCGGCGACGCCATCGAGTACCCCTCCTTCTCGAACGAGCTCCACCACGAGGCCGAACTGGCCGTGGTCATCGGCCGCATGTGCCGCGAAGTGCCGCGCGAGCGCGTGAAGGACGTCATCTTCGGTTACACGTGCGCCAACGACGTCACCGCCCGCGACGCCCAGAAGCGCGAGAAGCAGTGGGCCCGGGCCAAGGGCTTCGACACCTCCTGCCCCCTCGGCCCCTGGGTGGAGACCGACCTCGACCCCCGCGATCTGACCATTCAGGCAACGGTCAACGGCGAGCAACGACAACTCGGCCGGACGAGCGACATGATCCGCTCGATCGAGGACCTGGTCGTCCACATCACGGAAGCGATGACGCTGCTTCCGGGCGACGTGATCCTCACCGGCACCCCCGCGGGGGTCGGCCCCCTCCATGTCGGCGACGAGGTCGCCGTCACCATCGAAGGCATCGGCACTCTCACCAACAAGGTGATCAAGCGTGGCTAACGCACCTGTACGCGTACGTTTCTGTCCCTCCCCGACCGGCAACCCCCACGTGGGCCTGGTCCGCACCGCACTGTTCAACTGGGCCTTCGCCCGGCACCACGGCGGCACCCTCGTCTTCCGCATCGAGGACACCGACGCCGCCCGCGACTCCGAGGAGTCCTACGACCAGCTCCTGGACTCGATGCGCTGGCTCGGCTTCGACTGGGACGAGGGCCCCGAGGTGGGCGGTCCGCACGCCCCGTACCGCCAGTCGCAGCGCATGGACCTCTACAAGGACGTCGCCGAGAAGCTCCTCGCGGGCGGCTACGCGTACCACTGCTACTGCACCACCGAGGAGCTCGACGCCCGCCGCGACGCCGCCCGCGCCGCCGGGAAGCCGTCCGGCTACGACGGTCACTGCCGCGAGCTCACGGCCGAGCAGACCGCCGCGTACGAGAGCGAGGGCCGCACCTCCATCGTCCGCTTCCGGATGCCCGACGAGGCGCTCACCTTCACCGACCTGGTCCGCGGCGAGCTGACCTTCCAGCCGGAGAACGTGCCGGACTACGGCATCGTCCGCGCCAACGGCGCCCCGCTCTACACGCTGGTCAACCCGGTCGACGACGCCCTGATGGAGATCACCCACGTCCTGCGCGGCGAGGACCTGCTCTCCTCCACCCCGCGCCAGATCGCCCTCTACAAGGCGCTCATCGAGCTGGGCATCGCCAAGGACATCCCCGCCTTCGGCCACCTCCCGTACGTCATGGGCGAGGGCAACAAGAAGCTCTCCAAGCGCGACCCGCAGGCGTCCCTCAACCTCTACCGCGAGCGCGGCTTCGTGCCGGAGGGACTGCTCAACTACCTGTCCCTGCTCGGCTGGTCGATCTCCGAGGACCGCGACATCTTCTCCGTCGAGGAGATGGTGGCCGCGTTCGACATCAAGGACGTCAACGCCAACCCGGCGCGCTTCGACCTGAAGAAGTGCGAGCACATCAACGCCGAGCACATCCGCAGGATGGACGTGAAGGCGTTCACCGAGGCGTGCGGCCCCTGGCTGAAGGCCCCGTTCGCTCCCTGGACCCCGGAGTCCTTCGACGCGGAGCGATTCGCCGCGATCGCCCCGCACGCGCAGACCCGTGTCACGGTCCTCTCCGACATCACGGCCAACGTCGACTTCCTCTTCCTGGACGCGCCGGTGGAGGACGAGGCGTCCTGGAACAAGGCGATGAAGGAGGGCTCCGACGCCCTGCTCGTCACGGCCCGCGCCAACCTGATCAACGCCGAGTGGAACGCGGACGCACTGAAGAACGCGATCCTCACCGCCGGCGAGGAGCACGGCCTGAAGCTCGGCAAGGCCCAGGCGCCGGTCCGTGTCGCGGTCACCGGCCGCACGATCGGCCTGCCGCTCTTCGAGTCCCTGGAGATCCTGGGCCGCGAGAAGACCATCGCCCGCATCGACGCGGCCCTGGCGAAGCTGGCGGCCGCGTAGGCACCGGCCATACGCCCGCAGGGGGCGGCACCCGGATCACCCCGGGCGCCGCCCCCGGGCGTTTCCGGGCCGCGAGGCACCGCCGGACCCGGCCGGTCGGCCGAGGCCCGGGAACGCCGTGTCGGGGACGCCTCGTGGACGTCCGACCGGCTGGAGCCCGACCCGCTCTCCGGGCGCGGTGAGGGCTCGTCACACGGAGTCCCGGCGGCCGGGACCGGGGAGCGGAAGGCGGGCCGCGGCGCGCGGCCGTCCGCACGGCCCGTAGCGACAGGCCCCCGGCATCGGGAAGTCCGGGACGGCGGGGCCCCGGCCGGGATAGGTTTCGGGCATGGTCATCCGAGCCGTGCTCTGGGACATCGACGACACGATCTTCGACTACAGCGGCGCCGATCGCGCCGGCATGCGCACGCATCTCGAACAGGAGGGCCTGCCCGACGGATACGGCTCCGTCGAGCAGGCCCTCGTCGCATGGCGGGCGATCACCGATGTGCACTGGGCGCGGTTCGCGGCCGGGGAGACGGACTTCCCGGGGCAGCGCAGGGACCGGGTCCGGGAGTTCCTCTCGCGGGCGCTGGACGACGCCGAGGCCGACGACTGGTTTGCTCGGCACGCGGCCCACTACGAGGCCGCCTGGTCGCTCTTCCCGGACGTCCTGCCCGTTCTGGACCGGCTGGCCGGCCGGTTCCGGCACGCGGTGCTGTCGAACTCCAGCATCCACAACCAGGACCGGAAGCTGCGCGTACTCGGCGTGCGGGACCGGTTCGAGGCGGTGGTGTGTGCCGTGGAGTTGGGCGTCTCCAAGCCCGAACCCGGCGCCTTCCACGCCGCGTGCGACGCGCTCGCGCTGGAGCCGGGGGAGGTCGCGTACGTCGGGGACGAGCCGGACATCGACGCCCGCGGCGCGGCCGCCGCGGGGCTCATGGGGATCTGGCTGGACCGGGACGGACGCGGCGGACGGCCCGAGCTCGCCCGCATCAGCGGGCTCGATCAGCTGCCCGCGCTGCTGGTGGGCGATACCCGTTTTGGAGCGCCGGACACCTTCGGGTAATGTTCTTCCTGCGCCGCCCGAGCGGGACGAAAGATCCGAACGGGAAGCGCAGCCGGAACAAAGGCTCCGCAAGGGGTTGCGTTCCAGTGGGCTATGGTGTAATTGGCAACACTACGGTTTCTGGTACCGTCATTCTAGGTTCGAGTCCTGGTAGCCCAGCGCAGAAATGCAAACGCAGGAAACAAGCCCCCGTTGTGTAGCGGCCTAGCACGCTGCCCTCTCACGGCAGTAGCGCCGGTTCGAATCCGGTCGGGGGTACAGATCCTTCCCGCGAGATCATCAGGGTCGCACCCATGATTTCGATGCAGGATCGCTAGGGCCCCCGTTGTGTAGCGGCCTAGCACGCTGCCCTCTCACGGCAGTAGCGCCGGTTCGAATCCGGTCGGGGGTACTTGTATCACTGTGGGCTATGGTGTAATTGGCAACACTACGGTTTCTGGTACCGTCATTCTAGGTTCGAGTCCTGGTAGCCCAGCGCAGAAATGCAAACGCAAGAAGCAAGCCCCCGTTGTGTAGCGGCCTAGCACGCTGCCCTCTCACGGCAGTAGCGCCGGTTCGAATCCGGTCGGGGGTACAACAGCAGGACAGACAAGGGTCCTTCACTTCGGTGAAGGACCCTTCTGCTTGTGCGCGGGGCGAGTTGCCGTGTGTCCGGCGCCGCGTGATTCCCGACGGGTGTGCCGTGCCGTCATGTCCGGGGCGGATGCGGGGACTTGGCACCGGTGGAGAGCTGGATGGGGCCGCCACGACGCTGGGGCGGCCGGGGGAGGAGTCGCACATCGCGTGAGAGTGCACGATGGGGTGCGCGACGGGCTGTGCGGGCGGGGAGCGTACGGCTGTCAGCCGTTCCGGCGCAGGGCCTCGCTGAGTCGCGCCGCCGAGTCGATGACCGCCTGGGCGTGCATCCGGCCCGGGTGGCGGGTCAGCCGCTCGATGGGGCCGGAGACCGAGACGGCGGCGACCACGCGGTTGGAGGGGCCGCGCACCGGCGCCGAGACCGAGGCCACGCCCGGCTCGCGCTCACCGATCGACTGGGCCCAGCCCCTGCGTCGCACGCCCGAAAGTGCCGTCGCCGTGAAGCGGGCACCCTGGAGGCCGCGGTGCAGGCGCTCCGGCTCCTCCCAGGCCAGCAGGATCTGGGCCGACGAGCCGGCCTTCATGGTGAGCGTGGAGCCGACCGGCACGGTGTCCCGCAGGCCGGACAGCCGCTCCGCCGCCGCCACGCAGATCCGCATGTCGCCCTGGCGCCGGTAGAGCTGCGCGCTCTCGCCCGTGATGTCACGCAGATGCGTGAGCACCGGCCCGGCCGTCGCCAGCAGACGGTCCTCGCCCGCCGCCGCGGCCAGCTCGGCCAGTCGGGGGCCGAGGATGAAACGGCCCTGCATGTCCCTCGCCACCAGACGGTGGTGTTCCAGTGCCACGGCGAGTCGATGGGCCGTGGGTCGTGCGAGCCCGGTCGCCGCGACCAGCCCGGCGAGGGTGGCCGGGCCGGACTCCAGGGCGCTCAGGACCAGAGCCGCCTTGTCGAGAACGCCGACGCCGCTAGAGTTGTCCATACGACGATACTCCCGTCTCACTCTGTGAAACGCAAGTTCAATTTTCGGCGGAAGTTGCCAATCTGGAAGGGCGGCCGCACAACGGCCCGCGGCCACCGCCCCGCTCGGGGGTCCGGACGGTGGCGCACCACATCTCTAGTTGGGCCGGCGAAGACGCCGGCCGGAGGGAAAGCGATGGGTAGGACACTCGCGGAGAAGGTCTGGGACGACCACGTCGTCCGGCGCGCCGAGGGCGAGCCCGACCTCCTCTTCATCGATCTGCACCTGCTGCACGAGGTCACCAGCCCGCAGGCGTTCGACGGCCTCCGCCAGGCCGGCCGCCGGGTGCGGCGCCTCGACCTCACCATCGCCACCGAGGATCACAACACCCCGACCCTCGACATCGACAAGCCGATCGCCGACCCGGTCTCGCGCGCCCAGCTGGAGACCCTGCGCAAGAACTGCGCGGAGTTCGGCGTGCGGCTGCACCCGCTGGGCGACGTCGAGCAGGGTGTCGTGCACGTGGTCGGCCCGCAGCTGGGCCTGACCCAGCCCGGCACGACGGTCGTGTGCGGCGACTCCCACACGTCCACGCACGGCGCGTTCGGCGCGCTGGCGTTCGGCATCGGCACCAGCCAGGTCGAGCACGTCCTGGCCACCCAGACGCTGCCGATGGCCCGCCCGAAGACCATGGCGATCACCGTCGACGGCGAACTGCCCGAGGGTGTCACCGCCAAGGACCTGATCCTCGCGATCATCGCCCGGATCGGCACCGGCGGCGGCCAGGGCTACATCATCGAGTACCGCGGCTCCGCCATCGAGAAGCTCTCGATGGAGGCCCGGATGACCGTCTGCAACATGTCGATCGAGGCCGGGGCCCGCGCCGGCATGATCGCCCCGGACGAAACCACCTTCGCCTATCTGAAGGGCCGCGACCACGCCCCGCAGGGCGAGGACTGGGACGCCGCCGTCGCGTACTGGAAGACGCTGCGCACCGACGACGACGCGGTCTTCGACGCCGAGGTCGTCATCGACGCCGCCGAACTGGCGCCGTTCGTCACCTGGGGCACCAACCCCGGCCAGGGCGCGCCCCTGTCGGCCAGCGTCCCCGACCCGGCTTCGTACGAAGACGCATCGGAGCGGCTCGCCGCCGAAAAGGCCCTGGAATACATGGGGTTGACCGCCGGGCAGCCGCTGCGTGACATCAACGTGGACACCGTCTTCGTCGGTTCCTGCACCAACGGCCGGATCGAGGACCTGCGGGGCGCGGCCGCCGTCCTGGGTGGCCGCAAAGTCGCCGACGGCGTACGGATGCTGGTCGTCCCGGGCTCCGTCCGCGTCGCCCTCCAGGCCGTCGAGGAGGGCCTGGACAAGGTCTTCACCGCCGCGGGCGCCGAGTGGCGGCACGCCGGCTGCTCGATGTGTCTCGGCATGAACCCCGACCAGCTGGCCCCCGGCGAGCGCTCCGCCTCCACCTCGAACCGCAACTTCGAGGGCCGACAGGGCAAGGGCGGCCGTACGCACCTGGTCTCCCCGCAGGTCGCGGCCGCCACCGCCGTGCTGGGCCACCTGGCTTCGCCCGCCGACCTGTCCGACGCCGACGTCCGTACGCCCGCTGGAGTCTGAGAAACATGGAAGCCTTCACCACGCACACCGGCCGGGCCGTTCCGCTGCGCCGCAGCAACGTCGACACCGACCAGATCATCCCCGCCCACTGGCTGAAGAAGGTCACCCGCGACGGCTTCGAGGACGGGCTCTTCGAGGCATGGCGCAAGGACGCCGACTTCGTCCTCAACCGCCCCGAGCGCGAGGGCGCGACGGTCCTGGTGGCCGGTCCCGACTTCGGTACCGGTTCGTCCCGCGAACACGCCGTGTGGGCGCTGCAGAACTACGGTTTCAAGGCCGTCATCTCCTCCCGGTTCGCCGACATCTTCCGCGGCAACTCGCTGAAGAACGGCCTGCTGACCGTCGTGCTCGACCAGGACACCGTCGACCGGATCTGGGCGCTGACCGAGGCCGACCCGACGGCCGAGATCACCGTCGACCTGGAGGCCCGGCAGGTCCGCACCGAGGGAATCACGGCGGACTTCGAACTCGACGAGAACGCCCGCTGGCGTCTGCTGAACGGGCTGGACGACATCAGCCTCACCCTTCAGAACGAAGCGGACATCGCGGCGTACGAGGCGGCCAGGCCGGCCTTCAAACCGCGCACGCTCAAGGTCTGAGCAGGACGTTTCCATGACTGCGCCCTCTGCCGCCCGGCAGGGGGCGCAGTCGCTTGTTGAGACCCCGTCGGGCGACAACTCGCCTCAGATGGCACAATCGGTGCATGGAACGCGACAGCCAACTCGAGCTTTACGGCCAAGTCGCCGACCGATTGAAGGAAGCGCACACAAGAGTGCGCGCACTGCAAGTCCCGGAGGGCGTACGGATGGCGCTGTCCCGGAAGCTGTTGGTCATCACGGCCGCGGCTAAGCACGATCTCCCGGATGCGGCAAGGCGTCTGGACCGGTTGATGAAGGACCTCGACGAGGGCCGACTCCCCGAAGGTGAGTGACTCTGCGGAACGACGCAGCGGTCGACTTCGTTGCGGCACTAGGGTGATTAGCCCGTTTCGTGTTTGATTTGCGGTATATATCTGCCTAACGTGCGAAAACGCTTGAACACTTTCGTTCTGGCAATGTCTCCGAAGGGGAAGACGTGAACAAGGCGCAGCTCGTAGAAGCGATTGCCGACAAGCTCGGCGGCCGTCAGCAGGCCGCGGACGCTGTCGACGCGGTGCTCGACGCGATCGTCCGCGCGGTCGTCGCGGGGGACCGGGTCTCGGTCACCGGCTTCGGCTCGTTCGAGAAGGTCGACCGCCCGGCCCGTTACGCCCGCAACCCGCAGACGGGCGAGCGGGTGCGGGTCAAGAAGACCTCGGTGCCGCGTTTTCGCGCGGGACAGGGCTTCAAGGACCTGGTGAGCGGCTCGAAGAAGCTCCCCAAGCACGACGTGGCGGTGAAGAAGGCGCCCAAGGGCAGCCTCACGGGCGGTGTTTCCGCCCGCACGACGGCCAAGGCCGCGGCCAAGAAGGCCGCAGCGAAGAAGGCTGTGGCGAAGAAGGCCGCACCGGCCAAGAAGGCCGTGGCGAAGAAGACCACCGCGGCGGCGAAGAAGACGACGGCGGCCGCGAAGAAGACGACGGCGGCCGCGGCGAAGAAGGCGGCGGCCAAGAAGACCGCGCCGGCCAAGAAGGCCGTGGCGAAGAAGGCGCCCGCGAAGAAGACCACCGCGCGGAAGACCACGGCGAAGAAGACCACCGCACGGAAGAAGTGAGGCCGAGCAGCGCAGGCCGCTCATACGCGCCGGGCCGGGTTCCTCTCGGGGAGCCCGGCCCGCGGCTGTCACGGGGCCCGCGGCCCCTCAGGGAGCCTGCGGCCGTCAGGGAGTCCGTGGTGTGCCGTGGAGGAGCCGCGGCCGTTCAGAACGTCTGCAGGGTCACCAGTGTGATCCGCAGTTCCGCGCCCTCGCCGGTGCCTTCGATCCGCACCCGCTGCCCGGGGCGCAGCAGCCGCAGACCGCCCGCGTCGAAGGCCTGGGAGCCGAACTCCACCGGGGTGCCGTCGTCGAGGAGCACGCTGCCGGTGCGGGTCTCGGGGTCGTACGTGTACGCGGTCGCCTGCATGGACGGCAGCCTATCGGTCCGCCGGTGCCGCGCCGGTGGCCCGGTATCCCGCCGTGTGCGGGCCGACTCCCAGCCCGAGGGCCGCGCGCAGATCCTCGCCGGTGTCCACGTCCTGGCGTACCGAATCGATGCCGGTCAGGCCGATTTCCACCGCACCGGAGTCGAGGTGCCGGGCCCGGGAGGGGCCGCCGAAAAGCGGGCGCAATTCCGCCCCGGGCGCGGCCGACAGGAATGTTGTTCCGATTCCCGCCGCATCCGTGACAAATGCGCGGGGAAATGCTGCGGCGAATTCGAGTACCCGGGACAATTCGGCGGGACGGAGCGCGGGGAGGTCCGCGCCCAGCGCGGCGAGGGGTGCCCCGGGGCGCCGGGACCGTACGGTCCGCGCGCCGTGCGCCAGGGCGGCGTTGAGCCCCCGGCCCGGTTCGTCGGGCACGACGTCCGCGCCGAGCGTCGCGAGCGCCGCACCGGCCCCGGGATCGTCCGTGACGACCACCACATCCCGTACCGCCGGGCAGGACAGGGCGGCGGTCACCGTGTCCCGGGCGAACGCGAGGGCCAGTCGCGGGCGCAGCGCGTCGCCGGTCGTGGGCGTGAGCCTGCTCTTGGCCAGGGCCAAGGGCTTCAACGGGACCACCAAGGTCCAGGAACCGGTCGGGCCGGCCGGGTCGGTGTTCGTGGCGATCTCCCCCTCGCAGCGCGTCGCCGCCTATTCTCGCCTGCCGGCGCGAGAACCCGAGGAGTCGGTCCGGAAAGCTGGGCGTACGGTGTTCTCGACAGAGCAGGGGCCTGGGGCGAGACTTGACCGTCAGTAGCCAGGCAGAGTCCAGGCAGAGTTCAGGTCCTTAGAGGAAGGTGTCCGAGTGTCCCGCCGCAGAATCGGCTTCTGGTACCGCCTGGCGGCGGTCATCGCGAAACCGCCGCTGGTGGTTCTGTTCAAGCGTGACTGGCGGGGAATGGAGCACATTCCGGCCGACGGCGGATTCATCACCGCGGTCAATCACAACTCTTATCTGGACCCGCTCTCCTATGCCCATTTCCAGTACAACACCGGACGCGTGCCGCGTCTTCTCGCGAAGGCCGGCCTCTTCAGGACGCCCTTCGTCGGGATGATGCTGCGCGGCACCGGGCAGATCCCCGTGTACCGGGAGACGTCCGACGCGATGGACGCCTTCCGCGCCGCAGTCGACGCCATCGAGCGCGGCGAGTGCGTCGCCTTCTACCCGGAGGGCACCCTCACCCGGGACCCCGAGATGTGGCCGATGGCCGGCAAGACCGGCGCGGCCCGCGTGGCGTTGCTCACGAAGGCCCCGGTCATCCCGGTCGCGCAGTGGGGTGCCAATCTGGCGGTGCCGCCGTACGCCAAGGAGAAGAAGATCCGGCTCTTCCCCCGCAAGACGCTCCAGGTGCAGGCCGGCCCGCCCGTCGACCTCTCCCGGTTCTACGACAGGCAGCCGACGCCCGAGGTCCTGCGCGAGGCCACCGAGGCCATCATGGCCGCGGTGACCGAGCAGCTGGAGATCGTCCGGGGCGAGAAGGCCCCCGCGCAGCCGTACGACCACCGCACGGCCCGTGCGGAACAGCGCCGCAAGGCCGAAGGAGAGGGATCCAAGTGACGCACCCCGCGAAGGCGGCCGTCTTCGGAACCGGCTCATGGGGTACGGCCTTCGGCATGGTGCTCGCCGACGCCGGCTGCCAGGTCACGCTCTGGGGCCGTCGTGCCGAGGTCGCCGAGGCCGTCAACACGACCCGTACCAACCCGTACTACCTGCCCGGGATCGAACTCCCCGCGTCGCTCCGGGCCACCACGGACGCCGTCGAGGCGCTGGACGGCGCCGACTTCGCCGTGCTCGTCGTGCCCTCGCAGACCCTGCGCGCCAACCTCGCCGACTGGACCCCGCATCTCGGTTCCGAGACCGTCCTCGTCTCGATGATGAAGGGCGTCGAACTCGGCACCGCGAAGCGGATGAGCGAGGTGATCGAGGACGTGACCAAGGTCTCCGCGGACCGTATCGCCGTCGTCACCGGCCCCAACCTCGCCAAGGAGGTCGCCGAACGCCGCCCGACCACGGCGGTCGTCGCCTGCCGGGACGAGTCCGTGGCCTGCCGCCTCCAGGCCGCCTGCCACACCTCGTACTTCCGCCCGTACACCAACACCGACGTCGTCGGCTGCGAACTCGGCGGTGCGGTCAAGAACGTCATCGGTCTCGCCGTCGGCATCGCGGATGGCATGGGGCTCGGCGACAACGCCAAGGGCTCGCTGATCACGCGGGGGCTCGCCGAGACGACCCGGCTCGGCCTCGCCATGGGCGCCGACCCGCTCACCTTCTCCGGGCTCGCGGGCCTCGGCGACCTGGTGGCGACCTGCTCCTCGCCGCTCTCGCGCAACCACACCTTCGGCACCAACCTCGGCCGGGGCATGACCCTCCAGGAGACGATCGCGGTCACCAAGCAGACCGCCGAGGGCGTCAAGTCCTGTGAATCGGTGCTGGATCTGGCGCGCAGGTACGACGTCGACATGCCGATCACCGAGACGGTCGTCGACATCGTCCACGGGGGCAAGCAGCCGGTGGTCGCGCTGCGCGAGCTGATGGCGCGCAGCGCGAAGCCCGAGCGGCGCTGAGACCGGGGCGGCCCGAGTTCCGCACGGTGCCGGTCCCGCTCGGCGCCGTGAGCCGGGAGGCGCCGACCACGTGTACGGCGTGGGCGGCGCGCAGGGCGTGGGCAGCCGGGGGAAGGGCGCGCCGGGCGGCGGGTTCCGGGGCGCGCGGCGCGGTGAACGGCGTCCGCCGCCACCGCTCCGACGGCCCCGGCCGCGCTGACGCGCGTGGTACCAACAGGTACCCTCAACGCGATATGAGCAGCGAGAACCTCCCCCAGAGCCCGGAGCGGCAGCTCCGCAAGCCGCGCGTGGCCGTCGTGTTCGGCGGCCGCAGCTCCGAACACGGCATCTCGGTCGTCACGGCCGGCGCCGTCCTGAGCGCCATCGACCGGACCAAGTACGACGTCATGCCGATCGGCATCACGACCGACGGCCGCTGGGCGCTCACCGCCGACGAACCCGAACGCATGGCCATCGCGGACCGCAGGATGCCGGACGTGGCCGAACTGGCCGAGTCCACCGAGGGCGGCGTGGTGCTCTCCGTCGACCCCGGCAGCCGTGAAGTGACGTACAGCGAGCCCGGCTCGGTGCCCAAGGCGCTCGGTGAGGTCGACGTCGTCTTCCCCGTGCTGCACGGCCCGTACGGCGAGGACGGCACCCTCCAGGGGCTGCTGGAGCTCTCCGGTGTGCCGTACGTCGGCGCGGGGGTGCTCGCCTCGGCGGTCGGCCAGGACAAGGAGTACATGAAGCGGGTCTTCACCTCGTTCGGGCTGCCGGTCGGCCCGTACCTCGTGGTGCGCCCCCGCGAGTGGGACGCGGACCCGTCCGCCGTCCGCAAGCGCATCGTGGACTTCGCCGGGGACCACGGCTGGCCGCTGTTCGTGAAGCCCTCCCGGGCCGGTTCGTCCTTCGGCATCACCAAGGTCGACGACCTGTCCGGGCTCGACGAGGCGATCGAGGAGGCCCGCCGCCACGACCCGAAGTTCCTGGTCGAGTCGTTGCTGCGGGGCCGCGAGATCGAGTGCGGGGTGCTGGAGTTCGAGGACGGGCCGCGTGCCAGCGTGCCCGCCGAGATCCCGCCGGTGACCTCTCACGACTTCTACGACTTCGAGGCCAAGTACATCGATTCGGCCTCCGGGATCGTGCCCGCCCCGCTCACCGAGGAGCAGACCGCCGAGGTCCAGCGCCTGGCGATCGAGGCGTTCGAGGCCGTGTCCTGCGAGGGCCTGGTGCGCGCCGACTTCTTCCTCACCGAGGACGGCGACTTCGTGATCAACGAGATCAACACCCTGCCCGGCTTCACCCCGATCTCCATGTACCCGCGGATGTGGCAGGAGAGCGGCGTGAGCTACCCGGAGCTGGTGGACCGGCTGATCCGGGCAGCGCTGAACCGGTCGACCGGCCTGCGCTGAGACGGCGCCGTTCACGCGCGGTGCGTGTGCCGTCCGCGCGGGGCGTGCGCGCCGTCCCGCAGGGCGTGCGTTCCACGGACGGTGCCCGCGCCCTGCGGTGCACGTACCCGCGCACGCCCCTGTACGGCGCCACGGAGCGCGTGACACCCCGCTGCCGGGGTCACAGGGCGGCGGGCACCGCCTTCAGCACGGCCGGGCCGAACGCGGCCAGCGGGCTCGCGTCATGGGCGTACGCCTCGGAGAGCCGCACCTCGACGTACGCCTTGCGGTAGGTGGTCGTGAACAGCGGGCCGCCTTCGTCCCGCTGCTCCAGCATCCAGTCGACGCCGTTCGCCTCGACGGCCTTGGCCGAGGGGTCGTCCATCTTCGCGGGCCGGGGGACGCCGCAGCGCAGTACGATCGCTCCGTCCCCCCACTGGGCGGTCAGTTCGGACTTCGCCGCGGTGTCACCGCGGTCGAGTCCGGCGACGGTCTCCGGCAGCTCCTCATGCAGCGCGCGGCAGTACGCCGCGGCTTCCGCGGACGGCGTGGGGATCGTGACCGCCGGGGCCGCGTCCGAGGAACAGCCCACCGCGGCCAGCAGCAGCGCGGCGACGGACGGACCGAGAAGCACGGGATGGCCGAACCGGCGGCATGGTGATGTCACCGGCCCAGCGTAGACGGGGACTACAGATGGACGACCGGGCAGGTCAGGGTTCTGGTGATGCCTTCCACCTGCTGGATCTTCGCGACCACCATGCGGCCGAGTTCGTCGACCGTGTCGGCCTGCGCGCGCACGACCACGTCGTAGGGGCCGGTGACGTCCTCCGCCTGGATCACTCCCGGAACGCCGGAGATGGTCTCGGCGACGGTCGACGCCTTGCCCACCTCGGTCTGAATGAGGATGTACGCCTGTACCACGGAACCTCCAGGGCGGCCACGAGGATCATGTGGGGGAAAGGGACGCCACGGTATCGCGTCGCCGCGGGCCGCGGGGAGACCCGGGGGCCGGTTGCCGCCCACAGCGTGGCACGGGCACGGCTCGAGTTGACGTATGCCTTGACAGTACCGACAGCAATGACGGCCCGCGACCGCTGGCGCCGCGGTGCGGGAGGGGGTGGGGCGCGCCGACGGGAACCGGTGCAGACTGCTCCCTGCGACGGCGGCCGGTCCACACATCGGATCCCGGGCCGTCGAGGCGACCCGGGCGACCGTCCGGCGCGACAGATGAGAGGTGGGACTCGGTGAAGGGAACCGTGGGCGAGTTGGGGGAGTTCGGGCTCATCAGGGAGTTGACGTCCCGGCTCACCACCACTCCGGCGGTACGGCTCGGCCCCGGCGACGACGCCGCGGTCGTCTCCGCTCCCGACCGCAGGGTCGTGGCCAGCACGGACATCCTGCTGGAGGGACGGCATTTCCGCCGTGACTGGTCGACGGCCTACGACGTCGGCCGCAAGGCCGCCGCGCAGAACCTCGCCGACATCGCCGCCATGGGCGCCGTGCCGACGGCGCTGCTGCTCGGCCTGGTGGTCCCGGGCGAACTCCCGGTCACCTGGGCCGGGGAGTTGATGGACGGCCTCCGCGACGAGTGCCAGGTCGCCGGAGCGGCAGTGGTCGGCGGGGACGTGGTGCGCGGCGACATGATCACCGTCTCGATCACCGCGCTCGGCGATCTGCGCAACCACGAACCGGTCACCCGGTCCGGGGCCCGGCCCGGCGACGTCGTCGCCGTGACCGGCTGGCTCGGCTGGTCCGCCGCCGGATACGCCGTCCTCTCGCGCGGCTTCCGCTCGCCCCGCGCCTTCGTCGAGGCCCACCGGCGCCCCGAACCGCCGTACCACGCGGGCCCCGCCGCCGCCGGGCTCGGCGCCACCGCGATGACCGACGTAAGCGACGGACTGGTCGCCGACCTCGGGCACATCGCGGAGGCCAGCGGGGTCCGGATCGACATCCGCTCGGGCCTCATCGACATCCCCACGCAGATGTCCGACATCGGTCAGGCCGTCGGCGTGGACCCGCTCCAGTGGGTGCTGACCGGGGGAGAGGACCACGCGATCGTCGCCACGTTCCCGCCGGACGTGAAGCTGCCCGCCCGCTGGAAGGTGATCGGGGAGGTCCTCAACTCCTCGGCGCTGCCCCAGGTGACGGTCGACGGCGCGCCCTGGACCAGCAAGAGCGGCTGGGACCATTTCGGGGGCATAGAGGACGCCCGGTGATCCGGAGCGCCGAAGTCGCCGCCCGCCGCCGGGCGTCGCCCCGTGGCAGGGGCGCGACGAGCGCCCAGTAGATTCGGCACATGCCCAGACCCGTCCCCACGCCTGCCGCCGAGCCCGTCACCGCGCCCGCCCGTGTGCTCACCATCGCCGGATCCGACTCCGGCGGCGGCGCGGGCATCCAGGCCGACCTGAAGACGATGATGGCGTTCGGCGTGCACGGAATGAGTGTGCTGACCGCCGTCACCGCGCAGAACTCCCTGGGGGTGCGGGGCGCCTGGGAACTGCCGCCCGAGGCGGTGCGCGCCCAGTACCGCGCCGTGGTGGACGACATCGGGGTGCGGGCGGTGAAGACCGGCATGCTGGCGTCGGCCGCGCTCGTGGAGACCGTGGCCGGACTCCTCGCCGGCACGGACGCCCCCGTCGTCGTCGACCCGGTCGGCGTCTCCAAGCACGGAGATCCGCTGCTGGCCGCCGAAGCGCTCGACTCCGTACGCACGCGGCTGCTGCCGGTCGCCACGGTCGCCACCCCGAACCTGGACGAGGTGGCGCAGCTCACCGGGTCGACCGTCACGGACGAGACCGGGATGCGGCGGGCCGCCGACGCGGTCCTGGGCTTCGGGCCGCGCTGGGTCGTCATCAAGGGCGGCCATCTGCCGGGCGCCCCCGTCGACCTCCTCACGGACGGCGACCGGGAACACTGGCTGCGCGCACCCAGGCACCACAACCGTCACACCCACGGCACCGGCTGCACCCTCGCTTCGGCGATCGCCTGCGGGCTGGCCCTGGGACACGACGTGCCCACGGCGGTGCGGAACGCGAAGGAGTACGTCACCGGGGCGATCGCGGCGGGCTTCCCGCTGGGTGCCGGGATCGGGCCCGTCGACCACGGCTGGCGGGCGCGCGGCGCGTGAGCGGTCCCGCGCCCGGCCGTGGCGCGAGCGCACAACAAAAAGCCGGTCCACCGAGATGGACCGGCTTTTCGGGCAACCGGAAGGCTGCGCTACGACGGGAACGTCAGCGCGCGACCTTGCCGGCCTTGATGCACGAGGTGCAGACGTTGAGCCGCTTCGGCGTCCGACCGACCACGGCACGCACGCGCTGGATGTTGGGGTTCCAGCGACGGGACGTACGGCGGTGCGAGTGCGAAATGTTGTTGCCGAAGCCCGGCCCCTTGCCGCAGACGTCGCAGTTGGCAGCCACGGGTCACTCCAAAGACTTCAGATGCACTTACAGTGAATTCCGGCGCGCCGGAATCATATGACTGAAGTGGCGGTACCGGAGGAATGGCCCGATTCGCATCGGGCAACCGAAGCAGCATACAACGACCGCTTCGGCAGAACGAAACTACCATGGCTTCCACCTCCCCCGGTCCCGCCCGTCCCGGCCCGGGACCGCCGCGCGGGGACTACTCTGCGGTGCAGCCGACCCCCACCGGCCGATTCCGAGGAGGACCACAGGTGCCACACCCCGCCGACGACATGGACGCCGTCGCGGTGCGCACCTGGTGCTCGCTGGCCCTGGAGGCGCTGGGCCGGGAGCGCGCGGCGATCGACGCGATCAACGTCTACCCGGTCGCCGACGGGGACACCGGCACCAACCTCTATCTGACCGCGGAGTCCGCGGTCCGGGCCGTCGAGGCCGTCTTCGCCGCCCACGAGACCGGTGCGACCGTGCCCGCGACCGCCGACGCGGTACGGGCCATGGCGCACGGGGCGCTGATCGGCGCCCGGGGGAACTCCGGCACGATCCTGGCCCAGCTGCTGCGCGGAATGGCCGGGGTGCTGGCCGACGGACACGACGCGCATCACCTGCGCCGGGCGCTGTCCGCCGCCGCCGTCGCCGCCCGGCGGGCCGTCGCCCACCCCGTCGAGGGCACCGTGCTCACCGTGGCCGACCGGGCCGCCGAGGCCGCCGGGCGCACGGCGGGCGCCGCCGGGACCGCGGCGGTGGCGCGGGCGGCGTACGAGGGGGCGCGAGCGGCCCTGGAGGCGACCCCCGGGCAACTCGCGGTGCTGGGCCGGGCCGGGGTCGTGGACGCCGGGGGCCGGGGCCTGGTGACGGTGCTCGGGGCACTCGTCGAGGCGGTCTCCGGGCGGGCGCCCGAACCCGCGTACGCCGCCGGGCCGGTGGCCCCGTTGCCCGTCGCGCCGGTGCCGGGGGACTGCGCGGCGGGCGGACCGGCGTTCGAGGTCATCTACCTGCTGGAGGCGGACGACGACGCCGTGGACCGGCTGCGCGCGCGGCTCGACGGGCTCGGCGACTCGTTGGTGGTGGTCGGCGGCGACGGACTGTGGAACGTCCATGTGCACGTCGACGACGCGGGCGCGGCGGTGGAGGCGGGCGTCGAGGCCGGGCGCCCGTACCGGATCCGGATCACCCACTTCGGCGCGGACCGGGTGCCGCCCCACGTCGAACCCGTGCAGCGTGCCGTCGTCGTGGTGGTCCCCGGCGAGGGGCTGCGCGGCCTGTGCGAGGAGGCCGGGGCGACGACGGTGCTGGCGCGCCCGGGGGAGCCGCCTGCCAGCGGCGAGATCGTCGACGCGATCCGCCGGGCGCACGCCCGCGAGGTCGTCCTGCTGCCCAACGACGCCGAGTTGCGGCACACCGCCGCTGCCGCCGCCGAGCAGGCCCGCGCCGAGGGGATCAGGGTCGCCCTGATTCCGACCCGGGCCGCCGTCCAGGGCGTCGCCGCCCTCGCCGTCCACGAACCCGGCCGCAGCTTCGACGAGGACGTGGTGGCCATGACCGCCGCGGCCGGTGCCACCCGTTACGCCGAACTCGCCGTCGCCGAACGGCAGTCGTGGACCATGGCGGGCATCTGCCAGGCCGGCGACGTGCTGGGCCTGATCGACGGCGACGTCGCGGTCATCGGCCAGGGCGTGCCGGAGACCGCCCGCGGCGTGCTCGACCGCATGCTGGCGGCGGGCGGCGAACTGGTCACCCTCGTCCTGGGCGAGGACGTCCCGGACAGCCTGGCCGACGCGCTGGAGGAACACGTGCGCGAGGGGTATCTGGCGGTCGACACGGTGGTGTACCGGGGCGGCCGGCAGAGCGCCCCGTTGCTGATCGGGGTGGAGTAGCCGCCCACCGCCGGCCCGCGGGACGGTGCCGCCCCGTGAGTGTCCGTGCACGGGACGACGGGCCACGGGCCAGGCGCTCCCGGGCGGCCGACGATCCGGACCGGGGCACCTGTTGTCGACCGGTCCCCGTGGCCGGGGCCGGAGCTTCCCCGGGCCCGTCCCGTGCGCGACGGCGGGGACCCGGCCGACCCGCCTTCGCCGTCGCCGTCCCCGGGGCGCCGCCCGGACCGGCCGCAGACGGAGGCACGGTCACTGCCACGAGCGGCGGAATCGGACGTTCCCAGTGGTGCGCGTCCGGCATCTGTCAGTGGTGTGGTGTGCAATGGATCGCGTGTCTGCGTTCGATGAACCCCTCAGGAAGCTGCTCGGCGGAGCCACCGCGAAGGTGATGGCCGACCACCTCGACCTGCACACGGTCGGTGATCTGCTGCACCACTACCCGCGGCGGTACGAGGAGCGCGGCCGGCTCACGGCGCTGACCGACCTCCCGCTGGACGAGCACGTGACGGTGGTCGCCCAGGTCGCCGACGCCCGCGTGCTGACGTTCAACAACGGCCGCGGCAAGCGGCTCGAAGTGACCCTCACCGACGGGCACGGCCGCCTCCAGCTGGTCTTCTTCGGCCACGGGGTCCACAAGCCGCACAAGGAGCTGCTGCCGGGGCGGCGGGCCATGTTCGCGGGCAAGGTGTCCGTCTTCAACCGGAAGCTCCAGCTGGCCCATCCCACGTACCAGCTGCTGGACGTCCAGGACACCGACGAGGCCGCGGAGGCGGTGGACGCCTTCGCCGGGCGGCTGCTGCCGATCTACCCCGCCTGCAAGCAACTGGACTCGTGGCGGATCGCGAAGGCCGTCGACACGGTGCTGCCCGGTGCCCAGGAGGCCGTCGACCCGCTGCCGCCCGCACTGCGCGAGGGCCGTGGATTCGCCTCGCTCCCGGAGGCGTTGCTGAAGATCCACCGTCCGCAGACCAAGGCGGACATCGCGCTCGCCCGCGACCGCCTGAAGTGGGACGAGGCGTTCGTCCTCCAGGTCGCGCTGGCCCGCCGCCGCTACACGGACACCCAGCTTCCGGCCGTGGCCCGCAGGCCCCGGTCCGGCGGGCTGCTCGACGCCTTCGACGCCAAGCTGCCCTTCACCCTCACCGAGGGACAGCGGAAGGTCTCCGCCGAGATCTTCGACGACCTGGCGACCGAGCACCCGATGCACCGGCTGCTCCAGGGAGAGGTGGGTTCGGGCAAGACCATGGTCGCGCTGCGCGCGATGCTGGGCGTCGTCGACGCGGGCGGGCAGGCCGCCATGCTGGCCCCCACCGAGGTGCTCGCCCAGCAGCACCACCGCTCCATCACCGAGATGATGGGGGAACTGGCCGAGGGCGGGATGCTGGGCGGCTCCGAGCAGGGCACGAAAGTGGTGCTGCTCACCGGTTCCATGGGCGCGGCCGCCCGCCGCCAGGCCCTGCTGGACCTGGTCACCGGCGAGGCCGGGATCGTGATCGGCACCCATGCCCTGATCGAGGACAAGGTGAAGTTCCACGACCTGGGCCTGGTGGTCGTCGACGAACAGCACCGCTTCGGGGTGGAACAGCGCGACGCCCTGCGCTCCAAGGGCAAGCAGCCGCCGCACCTGCTGGTCATGACGGCCACCCCCATTCCCCGCACGGTCGCCATGACCGTCTTCGGCGACCTGGAGACCTCCGTGCTCGACCAGTTGCCGGCCGGCCGTTCGCCGATCGCCAGCCATGTCGTGCCCGCCAAGGACAAGCCGCACTTCCTCAGCCGCGCGTGGGAGCGGGTCCGTGAGGAGGTGGAGAACGGCCACCAGGCGTACGTGGTCTGCCCCCGCATCGGGGACGACGCCGACGAGGAGGCGCCGGCCGGGAAGGCGAAGCCCCGGAAGAAGGCCGCCGACGGCGCGGACAGCACCGAGAACGGCAAGGACGGCGGGGACGACGGCGAGAAGCGCCCGCCGCTCGCCGTCCTGGACATCGCCGAACAGCTCGCCAAGGGTCCGCTGGCCGGTCTGCGCGTCGAGGTCCTGCACGGCAGGATGAACCCCGACGACAAGGACGAGGTGATGCGCCGGTTCGCCGCGGGGCAGGCCGATGTCCTCGTCGCCACCACCGTCATCGAGGTCGGGGTCAATGTTCCCAACGCCACCGTCATGGTGATCATGGACGCCGACCGGTTCGGCGTCTCCCAGCTGCACCAGCTGCGCGGCCGGGTCGGCCGCGGATCGGCCGCCGGACTCTGTCTGCTGGTCACCGAGGCCCACGAGGCCGGTCCCGCCCGCGCCCGGCTCTCCGCGGTCGCGTCCACCCTCGACGGCTTCGAACTGTCCCGGATCGACCTGGAGCAGCGGCGCGAGGGCGATGTCCTCGGCCAGGCCCAGTCCGGGGTGCGCTCCTCCCTGCGGGTGCTCACCGTCATCGACGACGAGGAGGTCATCGCCGCCGCCCGCGAGGAGGCCACGACCATCGTCGCCGCCGACCCCGAGCTGGAGCACCTGCCCGAGCTGCGCACCGCGCTGGACGCCCTGCTGGACAAGGAGCGCGAGCAGTACCTGGACAAGGGCTGAGCGGGGCGAGCCCGGCCGGGGGACGGGAGACGGCGCCGAGGGACGAGGCCGGGCGACGAGGAGCCGGACGGGCACGGGCGCGCGGCCCGATCCGCCGCGACGCCATATCGTGGGTGGCACGGCACCGCGGCACCCTGCGGACCACCCACGAACCGAGGACCAGACACCCATGACCCGCGTGATCGCCGGCGCGGCCGGCGGACGCCTCCTGGCCGTCCCGCCCGGCACCGGCACCCGCCCCACTTCCGACCGTGCGCGCGAGGGCCTCTTCTCCACCTGGGAATCCCTCCTGGGCGGTCTCGACGACACCAGGGTCGCGGACCTGTACGCGGGGTCGGGCGCCGTCGGCCTGGAGGCGCTCTCCCGGGGCGCGGCCCACGCCCTGCTCGTCGAGGCCGACCCCAGGGCCGTCCGCGTCGTCCGGGACAACGCCCGCGCCCTCGGGCTGCCCGGCGCCGAGGTCCGCACCGGCAGGGCCGAGCAGATCGTCTCGGGCCCCCCGCCCGCGGTGCCGTACGACATCGTGTTCCTCGACCCGCCCTACGCCGTGACCGATGGCGACCTCTGCGAGATCCTGATCACACTCCGTACTCAGGGGTGGCTCACGCCGGACGCACTCGTCACCGTGGAACGCAGCACCCGAGGCGGAGAATTCGGCTGGCCCACGGGATTCGAGCCACTGCGGTCCCGTCGCTACGGCGAGGGCACGCTTTGGTACGGTCACGCCGCCTCTACGTGCGAAGAGGCACGATGACCGCACCGGAGAGCGAGGGAATCACGTTGCGCCGCGCCGTCTGTCCGGGGTCGTTCGACCCCATCACCAACGGGCATCTCGACATCATTGGCCGCGCCTCGAAGCTGTACGACGTCGTACACGTCGCGGTGATGATCAACAAGTCCAAGCAGGGGCTGTTCACGGTCGACGAGCGCATCGACCTGATCCGCCAGGCCACCGCGGAGTTCGACAACGTCCAGGTCGAGTCCTTCCACGGCCTCCTGGTGGACTTCTGCAAGCAGCGCGACATCCCGGCGATCGTGAAGGGGCTGCGCGCGGTCAGCGACTTCGACTACGAGCTGCAGATGGCCCAGATGAACATCGGCCTGTCCGGCGTCGAGACGCTCTTCGTACCGACCAATCCCGCCTACAGCTTCCTGTCGTCCTCCCTGGTCAAGGAGGTCGCCGCCTGGGGCGGCGACGTCTCCCACCTGCTTCCCCCGGTGGTCCAGGAGGCCCTGGCCGAACGGTTGCGCTCCCGCTGATCGGCCGACGGCCGGTCACCAGGTGTCCGGGTGGGCGCCGACTGGCCGTACAGTCGTCCCGTCCGTCTCCAATCGGCTGTAGAGAGTGGCGAGCACACGGTGGACGTGCAGAAGAGACTCGACGAGATCGTCGAGGTGGTGGGCAGTGCCCGGTCCATGCCCATGTCGGCTTCGTGCGTGGTCAACCGCGCCGAACTGCTCGCGATGCTCGAAGAGGTGCGCGAGGCCCTGCCCGGCTCGCTCGCCCAGGCGCGGGAGCTCATCGGCGGCCAGGAACAGATGGTCGAGCAGGCCCGCCAGGAGGCCGGGCGGATCGTCGAGGCCGCGCACGCCGAGCGCAGCTCGCTGATCTCCGGGACGGAGATCGCCCGGCAGTCGCAGGCCGAGGCCGACCGCATCCTCGAAGAGGCCCGCCGGGAGGCCGCCGAGGTCCGCGCCGAGGCCGACGAATACGTCGACAGCAAGCTCGCCAACTTCGAGGTCGTCCTCACCAAGACCATCGGGTCCGTCGACCGGGGGCGCGAGAAGCTCCTCGGCCGCGGCCAGGCGTACGACGCGCAGGGGTACGAGGACCCGGACTTCGCCGAGGCCCCCGAGCGCAGCACCGACCCGGAAACCCTCCGGCGCCGCGCGGACGAGTACGTGGACACCAAGTTCGGCGCCTTCGAGGCGGTGCTCGCCAAGACCCTGGAGGCGGTCGGCCGGGGCAGGCAGAAACTGCACGGCCGGGTCGCCACCGACGAGCTCGGCGCGCACATGGCGGCCCAGGACGCGGCGGGCAACCCGGTGCACGTCAGCGACGAGGACCACTGGGCCGGCCTCGCCGAGCTGGCCACCCCGGAGCCGCAGTCCGGCGCGCAGCAGACCCCGTCGCACTTCCCGGCCCAGGCCCAGCCGGTCTACGCGGAGACGTACGGGTACCAGGAACAGCCGCAACAGGACCCCTACGGGTACCAGCAGCAGCCGGACCCGTACGCCGCCTACCAGCAGCACCAGCAGCAGGGCTACGACCAGAACGGGGCCCAGCTGCCCGGCCAGGGCTACGACGGCTGGCAGCAGCACCAGCCCGCGCAGCAGCCCGGACAGCCCCAGCAGGCGCAGGGCGGGAGCGCCCTCGACGAGACCAGCCTGTTCGACACCAGCATGATCGATCTGGACCGGCTCCGGCAGTACGAGCAGGACCGCTGACCGACCGGTGAGGAGCCCCGCCCGGTGCGCCCCGCGGAGCGGGAGGGGCCCGCGGCGGGGCGGACCGGATTGGGAGCTGGGCGGTGTGTCCAGTATCCTGGCTCCTCGGTCGCGCTATGTCCGCGATCCCGGCTGCCCGTTTCGGATCCGGAACCGGTCGGCCCTCCCACGATGCGTGACGCTCATGATCTCGAAAGCAGGAAAAGCCCTGAACGGCCACCTCGACCATCGCAGCCCCCTCGTGTTCGACACGCACGAGCTGGGTCGGCGGCCAGGTGCGCTCCAGCGGCTGACCCGCACGGTGGACGCACCCGGTTCACCGGCTCTCGGCATCGACGGAGTCATCGGCGTGCCGGAAGGCTCGCCCGTGGAGCTTGAGCTCCGCCTCGAATCGGTCATGGAAGGGGTGCTTGTCACAGGCACCGCCCGTGCGTCGGCCGAGGGGGAGTGCGTAAGGTGTCTGGAGCCGCTGCGCCAGGAGGTCGCGGCGGACTTCCAGGAGCTGTTCTCGTACCCTGACGCCGACGACCGGGGCCGTGCGATCAAGCCGGAACCGGGCGACGACGCCGAGGACGACGAGGACAGGCTCTTCCTCGAGGACGGCCTGTTCGACCTCGAACCAGTGCTGCGTGACGCGGTGGTGCTCGCACTGCCGATGCAGCCGGTGTGCCGGGAGTCCTGTGCCGGGCTGTGCTCCGAATGCGGAGTCAGGCTGGACGAGAACCCCGGTCACCACCACGATGCCGTCGACATTCGCTGGGCGGCACTGCAAGGACTCGCCGACACCGTTCAGGACGGCGAGAAGGACAACATGGGCGGCGCCGAAGCGGGCGTCGACAAGAAGCAGGAGAAGTAGCCGTGGCTGTTCCGAAGCGGAAGATGTCGCGCAGCAACACGCGCCACCGCCGGTCGCAGTGGAAGGCTGCGGTCCCCACCCTGGTTTCGTGCGAGCGCTGCCAGGAGCCGAAGCTGCAGCACATCGCGTGCCCCAGCTGCGGCACGTACAACAAGCGCCAGGTCCTCGAGGTCTGAGCGGCTGGTGAGAGGCTCGATGTCTGAGTTGTCGAACGGCAAGAAGCAGACAGACAACGTCAACACGGCCTCGTCCCACACGCTTCTGGAAGGGCGGCTCGGGTATCACCTTGAGTCCGCCCTTCTGGTGCGTGCGCTGACCCATCGTTCGTACGCGTACGAGAACGGCGGTCTGCCCACCAACGAGCGGCTCGAGTTCCTCGGGGACTCGGTGCTCGGTCTCGTGGTCACGGACACGCTGTACCGCACCCACCCCGATCTGCCCGAGGGGCAGCTGGCCAAGTTGCGGGCCGCGGTGGTCAACTCGCGTGCACTTGCGGAAGTGGGCCGCGGCCTCGAACTCGGCTCCTTCATCCGGCTCGGCCGCGGTGAAGAGGGCACGGGCGGCAGGGACAAGGCGTCCATCCTCGCCGACACCCTCGAAGCGGTGATCGGCGCGGTCTATCTCGACCAGGGCCTCGACGCGGCCTCGGAGCTGGTCCACCGGCTCTTCGACCCGTTGATCGACAGGTCCTCGAACCTCGGCGCCGGCCTGGACTGGAAGACCAGCCTCCAGGAGCTGACCGCGAGCGAGAACCTCGGCGTTCCCGAGTACCTCGTCACGGAGACCGGACCGGACCACGAGAAGACCTTCACCGCTGCCGCCCGCGTCGGTGGTGTCTCGTACGGCACCGGCACCGGCCGTAGCAAGAAGGAAGCGGAGCAGCAGGCGGCGGAGTCCGCCTGGCGCGAGATCAGCGCCGCCGTGGAGGCACGGGGGGCGGCAGCCGGATCCGCCGCCGACGGAGGGGCCGCCGACACCCCTGCCGACCCGTCGTCCGCGGGCATCGCTCCGGCCTGACCCAGAACCCCTCGGTGCACCGCGCGCCGGGGGGTTCTCCCTGTCCGGATACCCTGGAAAAGTCCCTGAGGAGCCATACCGTGCCCGAGCTGCCCGAGGTCGAAGTCGTACGACGGGGGCTGGAGCGCTGGGTCTCCGGCCGCACGGTCACGGACGTCGAGGTGCTGCATCCGCGCGCGGTCCGGCGCCACCTCGCGGGCGGGGTGGACTTCGCGGCCCGGCTCGGCGGTGCCCGCTTCGGAACGGCCATGCGCCGCGGCAAGTACCTCTGGGTCCCGCTGGACGAAGCCTCCAGCTCGCTGCTGGGCCACCTCGGCATGAGCGGCCAGCTCCTCGTGCAGCCGCAGGACGCCCCCGACGAGAAGCACCTGCGGGTACGGATCCGCTTCGACGACGACCTCGGCACCGAGCTGCGCTTCGTCGACCAGCGCACCTTCGGCGGCCTCTCGGTCCACGGGAACACCGTCGACGGGCTGCCCGACACCATCGCGCACATCGCGCGCGACCCGCTGGACCCCTCCTTCGACGACGCGGCGTTCCACACGGCCCTGCGCCTGCGCCGTACGACGATCAAGCGCGCCCTGCTCGACCAGTCGCTGATCAGCGGGGTCGGCAACATCTACGCCGACGAGGCGCTGTGGCGCACCCGGCTCCACTACGACCGGCCGACCGCCACCCTGACCCGCCCGAAGTCGGCCGAGCTGCTCGGCCATGTGCGCGAGGTGATGAACGCGGCGCTCGACCAGGGCGGCACCAGCTTCGACAGCCTCTACGTCAATGTGAACGGCGAGTCCGGCTACTTCGACCGCTCGCTGGACGCGTACGGCCGGGAGGACGAGCCCTGTCGACGCTGTGGTGCGCCGATACGGCGCCGGGCGTGGATGAACCGCTCCAGCTACTTCTGCCCGCGCTGCCAGCGGCCCCCGCGCGCCGCTGCCTGACCCCGCCCGGCAGGCGCTCCGGGTGCGAGGGACCGGCTTCCGGTGCGCTCAGAAGCCGAACTCCTGGGTCCACCAGGGGCCGCCGGGGCCACGATGCACACCGACGCCGAGGGTCCTGTAGTCGCAGTTGAGGATGTTCCTGCGGTGGCCCTCGCTGTGCAGCCAGGCATCCATCACGGCGCGGGCGTCGGCCTGGCCGCGGGCTATGTTCTCGGCCGCCAGCCCGCGTACCCCGGCGTCCGAGGCGCGGTCCCAGGGGGACCGGCCGTCGGGGTCGGTGTGGTCGAAGAAGCCGCGGGCGGCCATGTCCTCGCTGAGGTCCTGGGCGAGCGAGGTGAGTGAGGCACTGGTGGTGACCGGGCTGCAACCGGCCTTCGCCCGTTCCTCGTTGACCAGGGCGAGGACCCCGGCCCGGGCAGGGTCGGTGGCGGGAGAGGCAGCCTTCGGCCTCCGGGCGGACGGGGCGGACGCGGCGGGGGTCCGTGTCGCGGCCGACGACTTTCCGGCTTCGCTCGGGGCGGAGCCCCGGCCGGAGTCCGCCGGGCCCGGGGAACGGGACGGCTCGGTACGGCCGGCCGGTGCGGACGCCCCCGGGGCGCGGGACGGGGCCGACGGGGAGGCGGAGGACGGTGAGGCGGTGGGGGACTGCGCCTCGGGGGCTTCCTTACGCCCGGCACCACGGCCGACGGCCGGATCTGAGCGGTCGGCGGGGGATCCGCCCCGGCCCAGCGGGTCCGAGGCTCCCTCGGTACGTACCCGGTCCGAGGGCGCGCCGCCGAGCGTGTCGGTGTCGCCGTCGGGCAGCAGACCCGAGGCCACCGCGACCGCTCCCACCGCGAGGGCGGCGGAGACGCCGATCAGTCCTGTGCGTACGGGAGCGCCCCGCCGCTTTCCGCGGTGCGCGCTCCGGTGCCGGTCCGGGTCGCCCGTCGTGCGGTCCTGGACGGCAGGAGTTGCGGCGGAGCGTCGATGGCGTCCCATCTGTCGAGCCCTTCTGGGGTGTGGACGCCGCCCTCGGCGTCAACGCGCTTCACCCGTTGGAGTGAGGTCAGGTGCGTGGGGGACTGTACGCCATGGCCGTTCGGCCACAGGTGCTCCGAGGACGATCGGCCAGTCGGGGGTGGGCGATCGACCGGTTAGCGTTCGTGCATGGACGAAGACGTACGGCTCACCGCATGGGTGCGCGGTCGGGTGCAGAGGGTCGGTTTCCGCTGGTTCACCAGGGAGAACGCCTTGGAGATCGGCGGGCTCACCGGGTTCGCCCTCAACCTCGACGACGGCAGGGTGCAGGTCGTGGCCGAGGGGCGGCGTGAGAATTGCCACCGTCTGCTGGAGTGGCTGCGCTCGGACGACACACCCGGGCACGTGGACGGAGTGACTGAGATATGGGACACGCCGCGCGGTGGTTACGAAGGCTTCGAGATCCGTTGACCCGGCCCCGGGTCCGTCATTCTTTCGGGGGTAGATGTTCGGTCCGTGTTCGATAAGCGGCGTGCGGTGATGGAGGGTGCGCTCATCTCCGTGCACATGAAATGACCTGCGGAATGACCAGATGGTTGCCAAGATTCGGTTGGCGTGCCAGGCTGCGGCAGTAAGGATGATCTCCACGCCCCCGAGGGCCCCGCAGGAGAGTCGCGCCGCATGATCGCCCAAGCCGCGCGCCCCGGGGCCGCACGGCTCGGCAGGGTGTGATCGTGTTGACCGTCAAACTTTTTGGTGAGACGCTGAAATCCCCGCGCACCTGAGCTGTTCGGCAGAGCTGTTTGGCAGCAGAACAGCAGTGAATGGAAGCACTGCCGAGCACCGCGGGTGCGAATCCCTCACGACCCACACCGCATCGGTCGGTCACTCAGTGTGGAGGACCATCCATCATGGCAAAGGCGCTTCTCGGTTACGTCGGCGGTTCCGACCCGCGACTCCTCGCCGAGATGCGACGGCTCCAGCAGCGCGTGCAGGACCTCGAATCCGAGCTCGTACGGATTCAGCACGAGAACGACGCGCTCAACGCCGCCGCCCAGCACCAAGAGTCGCTGCTCGACAGCATGGACATCGACGTACCTCGGGCGGAGCCGGCGCTGACCTGACCGATGGCCCTCGGGGCCCGGTCGGGATGCTCGCGTCAACCGTTCGAGATCATCACCCGGATCGTCGCCGGATCATTGAAGATCATCGCTCTTGAACTGTCACCTGCGTGACAAGTCCGTGGTCCACCATGTGCCGCTGCACCAGCGAGATCGCATACGCAACAACGCGGCAAGATTTCACAAGGGGCGCCCCGGCGTCCCTTCTTTCTCTCCCGGTCTCCGCGACCGGTTTCCTCCGCGACCGGTTTCCGGTCCCCTCGGCAGAGCCTTTTCGGTGCCCCGGGCCGGGCTTCTCACTCCGGCTCCCGCGTGCGCCGGGCCGACCGCAATGGTGCCCACAGGCTGCACGGGGACCGATCCCCCCGGCATACATTCCTTCCCTTACCGTCTGATGTGCCCTGCACCTTCATCGGTGAAACCGAGCGCGAAGGGTAGAGTCCGGCGGCGTGCATCTCAAGGCCCTGACCCTGCGTGGTTTCAAATCGTTCGCCTCCGCCACGACGCTGCGGTTCGAACCCGGCATCACGTGTGTCGTCGGCCCGAACGGGTCGGGCAAGTCCAATGTGGTGGACGCGCTTTCCTGGGTCATGGGGGAACAGGGGGCCAAATCCCTGCGCGGCGGCAAGATGGAGGACGTGATCTTCGCCGGCACCACCGGGCGACCGCCGCTCGGGCGGGCCGAGGTCTCGCTGACCATCGACAATTCCGACGGCGCACTACCCATCGAATACGCCGAGGTGACGATCACTCGGATCATGTTCCGCAACGGCGGCAGCGAGTACCAGATCAACGGTGACACCTGCCGGCTCCTGGACATCCAGGAACTCCTCTCGGATTCCGGTATCGGCCGGGAGATGCACGTCATCGTCGGCCAGGGCCAGCTGGACTCGGTGCTCCACGCCGACCCCTCGGGGCGGCGCGCGTTCATCGAGGAAGCCGCGGGTGTGCTCAAGCACCGCAAGCGGAAGGAGAAGGCGCTGCGGAAACTGGACGCGATGGGAGCCAATCTGGCCCGCGTCCAGGACCTGACCGACGAACTGCGACGGCAGTTGAAGCCCTTGGGCAGGCAGGCGGCCGTGGCACGGCGGGCCGCCGTCATCCAGGCGGATCTGCGCGACGCACGGCTGCGGTTGCTCGCCGACGACCTGGTCGCGCTGCGGGTCGCGCTGCGCAGCGAACTCGCGGACGAGGCGGCGCTCAAGGAGCGCCGGGAGGCCGCGGAGGCGGAGCTCAAGGCGGCTCTGGCGCGCGAGGCGAGCCTGGAGGACGAGGTGCGGCGGCTGGCGCCGCGACTCCAGCGGGCCCAGCAGACCTGGTACGAGCTGTCGCAGCTGGCCGAACGGGTGCGCGGCACGATCTCGCTGGCCGATGCCCGGGTGAAGAGCGCCACCGCGCCCGTCGAGGAGGAGCGGCGCGGCCGTGATCCGGAGGACATGGAACGGGAGGCCACCCGCATCCGTGAGCAGGAGGCGGAGCTGACGGCCGCCCTGGAGGCGGCGGAACACGCGCTGGAGGACACCGCCGCCCACCGTGCCGAGCTGGAACGGCGATTGGCCGCCGAGGAGCGCGGGCTCAAGGACGCCGCCCGGGCCATCGCCGATCGCCGCGAAGGGCTCGCCCGGCTCGGCGGACAGGCCAACGCGGCCCGTGGCAGGGCCGCTTCGGCCCAGGCCGAGATCGACCGGCTCGCCGCCGCACGCGACGAGGCCCAGGAGCGGGCGGTCGCCGCTCAGGAGGAGTACGAGCAGCTCAGGGCCGAGGTCGAGGGCCTGGACGCGGGCGACGCGGAACTCGGCGAGCGGTACGAGGAAGCCCGGCGGGAACTCGCGGAGGCGGAGGCGGCGCTCTCCGCGGCCCGGGAGGCCGCCACCGCCGTCGAACGGAAGCGGGCGGCCGTCGCGGCACGTCACGAGGCCCTGGCCCTCGGGTTGCGCCGCAAGGACGGCACGGGCGCGCTGCTCGGCGCACGGGGCCGGCTGCCCGGCCTGCTCGGGCCGGCCGCGGAGCTCCTGTCCGTGGAGCCCGGGTACGAGGTGGCGGTGGCGGCGGCTCTGGGCGCCGCGGCGGACGCGGTCGCGGTGACCGATCCGGCTACGGCGGCGGAGGCTATCCGGCTGCTGCGCAAGCAGGACGCGGGGCGGGCGGCCCTGCTGCTGGGCGCCCCCGTCGGAGGCCCGGTGGCGGGGCCGGCCGACGGTCTCGGCGCGGGACCGGCCAAGGAGGCCGGCGCGGGATTGGCCGAGGGGGCCGGCGCGGGATTGGCCGAGGGGGCAGGTGCGGGACCGGTCGGGACGCCGCCGGCCGTGGCCGACCTGGTCCGCGGCCCCGTCGAACTGGTGGACGCCGTACGCGGACTGGTGCGGGACACCGTGGTGGTCGGCACGCTGGAGGACGCCGAGGACCTCGTCGCCGAGCATCCCGGACTGACCGCCGTGACCGCCGAGGGCGACATCCTCTCGGCCCACTTCGCGCACGGCGGTTCCGCCGGGGCGCCCAGCCTCCTCGAAGTGCAGGCGTCGGTCGACGAGGCCGCCGCCCAGATGGAGGAACTGGCCGTGCGGTGTGCGGAGTTGACCGAGGTCGAGCGGATCGCGGGGGAGCGGCGCGAGGCGTGCGCCCGGCAGGTCGAGGAACTGGGGGAACGGCGCCGGGCCGCCGAACGGGAGAAGTCCGGGGTGGCCCAGCGGCTGGGACGGCTCGCCGGGCAGGCGCGTGGCGCGGCGGGTGAGGCCGAGCGCACGACCGCGTCCGCCGCGCGTGCCCAGGAAGCCCTCGACCGGGCGACGGAGGAGGCCGAGGAACTGGCCGAACGGCTGCTCGTCGCCCAGGAGACTCCCATCGAGGAGGAGCCGGACACCTCCGTGCGCGACCGGCTCGCCGCCGACGGGGCCAACGCCCGGCAGACCGAGATGGAGGCCCGCCTCCAGGTGCGTACCCACGAGGAGCGGGTCAAGGGGCTCGCGGGCCGCGCGGACTCCCTCGACCGGGCGGCCCGCGCCGAACGCGAGGCCCGGGCCCGTGCCGAGCGGCGCCGCGCCCGGCGGCGTCACGAGGCCCACGTGGCCTCCGCCGTCGCGACCGGGGCGCGTCAGCTGCTCGCCCACGTCGAGGTGTCCGTCGTACGGGCCGAGCGCGAGCGGTCCGCGGCCGAGGAGGCGAAGGCGGAGCGCGAACGAGAGCTGACGGCCGAGCGCGACCGGGGCCGCGCGCTCAAGGACGAGCTGGACAAGCTCACCGACTCGGTCCACCGGGGGGAGGTGCTCGGCGCCGAGAAGCGGCTGCGGATGGAGCAGCTGGAGGCGAGGGCGCTGGAGGAGCTGGGCGTCGAGCCGGCCGCCCTGGTCGCCGAGTACGGTCCCGACCAGCCCGTACCCCCCTCGCCCGCCGCGGTGGGCGAGGAGGTGCCGGACGATCCCGGACACCCGCGCAACCGGCCGAGGCCGTTCGTCAGGGCCGAGCAGGAGAAGCGGCTGAAGGCGGCCGAACGGGCGTATCAGCAACTCGGAAAGGTGAATCCGCTCGCCCTGGAGGAGTTCTCGGCCCTGGAGGAGCGGCACAAGTTCCTCTCCGAGCAGCTCGAAGACCTGAAGAAGACCCGGGCCCATCTGGTGCAGGTCATCAAGGAGGTCGACGAGCGGGTCGAGCAGGTGTTCACGGAGGCGTACCGGGACACGGCCCGGGAGTTCGAGGGCGTGTTCTCGCGGCTGTTCCCGGGCGGTGAGGGGCGGCTCGTCCTGACCGACCCGGACAACATGCTCGCGACCGGGGTGGACGTCGAGGCCCGGCCGCCGGGCAAGAAGGTCAAGCGGCTCTCGCTGCTGTCCGGCGGGGAGCGCTCGCTGACGGCGGTGGCCCTGCTGGTCTCGATCTTCAAGGCCCGGCCCAGCCCGTTCTACGTGATGGACGAGGTCGAGGCGGCCCTCGACGACACCAATCTGCAGCGGCTGATCCGGATCATGGAGGAGCTCCAGGAGAGCTCGCAGCTGATCGTGATCACGCATCAGAAGCGGACGATGGAGGTCGCCGACGCGCTGTACGGCGTCTCGATGCAGGGGGACGGGGTCTCCAAGGTCATCAGCCAGCGGCTGCGCTGAGCCCCGTCGGGGTCTGTCGGTCTTCGACACTTCAACCCCTCTCGCGCGCTGTCCCGAACGGACGGGTGCCGATGCGACGACGACGCCTTCGGGGGCCGAACGCGACGGTCGTACGGTCCGCTCCCCCTCAAGTGGTGGCAGCCGGAAAGTTGTGCCCCACTGGGGTGTGTCCCCTGTGGGGAGCACGCTTCCCGCACGGCTCGTTGCCCGCACCTGACGACGCGTACAGGCATCAGGAGTTCATGTGACCGACACCGCGCAGGGACCGGCGTCCGGAGCCCGCGCCGCCCAACCGGATCACCTCGGCCATGTCGTCTTCATCACGGCCGCCGCCGCCATGGGCGGCTTCCTCTTCGGCTACGACAGTTCGGTGATCAACGGCGCCGTGGAGGCGATCCGCAGCCGGTACGCCATCGGCTCGGCGACACTCGCCCAGGTCATCGCCATCGCCCTGATCGGCTGTGCGCTGGGCGCGGCCACGGCGGGACGCATCGCCGACCGCATCGGCCGGATCCGCTGCATGCAGATCGCCGCCGTGCTCTTCACCATCAGCGCCGTCGGTTCCGCACTCCCGTTCGCGCTCTGGGACCTGGCCATGTGGCGGATCATCGGAGGCTTCGCCATCGGCATGGCGTCCGTGATCGGCCCCGCGTACATCGCAGAGGTCTCGCCGCCCGCCTACCGGGGCCGCCTCGGCTCCTTCCAGCAGGCGGCAATCGTCGTCGGCATCGCCATCTCGCAACTGGTCAACTACGGCATCCTGCAATTCGCCGGAGGGGATCAGCGCGGCCGGATCGGCGGTCTGGAGGCGTGGCAGTGGATGCTCGGTGTGATGGTCGTCCCCGCCGCCCTGTACGGGCTGCTGTCGCTGGCGATCCCGGAATCGCCCCGGTTCCTGATCTCGATCGGCCGCAAGGACCGGGCCCGGAGGATCCTGGAGGAGGTCGAGGGCAAGGGCGTCGACCTCGACGCGCGGGTGGCCGATATCGAGACCGCCATGCACCGGGAACACAAGTCCACGTTCAAGGACCTGCTCGGCGGGCGCTTCGGCTTCCTGCCGATCGTCTGGATCGGCATCGGTCTCTCGGTCTTCCAGCAACTCGTCGGCATCAACGTGGCGTTCTACTACTCGGCGACGCTGTGGCAGTCCGTCGGCATCGACCCGAGCGAGTCGTTCCTCTACTCGTTCACCACGTCGATCATCAACATCATCGGTACCGTCATCGCGATGACGCTGGTGGACCGGGTGGGGCGCAAGCCGCTCGCGCTGGTCGGCTCCACCGGCATGGCCGTCGCCCTCGCTTTCGAGGCATGGGCCTTCTCCGCCCTGCTCGTCGGCGGGAAGCTGCCGCACATCCAGGGCGTCGTGGCGCTCGTCGCGGCCCATGTGTTCGTGCTCTTCTTCGCCCTGTCGTGGGGCGTCGTCGTCTGGGTCTTCCTGGGCGAGATGTTCCCGAACCGGATCCGTGCGGCGGCGCTCGGGGTCGCCGCCTCCGCGCAGTGGATGGCCAACTGGCTGATCACCGCGAGCTTCCCGAGCCTGTCCGACTGGAACCTCTCGGGCACGTACATCATCTACGCGTGCTTCGCCACACTCTCCGTCCCGTTCGTGCTCAGGTTCGTGCGGGAGACCAAGGGCAAGGCGCTGGAGGAGATGGGCTGACCCGTGCCCGTTCCCGCGCCCCGCTCCGGACGCGGACCGCCCGCGCGCCGGATCAGCGCGACGCGAGCGCCTCGCAGAACAGCCGCAGGCTGCGCCACCCCTCATCGAGGGGCATCCCGCCGCACAGCGGATGCAGCACCAGACTGTCGAGCTTCCCGGCCAGAGCGGCGCACTCCCGCGGGGTGACGACCCGGTAGACGCCCTCGTCCCGCAGCGCGCCCACCGTGCCCGCCGCCGAGCGCACGGCGGAACGGATACCCGCGGACTGCCAGGAGGCGTACGTGCGCGCCTCGTGCAGGAAGTGCTCGCCGTGCTCCGCCCACGTCCGGTCCGGGTCCTCGGACACGTGCAGCAGGGGCGTCTCGGCCGACGGCATCATGCAGAACCCGTCCGTCCCGAGCTCCGCCCGACGCTCGTGGTAGTACGCCTCCAGCTCCGGCAGATGCGCGCTCGGGAAGAACGGGAGACCGAACCGCGCCGCACGCCGCGCCGCCGCCCGCGAACTGCCGCCCACCAGCAACGGAGGGTGCGGCCGGGTGTAGGGGCGCGGCGTGACCCGGACCGTACGGCCGCGGTACGGGAACGGCTCCCCGGTCCACGCCCGCACCAGGGTCTCCAGCAGCTCGTCCTGGAGCCTGCCGCGGTTCGTCCACTCGACGCCCGCCCGTTCGTACTCCTGCGGCCGGTATCCGAGCCCTGCCACCGTGATCAGACGGCCCGCGCCCAGCAGGTCCAGGACCGCGATGTCCTCGGCCAGCCGCAGCGGGTCGTGCAACGGGCCGATGATCGCCGAGACGGTGACGGCGATCCGGCGGGTGGAGCCGAGGACCGCCCCGGCGAAGACGAAGGGGGAGGGCAGCCAGGAGTTCTCGGCGCCGTGGTGCTCCTCGGTCTGCACGGTGTCGATCCCGTGCTCGTCGGCGTACGCGGCCATCTCCAGCGAGGCGCGGTAGCGCGCCGAGAGCGACTCGGGGCCTGCGGCGGGATCGACGAGATTGAACCGGACCACTGTGAAGGCCATGACGCGTGTCCTCTTCGTCGGTCGGACTCGGCGAGGCCGGACACTATCTGACGTGCCGTCAGAAGTGTAGGGGTGTGTCGTTCCGCGGTGCTCCCGCGCGCCCGGCGACGGGCCGCGGCGGGCCCGCGTGCAGCTCCCCGGAGACGGTGATCGTGGCCACCCGCCCCAGCCCGTGCCGCCCGGCTCGGGTGTCGGAGAGCGGTCCGGAGAACCGCTCCGGTCCGGCGCCGATGGGGAGCGACGGCACGGTCGGGTGCGCTCCGAACCAGGTGGGGAATTCGCACCGGCCCAGGTGGGGGGAAGGGGGTCCGGACCCGGCCGGTGCGTTGGCTGTCGGGGGCGGGTTCCAGGTCGCGGGTCTCCGCGGACGTGATCGTATATTTGCCGCAGATGTCATGAAAAAGTGCATGACGGCCATGTGGGAGTGCGGGTGATTCTCCGTGGCGCCTCGCGCGGCCCGCTCCTCGGGGCGGCCCGCACGGCCGGGTGTGGCTGATACTGGACGGGTTATGGAATTCGTCATCCTTGCTGTAGTCATCGCCCTGGTCGCGGTCGGCGTGATCAGCGGGCTCGTGGTCAGCGGCCGCAAGAAGAAGCAGCTGCCCCCGGCGCCGCCGAGCACGCCGACCATCACTCCTCCCGCCGAGCCCCAAGTCGGCGAGGAAGCCGAGACGCCGCGCGAGGAACCGCGCCGCACCATCGAGGAGGTCGCTCCCCCCACGGCCGAGGCGCCCGCCGTGGAGGCCGTCGAGGAGGTCGGGCCGGAGGCGCTCGCCGTCCCCGCCCTCGAAGTACCCGAGCCCACCGCCGGCCGGCTCGTCCGGCTGCGCGCCCGGCTCGCCCGCTCGCAGAACACCCTCGGCAAGGGGCTTCTCACGCTCCTGTCCCGGGACAACCTCGACGAGGAGACCTGGGAGGAGGTCGAGGACACCCTCCTCACCGCGGACGTCGGCGTCGCCCCCACCCAGGAGCTGGTGGAACGGCTCCGCGAGCGCGTCCGCGTCCTCGGCACCCGTACCCCCGAAGGGCTCCGCGCCCTGCTGCGCGAGGAGCTCCTCACGCTGATCGGCACCGACGCCGACCGTGCGGTCAAGACCGAGAGCGGCCTGGACACCCCCGGTGTGGTGATGGTCGTCGGCGTCAACGGCACCGGCAAGACCACCACCACCGGCAAGCTGGCCCGGGTGCTCGTCGCCGACGGCCGCAGCGTCGTGCTCGGCGCGGCCGACACCTTCCGTGCCGCCGCCGCAGACCAGCTCCAGACCTGGGGCGAGCGCGTCGGCGCCCGTACCGTCCGGGGCCCGGAGGGCGGCGACCCGGCGTCGATCGCCTTCGACGCGGTGAAGGAGGGCATCGCCGAGGGCGCCGATGTCGTCCTCATCGACACCGCCGGGCGGCTGCACACCAAGACCGGCCTCATGGACGAGCTCGGCAAGGTCAAGCGGGTCGTCGAGAAGCACGGGCCGCTCGACGAGATCCTGCTCGTCCTCGACGCGACGACCGGGCAGAACGGCCTGGTGCAGGCCCGGGTGTTCGCCGAGGTCGTCGACATCACCGGCATCGTGCTGACGAAGCTGGACGGCACCGCGAAGGGCGGCATCGTCGTCGCCGTGCAGCGCGAGCTGGGCGTACCGGTGAAGCTGGTCGGCCTCGGCGAGGGACCGGACGACCTGGCGCCGTTCGAGCCGGAGGCGTTCGTGGACGCCCTGATCGGGGACTGACGCCCGCGCCGTCCCCGTTCGCGAAGAAGCCCGACCGCCGGAACGCCGGCGGTCGGGCTCTTTCGTGCCGGATCCTCTCCAGGGTCCGATTTCGTGCCGGACCCTTCCGGGTGTCGGACCCTCTTGTGAGAGGACGCCACGAATGCGCGCGGGGGGCGCCCGAATGCGCGCGCGAGACCCCCGAATGCGCGGGGAGGCGCGCCGACGTCAGCCGCGCAGGGGGGCGCGATGGCAGCTGTACGCCAGCGTGCCCAGCAGCAGCCGGGCCGGGGGCGGCGCGGCCGCCGTGTCCAGCACCGGCGGGCGCAGCCACCGGGCGGGGCCGAGACCACCCTCGTCGGACGGCGGGGCCGTGATGTGGCGGCCCGGGCCCAGCGCCCGGAGGTCCAGCCCCGCGTCGTCCCAGCCCATCCGGTAGAGCAGACGCGGGAGCTCGGCGGCGGCGCCCGGGGCGACGAAGAACCGCGCCCGCCCCGAAGGCGTCAGCACGACGGGGCCGAGCGGCAGCCCCATCCGTTCCATGCGCGCCAGGGCCCGGCGCCCGGCGGCCTCCGCGACGTCCAGCACGTCGAAGCCGCGCCCCACGGGCAGCAGCAGCGAGGCGCCCGGCACCCGGGCCCACGCCTCCACCGCCGCGTCGAGCGCGGCGCCCGGCGGGATCTCGGGCGCGAAGTCGAGGGGATGGGCGCCGGGGGAGGGGCACCGGTCCTTCCCGCACGAGCAGCGGCCGTCCACGACGCGCGCTCCGGGTGCCACGGCCCAGCCCCACAGTCCTGTGTACTCGGCCACCGCCGTGCTCTCGGCCGTGCGGCCGCGGCGTCGTGAGCCGGTGCGCATCTCGCGGATGCCGCCGATCGTGAAGCCCATGCCCCCTCCAACGGGTCCGACTCGCCGGTGGTTACGACGCGGAATGACGGCATGACACCCCGTCGTCGTCGCGATCCGTGATGCGCCGGTGCGCACGCGGTGGCGCGGCGTGAGCCGCGCGCCCCTTTCGTGCGTCGCTGCAACCACAATTGATCGACCGTGTGTCAAGTGAATCGCGCCTGGTGGCGTTCGCGTTCATCCGAAGGGGTGGCGAATGGTGGCGTTTCCGTGAGCACCCTCGCCGAGGTGGTGATCGTAGGATTACCGTCGGTACACGAACCATGGAAGTATGTGCGCGCATGGGTATGCCGGAGGCAACCCGATTTCCTGTTCGATCGCGTGCAGTCTCCGTATGGGCGTCATCGGATCAGGGCATTCTGATAGCGGTTCGCGCGACAGCGTTCGTCGGGATCGCGACGGTTTCAGCGGGATGGGGGCGTTCCAGTGAGTGGCAGCGGCGCAGGCGATACGAATGCCGGTAAGCGCCCCAACGAGCAATTGAGCTCGTGGTTCGTGCGCAGCGGCTGGTCGAAGGGCGAGCTGGCGCGGCAGGTCAATCGGCGGGCGCGGCAAATGGGTGCGCATCACATCAGCACCGACACCTCCCGGGTGCGGCGCTGGCTCGACGGCGAGCAGCCGCGCGAGCCCATTCCGCGCATTCTGTCCGAGCTGTTCTCGGAGCGTTTCGGTTCGGTCGTGGCGGTCGAGGATCTCGGACTGCGCGCCGCGCACCAGTCGCCGTCCGTGTCCGGGGTCGATCTGCCCTGGGCCGGACCGCAGACCGTCGCCCTGCTCAGCGAGTTCTCCCGCAGCGATCTGATGCTCGCGCGGCGCGGATTCCTCGGGTCCTCGCTCGCCCTCGCCGCCGGACCCGCCCTCGTCGAACCCATGCAGCGCTGGCTGGTGCCCGTGACCGCCTCCGGACCCGCGGAGCCCGAGCCGGCCGCGGCGGCCCGTCGTCCCTCCAAGCTCTCGGGGCCCGAGCTCGACCTGCTGGAGTCGACCACGGCGATGTTCCGCCAGTGGGACGCGCAGTGCGGCGGCGGTCTGCGCCGCAAGGCCGTCGTCGGCCAGCTCCACGAGGTCACCGACCTCCTGCAGGAGCCCCAGCCGGAGGCCACCGCCAAGCGCCTCTTCCGCTGCGCGGCCGAGCTGGCCGAGCTGGCGGGCTGGATGAGCTACGACGTCGGTCTCCAGCCCACGGCCCAGAAGTACTTCGTTCTGGCGCTGCACGCGTCGAAAGAGGCCGGGGACAAACCGCTCGGTTCGTATGTTCTGTCCAGCATGAGCCGGCAGATGATCCACCTCGGACGGCCCGACGACGCCCTCGAACTGATCCACCTCGCCCAGTACGGCAGCCGCGACTGCGCCACCCCGCGCACCCAGGCCATGCTGTACGCGATGGAGGCCCGCGCGTACGCCAACATGGGCCAGGCGGCCAAGTGCAAGCGGGCCGTCCGGATGGCCGAGGACACGTTCCTCGACGTCGGGATCGACGGCGAGCCCGAACCCGACTGGATCCGCTTCTTCTCGGAGGCCGAGCTCAACGGCGAGAACTCCCACTCGTTCCGCGACCTCGCCTACATCGCGGGCCGCCGGCCCACGTACGCCGGGCTCGCCGAGCCGCGCATGCGCAAGGCGGTCCAGTTGTTCAGCGAGGACGACGAGCATCAGCGGTCCTACGCGCTCAACCTGATCGGTCTCGCCACCGTCCACCTGCTCAAACGCGAGCCCGAAGAGTCCACGATGCTCGCCGAGCAGGCGCTCCGGGTCGCGAAGAAGATCCGTTCCGAACGCGTCAACACCCGACTCCGCAAGACCGTCGACACCGCGGCCAGGGACTTCGGGGACATCCCCGAGGTCGCCAGGCTGACCGACCTCCTCACCGAGCAGCTGCCCGAAACCGCCGAGGCGGTTTGACGAGCGGCGCCCCGGACACCGGCCACGACGGCCGCCCCGCACACATCGACTTCGGCTCCCCCAATCGCCAGGTCGCGGGGCGGACGGCGTGGCCGGTTCGCGTTCCCGCCCCCGGTGCGGGAGCCGACGCGAAGCGTGCGCAGGAGGCCGGTGCGCGAAGCCGGGGCGTGAGCCCGGCGGGACACGGAAGGGGTCCGGCCGGGCCCTGCTCGCGGGCGCCGGAGCGGCCCGTGCGCGGCATCGGGCGTCGCACGCACCCGGGGCGCGGGCGCCATCGGCGGTTCATGGGGACTTAACACACCGGACTCGTTCGTCACCGCCGTGAAACACCGTGCGGCATCGCCGGAAACCGCGCCGGGCGAGTCTCGTGGTGCACGACGGCCCGCACCCTTTCCCCGCGGTCCGCACCTGTCCTTTCCTTCCCAACGGTCCCGCACGCGGCGTTCCCGACGGTCCCGCACGGGTCCTCCCCAGCGGTTGCGCACACGGCCCGTCCGTCGCGCCGCGGCCGCTCCGACGACGAGGAGGCGCCGATGCCCCCAGGCATCACGACGCTCGCCGCAGACCCCCCGAGCCTGTCTGCCGCCAACACCGGGTTCATGCTCATCTGCTCGGCCCTGGTGATGCTCATGACCCCGGCCCTGGCCTTCTTCTACGGCGGAATGGTCCGCGTCAAGAGCACCCTCAACATGCTGATGATGAGCTTCATCAGCCTCGGGATCGTCACCGTCCTGTGGGTGCTCTACGGGTTCAGTGTCGTCTTCGGCAACGACGTCGGTTCGGTCGTCGGCTGGGCCTCGGACTACGTGGGTCTGAGCGGGATCGGCCCGAACCGGCTCTGGGACGGCAGCACCATCCCCGTGTACGTCTTCGCCGTCTTCCAGCTGATGTTCGCCGTCATCACCCCGGCACTGATCAGCGGCGCCCTCGCCGACCGGGTGAAGTTCACCTCCTGGGCCCTGTTCGTCACGCTGTGGGCCTCCGTCGTGTACTTCCCCGTGGCCCACTGGGTCTGGGGCTCGGGCGGCTGGCTCTACGAGATGGGCGTCATCGACTTCGCGGGCGGCACGGCCGTCCACATCAACGCGGGCGCCGCCGCCCTCGGCGTCGTCCTCGTCATCGGCAGGCGCGTCGGCTTCGCCAAGGACCCGATGCGGCCGCACAGCCTGCCGCTGGTGATGCTCGGCGCCGGACTGCTCTGGTTCGGCTGGTTCGGCTTCAACGCCGGATCGTGGCTGGGCAACGACGACGGCGTCGCCGCGGTCATGTTCGTCAACACCCAGGTCGCCGCCGCCGCCGCGATGCTCTCCTGGCTCGCCTACGAGAAGCTCCGCCACGGCTCCTTCACCACGCTCGGCGCGGCCTCCGGCGCGGTCGCGGGCCTCGTCGCCATCACACCGTCCGGCGGCGCCGTCAGCCCGCTCGGCGCCCTCGCGGTCGGGGCCGTCGCCGGGGTGCTGTGCGCCATGGCCGTCGGCCTGAAGTACCGGTTCGGCTACGACGACTCCCTGGACGTCGTGGGCGTCCACCTCGTCGGCGGTGTCGTCGGCTCCCTCCTCGTCGGTCTCTTCGCCACCGGCGGCGTCCAGTCCCACGCCAAGGGCCTCTTCTACGGCGGTGGCCTCGAACAGCTGGGCAAGCAGGCCGTCGGGGTCTTCTCCGTCCTCGCGTACTCCCTGGTCGTCTCCGCGGCCCTGGCCTTCCTCCTGGACCGGACGATTGGGATGCGGGTCGGCGAGGACGACGAGATCTCCGGTGTCGACCGGGCCCAACACGCCGAGACCGCGTACGACTTCGGTGGAGCGGGCGGCGGAATGTCGCCGCGCGCCGCAGCCACGGCCCCGGGATCCGGCTCCACGGCGGTACGGCACACCAGGAAGGTGGACGCATGAAGCTCATCACGGCGGTCGTGAAACCGCACCGGCTCGACGAGATCAAGGAGGCCCTGCACGCCTTCGGCGTCCAGGGACTCACGCTCACGGAGGCCAGCGGATACGGTCGGCAACGCGGCCACACCGAGGTCTACCGGGGCGCCGAGTACACCGTCGACCTCGTTCCCAAGATCCGCATCGAGGTCCTCGTCGAGGACGAGGACGCCGAGCAGCTCATCGACGTCGTGGTGAAGGCCGCCCGGACCGGCAAGATCGGCGACGGCAAGGTCTGGAGCGTGCCGGTCGACACCGCCGTCCGGGTCCGGACGGGCGAGCGCGGCCCGGACGCGCTCTGACGGACCATCTCCGACCGGACGCGTGCTGGGGCGCGTTCCGGCCGGCCGAGGACCGGGCGCACGCCGCCCGGGACCGGCCCGGACCCCGGGGCGGCCCGCACGGCCTCCCCGGGGCCCCGAAACGAAAGGCACCCGGATGACGAGCACCGAAGCGACCCCCGACGTGAACGCCGATGCGACCATCGGATCCACGGCCTCGGGGCACGGCGGCTACGCGGCGGCCCGGCTGCGCCTCCTCCGGGCGGCGGAGCGGTCCGGGCCACGGCGCCGCACCGCCCTCGCGTCGCTCACCGACGACTGGCTCACCGCACTGTTCACCACCGCCGCCGGGCGGGTCGGCGTCGGGGGCGCCGCCCTCGTCGCGGTCGGCGGCTACGGACGCGGCGAACTCTCCCCGCGCAGCGACCTCGATCTGCTGCTCCTGCACGACGGCAGGGCCGACGCCGGAGCCGTCGCCGCCCTCGCCGACCACCTCTGGTACCCCGTCTGGGACCTCGGCATCGCGCTCGACCACTCCGTACGCACCCTCGCGGAAGCCCGCCGGACGGCCGGCCGGGACCTCAGGGTCCAGCTCGGACTGCTGGACGCCCGACCGGTCGCCGGGGACCCGGGCCTCGTCGCCGCCCTGCGCACCGCGGTCCTCGCCGACTGGCGCGAGACGGCTCCCGGGCGGCTCCCCGCCCTCGCCGAACTCTGCCGCGCACGGGCCGAACACCACGGCGAGCTGCGCTTCCTCCTCGAACCCGACCTCAAGGAGTCGCGCGGCGGACTGCGCGACCTCACCGCCCTGCGGGCCGTGGCCGCCTCGTGGATCGCCGACGCCCCTCGCGAGGGCCTCGCCGGGGCCCGCCGCGCCCTCCTCGACACCAGGGACGCACTCCACCTCGCCACCGGCCGCGCCACCGACCGCCTCGCCCTCCAGGAACAGGACCAGGTCGCCGCCGCCCTCGGACTCCTCGACGCCGACGCCCTGCTCCGGCAGGTGTACGAGGCCGCCGGCACGGTCTCGTACGCGGCGGACACCACCTGGCGCGAGGTCGACCGCGTCCTGCGCGCCCGCTCCGCCCGCCACCGGCCGCGTGCCCCCCTCGGCGGCGGCAGGCCCGCGGGGACCGAGCGCACCCCGCTCGCCGACGGCGTGGTCGAGGCCGACGGCGAGGCCGTCCTCGCCCGCACAGCCCGCCCCGAACGCGACCCGGTGCTGCCGTTGCGCGCCGCCGCGGCGGCGGCCCGTTCCGGGCTCGTGCTCTCCCGGCACGCCGTACGCCGCCTCGCCGCCACCGCCCGCCCGCTCCCGGTGCCCTGGCCTGCCGAGGCCCGCGAGGAACTCGTCATCCTCCTCGGCGCGGGCGAGGCCGCCGTCCCCGTCTGGGAGGCGCTCGAAGCCGAGGGGCTGATCGGCCGACTGCTCCCGGACTGGGAACGCGTCCGCTGCCGCCCCCAGCGCAACCCCGTCCACACCTGGACCGTCGACCGCCACCTCGTCGAGACGGCGGTCCGGGCCTCCTCGCTCACCCGGCGCGTCGGGCGGCCCGACCTCCTGCTCGTCGCCGCGCTCCTGCACGACATCGGCAAAGGCCGGCCGGGCGACCATTCGGTCACCGGTGAGGTCATCGCCCGCGACACGGCGGCCCGGATCGGATTCGACCGGCACGACGTGGGCGTGATCGCCACCCTCGTACGCCATCACCTGCTGCTCGTAGGGACCGCGACCCGGCGCGACCTGGACGACCCCGCGACCGTCCGCTCCGTCGCCGAGGCCGTCTCCACCCCGTCCACCCTGGAGCTCCTGCACGCCCTCACGGAGGCGGACGCCCTCGCCACCGGCCCCGCCGCCTGGTCCGCCTGGCGCGCCCAGCTCGTCGACGACCTCGTCGGGCGCGTCGCCGCCGTGCTCGCCGGCCGGGAACCCGAGGGACCGGAACCCGCCGGGCCCGACGCCGAGGAGGAACGGCTCGCCGTCGAGACCCTGCGCACCGGCGGGCCCGCCCTCGCCCTGCACGCCCGGACAGGGACCCCGGCCCGGGAGGGCGAACCGGTTCGGGACGGCACACCGCATCCGGACCGCGATCCGGCTCGGGGCCGCGCACCGGATCCGGACGGCACACCGGAACCGGTCGGTGCCGAACTCCTCGTCGTCCTGCCCGACCGCCCCGGCGTGCTTCCCGCCACCGCGGGCGTCCTCGCTCTGCACCGGCTCACCGTGCGCGCCGCCGACCTGCGCACCCTGGAACTCCCCGCCGGGGTCGCCGAGGCCGCCGTCGGCGCACCCGGCGGCCCGTGCCTGCTCCTGCTGCGCTGGCGGGTCGCGGCCGAGTACGGCTCCCTGCCGCAGGCCGCCCGGCTCCGCGCCGATCTGGTACGGGCCCTGGACGGCGGCCTGGACCTCGGCGCCCGCCTGGCCGAGCGCGAGGCGGCCCGGCCGAGGCGGCGCGGGGCACAGGCTCCGCCGCCCAGGGTGACGGTCGCGCCGGCCGCCTCACGGCTGGCGACGGTGATCGAGGTGCGGGCACAGGACGCCCCCGGGCTGCTGCACCGGATCGGCCGCGCGCTCGAGGGGTGCGCGGTGCGGGTACGCGGCGCGCGTGTGTCGACGCTGGGGGCGAACGCGGTGGACACGGTCTACGTCACACGGGAGGACGGCTCGGTGCCGACGGACGAGGAGGCGGCGACCCTCGCGAAGGCTCTGGAGGATGCCTTGCGGTGAGGCGTGGGGGAGCGCGCTCGCCCCCGTGGACGGCGTGCTCGTCCGGGTGGACACCGGGCGGATGCCGATGGACGTGTTCCCTGTCGGCCGCAGGACGTTCCGGCGTCGATCGCCGTCCCCCGCGTGCGCGCCCGGGGCGGACATCCCGCTCCCCGCCGGGGCGGACACCGCTCCCCGCCACCGCCGCGCTGCGGCCCTCGTCGGCCGGAGAGGGCGGGCAAGGGCTGCCGCTCGCCCGAGCCGGATACTCTAGAGAGCGATCTGCTATGCCCCCGACCCCGAGGACCGACGAGCGCCGTGTTCGATACTCTCTCCGACCGTCTTAGCGCGACTTTCAAGAACCTCCGGGGCAAGGGCCGCTTGTCCGAGGCGGACATCGACGCCACGGCACGCGAGATCCGTATCGCCCTGCTCGAAGCGGACGTAGCCCTCCCCGTCGTCCGGGCCTTCATCGCCAACGTCAAGGAGCGGGCGCGCGGTGCCGAGGTCTCCCAGGCGCTGAACCCGGCCCAGCAGGTCGTCAAGATCGTCAACGAGGAGCTCGTCTCCATCCTCGGTGGCGAGACCCGGCGGCTGCGGTTCGCCAAGAACCCGCCGACCGTGATCATGCTCGCGGGTCTCCAGGGTGCCGGTAAGACCACCCTGGCCGGAAAGCTCGGCCGCTGGCTCAAGGGCCAGGGCCACTCCCCGCTGCTCGTCGCCTGTGACCTCCAGCGCCCCAACGCCGTCAACCAGCTCAGCGTCGTCGCCGACCGCGCCGGTGTCGCGGTGTACGCCCCCGAGCCGGGCAACGGCGTCGGCGACCCGGTCCAGGTCGCCAAGGACTCGATCGAGCACGCCCGGTCCAAGCAGTACGACGTCGTGATCGTCGACACCGCCGGCCGTCTCGGTATCGACCAGGAGCTGATGCAGCAGGCCGCGGACATCCGTGACGCCGTCAGCCCCGACGAGATCCTCTTCGTCGTCGACGCGATGATCGGTCAGGACGCGGTCAACACCGCCGAGGCGTTCCGCGACGGCGTCGGCTTCGACGGCGTGGTGCTCTCCAAGCTCGACGGCGACGCCCGCGGTGGTGCGGCCCTGTCGATCGCCCATGTCACGGGCAAGCAGATCATGTTCGCGTCGAACGGTGAGAAGCTCGACGACTTCGACGCCTTCCACCCCGACCGCATGGCGTCCCGCATCCTCGACATGGGTGACCTGCTCACCCTGATCGAGCAGGCGGAGAAGACCTTCAGCCAGGAAGAGGCCGCCAAGATGGCCTCCAAGCTGGCGTCCAAGAAGGGGCAGGACTTCACGCTCGACGACTTCCTGGCCCAGATGGAGCAGGTCAGGAAGATGGGCTCCATCTCCAAGCTGCTCGGGATGCTGCCCGGCATGGGGCAGATCAAGGACCAGATCAACAACATCGACGAGCGCGACGTGGACCGCACCGCCGCGATCATCAAGTCGATGACCCCGAAGGAGCGGGCCGAGCCGACGATCATCAACGGCTCGCGCCGGGCGCGCATCGCCAAGGGTTCCGGCGTCGAGGTCAGCGCGGTGAAGAACCTGGTGGAGCGGTTCTTCGACGCGCGCAAGATGATGTCGAAGATGGCGCAGGGCGGCGGGATGCCTGGTATGCCGGGGATGCCCGGCATGGGTGGTGGTCCCGGCCGTCAGAAGAAGCAGGTCAAGCAGGCCAAGGGCAAGCGCAAGAGCGGCAACCCGATGAAGCGCAAGGCCGAGGAGCAGGCCGCCGCCGCCCGACGCGCCCAGGCCGCGCAGGGCGGTGCGCCCGGCCTTCCGGCCCCGGGGGACAAGGGCTTCGAGCTGCCGGACGAGTTCAAGAAGTTCATGGGCTGACCGCGCCGCCGGCCGAGGACGCGGGCCGTGCGGCGGCCCGTATCCCGTATGCGAGGGGCGCCCGCCGTCCCCGGATTCCAGCGAACGACTCCTGGAAGGCGGGGGGGGGGGGGTGCACCACCGCCCGGTGAGCGTGCCCCGGGGGTGGCGGGAACCTACGGGGGGAACCGGGGGCGA